>JAFJUR010000242.1 GCA_017859995.1 Holophagaceae bacterium | reverse complement strand
TGGGCGCCCACGACGTCCAGATCGAGATCGCCTACTGCGGCATCTGCCACTCGGACATCCACCAGGTGCGCGACGAGTGGGGCGGCTCGAAGTATCCGATGGTTCCCGGCCACGAGATCGTGGGCAAGGTCACCGCCGTGGGCGCCCATGTGAAGGCCTTCAAGGTGGGTGACCTGGCGGGCGTGGGCTGCCCCAGCTGCCAGCGGAACCTCGAGCAGTTCTGCGAGAAGGGCGCCGCCTTCAGCTACAACGGCACGGAGATGGACCGGAAGACCCTCACCTACGGCGGCTATTCGTCGAGCATCGTGGTGGACGAGGCTTTCACGTTGAAGATCTCGCCGAAGCTCGACCTCGCTGCCGCCGCGCCGCTGCTCTGCGCGGGCATCACCACCTACTCCCCTTTGCGCCATTGGAAGACGAAGCAGGGCGACAAGGTGGGCGTGGTGGGCCTCGGCGGCCTGGGCCACATGGCGGTGAAGATCGCCGCGGCCATGGGTGCGGAGGTGACCATGCTGAGCACCTCGAAGGCCAAGGAGGCCGATGCGCGCAAACTGGGTGCCCACCACTTCGGACTCACCTCGGACGACGCCACCTTCAAGCACCTGGCCGGCAGGTTCGATCTGATCATCGATACGATCTCGGCGCCCCATGACTACAACAAGTACCTCGGGCTGCTTCGGATCGAGGGCGCCATGGTGCTGCTGGGGGTGCCCCCCGAACCCACCCCCGTGGCCGCCGGGTCGCTGATCTTCGGCCGCCGCACCCTGAGCGGCTCGCTCATCGGCGGCATCAAGGAGACCCAGGAGATGCTCGACTTCTGCGCCGAGCACGGCATCGTCTCCGAGATCGAGCTCATCCCCGTGCAGCAGGTGAACCAGGCCTACGAGCGCATGATGAAGAACGATGTGCGCTACCGCTTCGTCCTGGACATGAAGACCCTGTAGGATCCACCAGCGCCAGGCTGGCCGGCGACGTATCCTTGGAACGTCATCCGGGAGCAGCGCATGATCCGGACCTGTCCACGCCTGTTGAGAACTTGTCTTGTCCTTGTGCCTCTGGCGTTCGGCCTCGTGCCGGAGGCCAGGGCCCAGGGGCTGGATGCCTCCATCTTCCGCCGCTACCGTGCGGTGGATGCCTCCATGGACCGGGCCAACCGGGCCGTGGGGGCCGGCCGGTTCGAGGAGGCCCGGACCCTGCTGAGCCCCTGCCTGGCGCAGATTCCGGATCACTACGAGGGCCACTTCCTGCTCGCCCGCATGGCCTATGAAGCCAAGGATTTCAAGGGGACTCTGGCCCATCTGGACGTGGCTGAAACGAGCCTGGCCTCCCTCGACCGGATCTACCGCGATCAGGTGGCCCATCTGAAGGCGCAGGCGGAAGCGGAAGAACAGGCCGCGAAATCCAACCTGGAGGCGGTCAATTCGCGGGTGTCCGATCCGATCGGCTGCGCGTGGCCGCTCCTGCTCGCCCTGCGCAACGAGGTGGACATCCGGGCTGCGCGGAGGGGGCCGCTGCACGATACCGAAAATCCCTATGGCGTCCCAGCGGACTACCACTTCCTCCGGGGGAATGCGCTCTATCGTCTTGGCCGCCGGGACGAGGCCCGGGCCCAGCTGCGGCTCGCCGTCCAGACCGACCCTGGCCACGGGAATGCCTGGAACAACCTCATCGCGCTGCACCTTGAGGCCAGGGATCTTGCCCAGGCCCAGGCATGCCTGGGTCAGGCCGAGGCCGCCAAAGTGGCCGTGCGACCCGAGCTGAAGCAGGCCGTCCTGCAGGCGGCCCGCTGATCCTGCCCTTCAACACTGGGGAATGGGCAGTCCGTGCTGGCGCAGGAAACTGAGCTTGTCCCAGTAGCCCCGCTGGAAGACGATGCGTCCCGCCACCACGTGGAAGAAGCCGCAGCCTCGAAGGCCCAGGGGGTCGCGCCATTCGAGGATGGCCCAGTCGCCGTCCTCGAAGAGGTTCTCCGCGATGCACACCATCTCCGCCGCGGCGAACCCGTCGGCGAACATGGCGCGGATGGCGGCGCGTCCCTCCACGGGACGTTCCGCCACCTGGTGGTTCACCGCGTCCTCGGCGTACATGTCGGCCAGTGCCTCCACGTCGCGGCGGTTGAAGGCCTCGACCCAGGCGGTGACGAGGGTTTTCGGGGAGAGATGGTTCATGGGCGCCTCGGGGATGGCGTCAGGAAGAAGCACCCGGCTGGACGGTGTCGCACTTCCAGCAGGCGGTGAACTGGGCCTCATGGGTCTCGCCGCAGGCGGGGCATTGCCAGGTGGGGCCTGCGCCTTCGGGAAAGGCCAGTCCCTTCACGTGCAGACGGACCAGCTCCAGGGCCTCCGCCGCCCGCGTGGAATCGGCGATCCAGACTTCCGGCGCGGCGCCGGGAATGATGGCGGGGGCCTCGAGGATGGTGAAGAGGGCCTCGCCGCGAACTTCCGCTTGAATCCCGCGGGCCTGCAGCAGGGCGCTCACCAGATGGGCCTCGGCGTGGTGCTGCGCGACGTGGACCTTCAGCATGGGAACCTCCGGAAACGCAACAGGAATGCCCATCGGGAACGGGGCCTCAGCCCCAGACGCGCTTGCCGCCCACCCAGGTGCCGAGCAGCTTGCCGGGCAGGCTCCACCCCTTGAAGGGCGTGTTGTAGGACTTCGACTGGATGAAGGCGCGATCCACCTGCACCTTGCCTTCAGGGTCGAAGAGCACGAAGTCGGCGGGGGCGCCGGGGCGGAGGCTGCCCAGACCCTGCTGGTCGAGGTGGAAGACTTTGGCGGGCTCCCAGGCGAGCAGGCTGATGGCCTTGGCCAGGCTGATGACCTGGCGGTTCACCAGCAGCTCCAGGGTGAGGGGCAGGGCCGTTTCCAGGCCGATGACGCCAAAGGCCGCGATGGGCAGCTCCACTTCCTTGTCGTCCCAGCCATGGGGGGCGTGGTCCGTGGCGATGGCGTCCACGGTGCCGTCGGCGATGGCCTCCAGCACGGCCTGAATATCAGCCTCGGTGCGCAGGGGCGGGTTCATCTTGTAGTCGCTGTCGAACTTCATCAGCTCC
>JAFJUR010000241.1 GCA_017859995.1 Holophagaceae bacterium | reverse complement strand
GCCCTGGGCCGGGTGTTCCCCCGCGCCAAGGGCATCCGCCGCGCCGGCAGCGCCGCGCTGGATCTGGCCCACGTGGCCTGCGGCATCTTCGACGGCTACTTCGAGCTGGGCCTCAAGCCCTGGGACCTCGCCGCCGGTGCCCTGCTGGTGCAGGAGGCGGGCGGCGTGATCACTGACTGGGAGGGAAACCAGGGCTGGTTCAAGACCGGCAACATGGTGGTGGGCACCCGCGGCGTGCAGCCGGAACTGCTGGCGGAACTGGGGAAATGAAGGTGTTGAACCGCAGATGACGCAGATGGCGCAGATGAAAAGCCAGGGCTCGGTTTTTTATCTGCGCCATCTGCGGGTTCAAGTCTTGAATCTGTTCGGCGAGGAATAGCCCTCTAGTTCACGCGCCGGGCGGTGAGCACCACGATGAGACCGCGGTCCTTGATCACGCTGGTGCCGACCACCACCTTCTCCCCTTCCTTCAGCGTGATGCCCGTTTCCACCTTGGCAAGGTTTTCACTGGAGGTGCCGCGGCGCTCCCGGAGCCAGAACTGGAACTTGCGGAGCACGTAGCGCGAGGTTCCATCCTCTGCAGGTTCCAGGCCCACGCCGCGGTCCGATTCCCAGTCCATGAACAGCTGGGAGGGATCCTTGCGATCGCTGAGCGGGTGGGCGTTGCCGTCCAGCTGGCCGCGGCCCTGGATGGTCCGGTCGCCGTTGAGGCCGACCCGCTGCACGAAGGTGGCCACCAGGGTGTAGCCGCGGTAGGCGAGGGTGCCCTTGAGCTGCTTGACGACGCCCTGAAGGTCGTCAGGAAGTCCGGCCTCGGGGGCCGGGCCCTTGGAGGCGAACAGGACCTGCACGGTCAGTTCCACATCCCCGGCCTTCTGGGTCACGGCGGGCACGTCGAGCCGCTTGACGGCCTCTTCGATGGCGGCGAGGTTTTCAGGGAAATCTCGAGCGCTGAGGGTATTGAGGCCGTCCCGGTTCGTCCAGGAGATCATGGATCCCTCAGCCCCACTGCGCATAGGATGAAGCACCTGGGCCATTTGTGCGGGATCACGGTGCTGGATGATGAAGAGCTTGCTCTTCATGGCCTTCAAGACGGCGAGATCCGGAGCAGGAGCTTTCGGCGGCGCGGCGGGTGTGGCGGAGGGCGCTTGGGCCGCGAGCGTGGAAACCAACAGGGTGGCGAAGGCAAGGGTGCGGATGGGGGTCATGGTGTTTCCTCCAAGGTTGGGTTCGGGTCGGGAAGCGGCGTGGCCTGGGCCAGCCAGATGATGCGGATGGTGGGGTCGGCGGTCTGGAATTCGAGGCGGGCGGGTTCGCGGCGGGGTAGGGCCGTGCCGTCGGGTCTTTGGCGCACCTGGAGTTGGGCCTGAGCGTGCGCGGCTCTGGCAAGGCGGACTCTGGGCGGAAGAGGCGGGGCCGGAGCGGGGATGTCTGTGGCTCCAGCCGTGGCGCGGCTGGTGAATTCGGGGCCTGTTCCGGCTGTGGGAAGCGGTGCTGGCTTCCCCTGGGGCCGGTTCCAGGTCAACACGGCCACCACCAGCACCGCTGCGGCGGCGAGGAGGGCGGAGGGCACCAGGAACCGGCGCGGGGCCGGCGGGGGGGCGGCGAGGCGCGCCATCACCGATGCCCGCAGCCGGGCCCGATCCTCGGCCCCGAAGGGCGAGGCCAGGGCCTCCCGCAGCCAGGCCTGGCTCTGGCGCAGCTGGTCGGCCGCTTCCCGGCAGGCGGGGCAGGCCGCGAGGTGCCGCTCGACGGCCTCCAGCTCGGGCGCCGTGAGGTCCCCTTCGACCCAGAGGGGCAGCTGGTCGAGGACATGGGGATGGGTCATGGGCGGCCTCCTTTCGGCGCGGCCAGGCGGCGCGCGCAATGGGCCTGCACCTTGGCGCGGGCGGAGGCCACCTGGGAGCGCACGGTGGCGGGGCGCAGGCCCAGGATCCGGGCGGCCTCCTCGGAGGTGAGGCCCTCCAGATCCCGCAGGACCAGGGCGACCCGCTCGCCCTGGGGGAGGGTCGCCAGGGCCTGGCGGACCAGGGCGCGGCGCTGGTCGAGGAGGACGGCCTCCTCGGCCCCTGGGGCCGTGGCTCCGGCCTCCAGGCCGTCGAGGGAGGCCAGCGCCACGGGCTGCTGGCCCCGTTTCCGGCCCAGGTCGCGGCAGACGTTCACGGCGATGCGGATCAGCCAGGCCTCGAAGGGTTCGCCCAGCCGGAAATGGTCCAGAGAGCGGAAGGCGCGTAGGTAGGTCTCCTGGGCGGCGTCCTCGGCCAGGTGGCGGTCGCCGAGGATCCGCCAGGCCAGGGCCAGGACGCGGGCCTCGGTGAGGCCCATCAGGTCGGCGAAGGCTTCCCGGTCCCCCGCCCGGAGGCGCCGGATGGCCTGGTCCGGCCCCGAGACCGGCGCATCGGGCAGGGAAGACAGCTCCCCTTCCATCAGCACAGCCTCAGTCGCCGGACACACGCCACGATCCCTCCCTCACCCATCCATACCGGGCGAACGGGCCAAGCGTTGATTCGAAATTCAGGGGGTCTGGGAAAGATGAAGGAACATTTAACCGCAGATGACGCAGATAAGGCCACGGCCTGGCTTTTCATCTGCGTCCATCTGCGTCATCTGCGGTTGAGATGTATTTTGCCTACGCCTCGCCCTTGGCCCGGCGGCTGTAGACGACCACGTAGAGGCACAAGGCCACCAGCGCGCCGAGGCCGACCCATTCGCCCAGGGCCCCTTCCGCCGCCTGGGCGCTCAGGACCGGGAAGCCCTCCCGCCAGGCGTCCTTGGCCTTGATGGCCGCCGCGATGACCCCCATGATGGCGCCGCCCGCCATGAGGCCGCTGGCGATGAGGACGCCGCGGTTCTCCCGGGCCTTGGCG
>JAFJUR010000240.1 GCA_017859995.1 Holophagaceae bacterium | reverse complement strand
TGGTTGGGGAGGAAGGATTCGAACCCTCGGTACGCAGGATCAAAACCTGCTGCCTTACCACTTGGCTACTCCCCAGGCGCAAAGGCAAGCATAGCGCGGGTTCGCGTCCTGCCCAAGCCTCCGGTTCCCGACCTAGGGATTGCTCTTCGGCGTGAACCCGAACTCCTCAACACTCAGCAGGTCAGGGCGCACCTGGGCCGCCTCACCCCGCTCGATGCGGCTGAGGGCGCGATGGCCCGTGGCCGCTTCGTAGGCCAGGAGCACCCGCTCCTCGATCTGCTCGCGCAGCGTGTTGTTCAGCGGGTAGGCGATGTCCTTGAAGCTTCCGTCGCGCTTGCGCCGGCTGGGCATGGCCACGAAGTAGCCGTCCTCCGCCTCCACCACCCGGAGGTCGCCCACCAGGAAGCAGTCCTCGATGACCAGGGCCGCGAAGGCCTTGAGCTTGTCGTCTCCGTCCACCTTGGTGATGCGAACGTCCGTGATGTTGAGCATGGCGATCCTCGGGCTTCCAGCCCCGGCCGTCCATCGTGGGGCCTGTCCAGGTTAGCCGATCTCGATCCAGCCCCACTGGCGGCCCGTGGTTTCTCCGCGGCGGTAGGAGTAGAGCAGGTCCGGGCGGCAGACCGTGCAGAGCGCGACGCTGCCCTCCCGATCGACGTCCAGGCCCAGGTCCAGGGCCTGGGCTCGGAGGAATCCATGGAGGTCCAAGTGGGACCGGCCGGACGGGCCGGTGCTCCGCAGCGTCTCCCGCCAGGCGGGATCCAGCCGCGCCGCCGCGACGACCTCCTCGCCCACCTCGAAATGGCAGGCCTGGATGGCCGGGCCCAAGGCCCAGACCAGGTCCCCCGGGGCGCCTCCCAGCGACTGGTACCGCGCCACGCCGCGGCGCAGGATCCCTCCGCCCGGCGTGGGATCGCCGTGGCCCGTCGCGCCGCGCCAACCGGCGTGCAGGGCGGCGACCCAGGGTTCCCCCGTGGCCAGCGGGCCCGCCAGCAGGATGGGGACGCAGTCCGCCACCCGCACGCCGATGCGGACGCCGGGTGTGCGGGTCCAGAGGCCGTCGCCCTCGGCCACGGCCTCGGAGGCCTCCACCACCCCGCAGCGGTGCACCTGGTTCAGCCGACGGGAGGGCAGCAGCTCTGGGGGATCGAGGCGCGTCGAAAACCCCCACTGGAGGGGGAAGGGCGGCGTGACTTCCGGCGTCAGCACGGGCGGGTCAGCCCTTGGACCCGAGCCGGGCCTCCATCCATTGCTTGATGCGGTTCGCGTCCCCGAGCCGGGAGTACTTGCCCCAGGAGTCCAGCAGGATGATGAGCACCGGCCGGTTCGCGAGCATGGCCTGCATCACCAGACAGCGGCCGGCCTCCTCGATGTAGCCGGTCTTGGACAGCCCGATGTCCCAGCGGGGGCTGCGCACCAGGGCGTTGGTGTTGGGGAACTGGATGCTGTGCCGGCCCGCCTGGATGCTGGTGGCCGGACGGGTGCTGAAATCGCGGATCTCGGGGTACTGATAGGCCGCATCCATGATGCGGGCCAGGTCCCGGGCGGTGGCCACGTTGCCGCTGGAGAGCCCGGTCGGATCCTCGAAGCGGGTGCCGGTGAGGCCCAGCTGCTGGGCCTTCGCGTTCATGGCCTGGACGAAGGCGGTCAGTCCGCCGGGGAAGGTGCGCCCCAGCGCGTGCGCCGCCCGGTTCTCCGAGGCCAGGAGGGCCAGCAGGAGGGCCTGCTCGCGCGGCAGGCGGGTGCCCACCGGCAACCGGGACCTGCTGTGACGCAGCGTGTCCTTGTCGTCGGACGTGATCGTGATGGTTTCCAGTGGGTCCAGGCGGGCATCCAGCAGCACCATGGCCGTCATGAGCTTGGTGAGTGAGGCGATGGGCACCACCGCGCTGGCCTGCTTCTCCAGCAGGGTTTGCCCAGTGCTCTGGTCCAGGACCAGGGCCGAGGCGGACTTCAGGGAGAGCCCGCGGGACCGTGGCGTCGCCGCCCCCAGGAAGGCGAGCCCGGCCAGAAAGAACCCCAGACCTCGCGCCCCCTTGCTGAATCCCATGCATGCTCCTGAAACGTGCCTGAAGATTTCGACTGTTGTCACGCCTTACCAGTGTATCGGATTCAAGGGTCCCCTACTCAAGCGCCTTTCTTCAAGTGCCCGGATTCAAAGGCTTGGATCCACGGATCCCTCTGTTCAGGGCCAAAGGAGGGCCAGGAGGCTCAGGTCTGTCATCGCCCAGGCGGCTAGGCCCCAATACATGCCAGCTTCGTGCCGGGCGTCCGTCCAGCTGCGCCAATTCCGGAGCCAGGGGACAAGGACGGCGCCCCAGGCCAGGAGGGATGGGAGAAGAAACAGCGCCTGGCGACTCCGGGCGAGAACCGCCGCCGCAAAGCAGCCGTGGGCGATCAGGGCCGCCACCAGGGCCAGGGCGAGGCTGCGGCCCACACCGACCTGGATCACCAGGGTGCGGTCCCCCCGCCGGCTGTCCTCGGCCACCTGGTAGATCTGGGTCATGGGATAGAGGGTGGCGAAGAGGAACGCGAAGCCCAGGGCGGCCAGGAGGATGGCCGGGCTGAATGGCCTGGCAGTCAGAGCCCAGCCCGCGAGGGGCGTCAGCAGGCCGAAGCCCAGACAGTTGATGAGGAGATCCCAGCCGGCCCGGGCCTTGAGGCGGACCGGGGGCACGGAATAGAGCACGCTCATGGCCACACAGCCCATGTTGATGAGGGCGAAAGGCAGGGGCAGGAGGAAGCCCAGGAGGGCCGAGGCGCCCAGTAGCACCGCCGAGAAGGCCGCCAGGTGCTCGGGCGGCCGGGGCGGCGCCTTCAGGTAGCCGATGTCCCCCTCGTCCTGGTCGAAGGCGCTGTTGATGGCC
>JAFJUR010000133.1 GCA_017859995.1 Holophagaceae bacterium | reverse complement strand
CCGGGGCATCTCGCCGTCCCGCTGGTGGATGAGGTCGGCGGGGATCTTGTCGGGCGTGCGGTACTGGTAGATGAAATCGCCCAGGCTGTAGAAGATGGGTCGGCCCTGGTGGATCTCGATGCCGCGCAGCACGTGGGGACCCGTGCCGATCACCATGTCGGCGCCCGCCTCGATGGCCCGGCGGAACATGATCTGGTCGTTGGGCGGCGTGGTGTCCTGGATGCCGTGGGCCCGGTGGTGGGTCACGTCGTGGTTGTGCAATGCCACCAGCAGGAGGTCCGATTTTCGCCGGGCGAGGAGGATGTCGTCTTCCATGGCCTTCACGTCAGCTTCCAGCGGGCCCTCCACCTTCTCGACCTTGCCCTCCCGGACGGCCAGGATCACCGCAGGATCAATGGTCGCCAGGGACGGCGCGTTCGCATCCCTGCTGCGGTACTTGGCCGTCCAGTAGCGCATGTAGGAGAGCAGGGCGACGCGGGTCTTGTGGCCAGCCACGGTGGTCCGGCCCGGCTCCCGGGCCTCCGCCAGGGTGGTGCCGGCGCCGGCGTGGGTGATGTTGGCGTGGTCCAGGGCCTGCAGGCATTCCCGCAACCCTTCCGGACCGAAATCCAGCGCGTGGTTGTTCGCCATGCTCACCAGGTTGATGCCCGTGCGGGCCAGCTCCCAGCGGAAGTCCTTCGGCGCGCGGAAATTGTAGAAGGGCCGCTGGAGGTCGGGCCGGTCGTTCAGCGAGAACTCCATGTTCCCGTAGGCGATGTCGGCCTCCTGCATGAGACGGAAGAGGCCCGCGCGATCAGGATCCGTGAGCTGGGTGATGGGCTGGTTGAAGATCATGTCCCCCACCGCCGTGAGAACGAGGTCGCCCGGCTCCTCCTTCAGCAGCCCGCCGATGCGGCCGGACCAGTCCACACGCTCGGCGGGTTCGACCGGGTGGACGCGCCGCTGGTACACGTTGCGGGGATCGTCCTTGGCAGTGGCTTGGGCGAAGGCTGGCGCCGCCATCAGCGCCAGGCAGGCCGCGACCAGGGGAAGGCTTCGGCGGAGGCCGTGGGTCGGGTGCATGCGGGACTCCTGCTGGGGTGGATGTGCTCAATTTTGTTTCATGCTTTGCAATTAGGCAAAGATATTTGTGCATCATGGTCGTCAGCTGGACACAGCCGTCGCATTTCAAGATCAGCACCTGATACCGCAGATGACGCAGATGGCGCAGATAAAGCAATAGATCAGCGGACTCACACCGATGTATTGGTACGCATCACCGGATGGTGCGGGCGCGATCAAACACGTCGGGTCGACGCACATCTGCGCCTATCTGCGTCATCTGCGGTTAAATGCCTTCAAGTTTGATCGTCACCCTGCACCCATCCGAAAGGCTGGACCCGCGGTCTATGCTGGTGCGATGACCACGGACCCGGAGTACTGGAACCGCATCTACGAGGACGAAGGCCGTCCCGGCTGGGACATGGACGGCGCCACGCCCCTGGTGGACGAGCTGCTGGGCCTCGCGCTGCCCCTCGGCCTGCGGGCCGGCGGCGACCTGGTGGTGCCCGGCTGCGGCTACGGGCACGATGCCGCCGAGCTGGAGGCGCGGGGCTTCACCGTCACCGGCCTCGATTTCGCCCCGCTCGCCATCCACGGCGCCCAGCAGCGGTACGGCGACCGCGTCTCATGGTCCCAGGGGGACTGGTTCACCACCCATCTAGGCCCCTGGGATGCCATCTTCGACCACACCTGCTTCGTGGCCATGGATCCAGGCCGCCGCCCCGCCTACGTGGACGCCTGCGCTCGCCACCTGCGCCCCGGAGGGCTGTGGATGGCCGCGCTCTTCCACGACGTGAACGGCCGTCCCGGGCCGCCCCACGCCATTCCCATGGCCGACATGCGTGCCCTCGCCGGGACCCGCTTCGACGTGCTGCACCTGGGCGCGGCCACCGGAAGCCACCCGCGGCGGGCGGGCCGGGAATTCCTCATGGTGGCGCGCAAGCGGTGAGCTTCCGCGTCACAGGGCGCTGATTGCCGGGCACCGTGCCCGGGGTCTTGCCCTAGAATGACCTCATCACCCCCAATCCGGAGCGACCCATGCGCGTGAAGCCGTACCTCTCGCTGCTCTTCCTCTCGGCCCTGGCCCTCGCCGCCCAGGATGTGGTCCGCCTCGGCAACCTGAAGTTCGCGCACTACGGGGCCGTGTCCTACATGAAGGAGATCGCGCCCAAGTACCGCCTGAAGATCGAGGAGCGGATGTTCGCCAAGGGCATCGACATCAACCCGGCCATCGTGGCGGGCGAGATCGACGCCAGCGCCGCGGCCCTGGACGCGGCCATCGCCGGGCGCGCCGCGGGCGTGCCCATCGTGGTGGTGGCCGGTTTCGCCAAGGGCGGCGCGCGCATCGTGGTGGGCGAGACCACTGGCATCAAGTCCCTGAGGGACCTCAAGGGCAAGAAGGTGGGCGTGGCCCGCGGTGGCGCCCAGGAACTGCTTCTGCTCGCAGAGCTGGCCAAGGCCGGCCTCACCTGGGCCGACAAGCCCGGCAAGGATGTGCTGGTCATGTACCTGCCCTTCGCCGACCTGAACCAGGCCCTCATGGCCAAGCACATTGACGCCATGTGCCAAAGCGAGCCCTACAGCTCTCAGGCCATCAACCGGAAGTTCGGCGTGGAGCTGCTGAAGCCCTACGACACGCCGCTGGGCGAACCCGTCCGCGCCCTGGTCATCACCGAGAAGCTCTACAAGGAGCGTCGCGACGTGGCCCAGCGCTTCCTGATGTGTTTCGTGGAAGCCACCAAGAAGTTCATCGACGAGCCCAAGACCGCGGAAAAGTTCGTCCGCGAGGTGATGTTCAAAGGCCAGATCACCTCTGACGACTACCAGGATGCCATCGGCAATTCACCGTTCAGCTACGACATCACCCTGGCCCACGTGCAGGTCACCACAGACCTCATGGCCAAGTACGGCGTGGGCCGCATGGCCAACCCCCCGAAGGCCGGGGACTGGGTGAAGCTCGACCTGCTCGCCGAGGCCAAGAAGCAGCTGAAGGTGAAGTAGGCATGAAAAAGTACAGGAACGCCGCCTCCGGCATTCTCGTCCCGCTGGCGGCCCTGGCCTTCTGGCAAATGCTGTCCGCCAAGGGCTGGGTGAACGCCACGATCCTCCCCTCCCCCATGCAGGTGCTCGTGAAGTGGTGGGCCTACCTGCGGCCCCTGGAGGCCTTCGACCCCGCCCAGGGCTCGTACCTCGCATGGTGCTTTTCGGGCGAGCTCATCCACGACGCCCTGGGGAGCCTCTACCGCGTGCTGCTGGGCTTCGCCATCGGCGGCGGCCTGGCCCTGCCGCTGGGCCTGGCCATGGGCTACAGCCGCCTGGTCTACGGCCTCTTCAACCCGCTCATCCAGGTGCTGCGGCCCATCCCCCCCATCGCCTACATCCCGCTGTCCATCCTCTGGTTCGGCCTGGGCAACCCGCCGGCGGTGTTCCTCATCAGCATCGGCGCCTTCTTCCCCGTGCTCATGAACACCGTGGCCGGCGTGCAGAACGTGGACAGCATCTACCTCCGCGTGGGCCGCAACCTGGGGGCCTCGCGCTTCACCCAGTTCACCCGCATCATCCTGCCGGCGGCCACGCCCTACATCTTCACCGGGGCGCGCATCGCCATGGGCACGGCCTTCATCGTGGTGATCGTTTCCGAGATGATCGCCGTGAACAACGGCCTGGGCTACCGCATCCTCGAAGCCCGCGAGTACCTCTGGTCCGACAAGATCATCGCGGGCATGTTCACCATCGGCCTCCTGGGCCTGGGCATCGACACGGTCATGAGCCGCCTCAGCACCTACCTGCTGAAGTGGCACCGGGGTCTGGAGCAGGGATGAGCGGAAGCGCGAACCACATCTCCGTCAGCGGCGTGCACAAGGTCTTCCAGAGCGGAGGCCAGGATGTCTACGCCCTCAAGGCCATCGATCTGGAGATCGCCCGAGGGGAATTCGTGTGCCTGCTGGGCCCCTCCGGATGCGGAAAATCCACCCTGCTGAACGCCGTGGCGGGCTTCAGCCTGCCCAGCTCCGGCGCCATCACCGTGGAGGGCCAGGCCATCACGACCCCGGGTCCCGACCGCGGCATGGTCTTCCAGGAGTACGCCCTCTTCCCCTGGATGACCGTCGAGCAGAACATCGCCTTCGGCCTGCAGATCAAGGGCGCGGCGAAGCCCGCCATCCAGGAGAAGGTGGACAGCCTCCTGGGCCTGCTGCACCTCCAGGATTTCCGGAAGCGCTACCCCAAGGACCTGAGCGGCGGCATGCGGCAGCGCGTGGCCATCGCCCGGGTGCTGGCCTTGGATTCGCCCATCATGCTCATGGACGAGCCCTTCGGCGCCCTCGACGCCCTCACCCGCCGCAACCTCCAGGACGAGCTGCTGCGCCTGTGGCTGGAGCTGAAGAAGACCATCCTCTTCGTCACCCACAGCATCGAGGAGGCCCTCTACCTGGCGGACCGCACGGTGGTGATGACCTACCGGCCCGGCACCATCAAGCGCGACCTGAAGGTGGACCTGCCTCGCCCCCGCGACGTGGCCAGCCCCGCCTTCAACGCCCTGAAGAAGGAACTGAGCCAGCTCCTCATGGAAGAGCAGAGCCGCCATAACCAGGACGAATTCAAGGGCGCCGCGGTGGATTAGGCCTAGCCCCTGGCGCGGGCGTACGTCACCAGCATCGCCCCGGTGGCCACCGGCTGGCAGGACACGAGCCTCAGGGTCCTGAGCTGTTCATCCCCATGGAACAGCCGTTTCCCGCTCCCCAACACGACCGGATCCATCATCAAGCGGAATTCATCCACCAGGTCATGGGCGATCAAGGTTCGAGCCAGTACGGGACTCCCGAACACAACCAGGTCCTTCCCGTCCTCCTGTTTCAGCTCCGCCACCGCCGCGGGCACGTCGCCCTTGATCAGCCTCGCGTTCTGCCATGGGAGCGGTCCCTCCAGCGTCCGCGAGGCCACCAATTTTGGAAGCGCGTTCATCGGCCGAGCCAGCGCTTGCTCCGCTTCGGAGGCCTTCGGCCAGTGGGCGGCGAACCGCTCATAGGTGCCACGCCCAAGCAGGAAACCCCCGGCGCCAGTCACCGTCTCGACGACCCATTGCATGGACATGGCCTCGAAGTAGCCCGGGTGCCAGCCGCCGTGACGAAAATCCCCGCTGGCATCCTCATCGGCGTAAATGGGCGCCTGCACCACGCCATCGAGGCTTATGAACTCGGACACGACGACTTTGCGCATGGCAGTCTCCCTCATGAATTCGCACGCCAAACCCGCCCCTCAACGGCGGCGGAATCACGCTTCGGTGCTGATCATCGCGGCCAGCTTCTCGAGGACCAGTTCCCAACCGAACTGCACTTTGCCTGCTGCCTCCGGCATTGCGGCTGCCAGCTCTTCCAGGCGTTCGTGGACGAGGGTGAGCACGGTGGCCCCTCCGGGTGCTTCACGCAGCGCAATCGTCAGAAGCGAATCGTAGGCCCACCCGACTCTCCTTTCGGGGCCGACGAACCCCCAGCGGAACACGATGAGCTGATCCGGGATGAGTTCCAGCAGCTCGCCGTCAAAGCCGCCCACATCTGAGCCCGATTGCGTGTGCCAGACCCGGTAGTGGCCGCCCACGCGCTCGTCAACCTCCACGCGCCTCACCTCAAAGCCCGGGGCCATCCAGCGCTGGATGGTGGCGGGCTCCAGCCAGGCCCGGTAGACCTCGTGGGGTGGCGCGGGGATGATGCGTTCCAGCTGGACCACCCCGGATTTGACCTTCTGGCTCATCGTTTGTTCCCCTTTCTGGGACGGCGGGACTGGAAGAGGTCCTCGAGGGTATCCAGCCGCTGGTTCCAGAACTGCTCGTAGAAATGCAGCCAGGCAGAGGCGGACGCGAGCGGGTCGGGTTCCAGCCGGCAGACATGGCGGCGGCCGTCCACGGTGCGATGGACCAGACCCGCCCGTTCGAGGACCTTCACGTGCTTGGAGGCGGCCTCCAGAGACATGGTCAGCGGCTCGGCAAGCTCACCCACGGTGCATTCGCCCGAGGCCAGGCGGCGAAGCATTCCGCGCCGCGCTTCGTGGGCGAGCGCGTGAAACACGGTGTCCATTTGAGTCGATTGATCAACCATGCGGTTGAATATAAAGGCCGCGTTTTATCTGTCAACCTTTTGGTTGAACTTTTTGGTGCTGGACGCGCCTCAACCCGCCGTCCGGCATCCCGATTCAGAATGGGCCCGGTTCCCACCGTGGCGCCTGAAGGTCCACGCTCAATGGACGATCTTGATCGGCGGCTGCGACAGCTCGGATTCCCCCCGCCCCCGGGTGGCGATGGCGACGGCCAGGGTCCAGATCGGGGCCATGTCCAGGTAGGGAATCCACTCGGTGAGGAAGGAGGGCAGGAAGGCCCAGTGGAAGCCCAGAAGGGCCCACATCGCGGCCATGGTGGCCACGTCGAGGCCAGCGCCCACGAACCAGCCCACGGGCCCCGCGGCGCTCGCCGGGATCTGGATGGCGTCCACCGCCAGGGCAATGATCCAGGCGGCGCGCAGCCGGTTCCTGCTCAGGGGCTGGGACATGCAGGAAGTCTACGCCCCCGCGGCCGGATTGGGCGACATTGGAAGCGTCGCGCCCCCAGGAACCGCCCATGACCCACCTTCCCGATGTCCCGCTCCGGTCCGCCATCCGCGGGATCCTCTTCGATTTCGGCAACGTCATCTGCGCCTTCGACCACGGCCGATTCCTCGCGGCCCTGGCCCCCCTCTGCGGCCAGAGCCCGGAGGCCCTCGCGCGGCGCATCGTCGACTCGGACCTGCCCAGGGCCTACGAAAGCGGCGAGATCTCCTCCCAGGCCTTCCTGGCGGGTGTGTCGGAGCGGTGCGGATTCGACTTCCCGGAGGCACCGTTCGTGCAGGCCTTCACGGACATCTTCACCCCCATCCCGTCCACCTTCGAGCTCATCGGACGCCTGAAGCCCCGCTACCGGCTGGGCCTCGTCTCCAACACCAATCCCTGGCACGCCGAGCACGGCATCCGGACCACCTCCGTGTACCCCCTCTTCGACGCCGTCGCCCTCTCCCACGAGGTCCGCGCCATGAAGCCGGACCCGCGCATCTTCGCGACGGCCCTTGAGCGGATCGGCCTGCCGCCGGAGGCCTGCGTCTTCATTGACGACATCGCCGCCTTCGCCGACGCGGCGTCGGAACTCGGGATCCATGGCCTCACCTACACGGGCCCCCAGGCCCTGCGGGACGACCTGGCCCGGCTCGGCGTGGCGGGCTAGCGCCCAGCCTGCTTCATGGCCAGCCAGTTCAGGGCCTCCAGCGGCGTCATGCGGCTGAGGTCGAGGGCCTCTAGCTCGGCGCGGAGCGCGTCCGGCTCCACCTCGAAGAGGGGCAGGGCCGGCTGGCTGGGCATGGGCGCGCGCGGCGGCGCCTCAGGGGCCTGGGCCAGCAGGCGCTGGGCCTTCTGGATGACAGCCTTCGGCAGGCCCGCCAGGCGCGCCACCTGGATGCCGTAGCTGCGGTCCGCCGGCCCCGGCGCCACCCGGTGGAGGAAGTGCAGCTGCTCCTCCCACTCCTGCACTTCCACATGCAGGTTCTGGATGCGGCTGTCGTCGGCCAGCTTGGTCATCTCGAAGTAGTGGGTGGCGAAGAGGGTCCGCGGGGTCCCCCCCGTAGCATTGGCCTTGCCGTGACCTGGTTGAGGATCCGCGCGGTCTCCGTCATCTCGACCATGAAGGTGGACTGGCCCTTGGCCAGCTGGTCCGAGGCGCCGATGCGCGTGAAGATGCGGTCGACCACGCCGAAGCGCATCAGCTCGGCGGGCACGAAAGATCCGGTCTGGGCCAGCACCACCAGGAGGGCCGCGGTGCGCAGGAAGGTGGACTTGCCGCCCATGTTCGGGCCCGTCACCACCGCCATGGGCTGCGCGGCCGTGAACTGCAGGTCGTTGGGGATGCACTCCCGGCCCAGCCGCGCCTCCAGCATGGGGTGGCGGGCCGCGGCCAGGATGAGCTCGCGCTCTTCGCCCAGTTCGGGCCGGGTCCAGCTGGAGAGCCGGGCGCGCTCCGCCAGGGCGGCGAGGACGTCGAGGGCCGCCACGGCCCGCGCCAGGGTGGTCAGATCCGCCCGGTGCTCGAGCACCAGGGCCAGGAGGCGCTGGAACTGCAGCGACTCCAGGCGGGCCTGGTCGCTTTCGGCGCTGAGCAGCCGCTGCTCGAAGGCCACCAGCTTCTCGGTGGTGAAGCGCTCGGCGTTGGCCAGGGTCTGCTTGCGGAGGAAGTGGGCGGGAACGGCGCCCAGGTTGGATTTCGTGATCTCGAAGTAGTACCCGAACACGCGGTTGTACTTGATCTTCAGGCTCTGGATGCCGCTCTGGCGGCGCTCCTCTTCTTCAAGCTCCAGCATCACCTGCTTCGCGTCGCGGGCGAGGCGGCGGACGGCGTCGAGCTCGGCGTCCACACCTTCGCGGATGACGCCGCCCTTCTCCAGATCCAGCGGGGGCGCCTCGGCGAGGCAGCGCTGCAGCTCGCCGCACAGCGTGGCGCAGAGGGGTGTGTTCCCGGGCCACAGGCCCAGGTCGGCCACCTCGACGGCCCAGCCCTCATCCTGGATTCTCGAGGGCAGCTTCTGGAGCACCGCCAGGCCTTCACGGAGCTGGGCCAGCTCCGGCGGCGTGGCGAGACCCAGGGCCACGCGGCCCAGCAGGCGGTCGAGGTCGGGCACCTGAGCCAGCAGGGTCTGGATGGGCGTGCGGCGGCGGTCCTCCGTGAGCCAGGCCACCTGCGACCAGCGCCGTTCCAAGGAGGGACGGTCCCGCAGGGGTTGCTCAAGCCAGGCCTTCAGCAGCCGGGAGCCCATGCGGGTCCGGCACTGGTCCAGCAGGGCGAGCAGCGACCCCGCGCGGCCCCCCTCGAGGCCACCGGTGAACACGTCGAGATGCCGGGCGCTGGTGGCGTCGAGCAGGGGGCCGGAGGCGCCCAGTTCCAGCGAGACGCCTTGCAGGTGGGCGGGGCGGCCCTTCTGCGTGGCCTCCACGTGGTCCAGCAGGGCGGCGAGCGCGCCGAGCGCGGCGGGATAGGGATCGAGGCCCACGCCCTCCAGGTGCTGCCAGCCGAAAAAGGCGAGCACCTGCTGCCGGGCCCGAGAGGCCTCGAAGCGCCAGGCGGGCAGCCGTGTGCGGGCGGCCTCCAGCTCGGGGATGTCCTCGGCGCCTTCGGCGAGGATGAGCTCCTGAGGGTCGAGGCGCTCCAGCGTGGCGCGCAGGGCCTCGTCGCCCTCCCCGGGCAGCACGCGCAGCGCCCCCGAGGCCAGCTGCAGCAGGGCCAGGCCCCAGGCGGCCCCGGAGCGGTGCAGCGCGCAGAGCCAGCGGGCGTCGTCATCGAGCCAGGTGCCCGGGGTGATGATGCGCTTGATGGCGCGGGGCAGCAGGCCCTTCACCTCCTCGGCCTTGGCCGTGGGCTCGGCGATGGCCGCCGAAAACCCCGCCGCCAGGAGCTTCGGCAGGTACGACTCCAGGGCGAAGTGCGGCACCCCGCACATGGGGGTCTCGCCATCCGTGCCCTTGCCCCGCAGGGTGAGGGCGATCTCCAGCACCGGCGCCGCCCGCACCGCGTCCTCGCCCAGGATCTCGTAGAAATCCCCCATTCGCGTGAGCAGCACGGCGTCGCCCGCCTCGCGCTTGAGGCCGGCGATCTGCTGCATCATCGGGGTGGACATGGATGGAATCCTTCTAATCCGATCAGCCGTTTCGCCACCTTTGCCAGCGAAGCCACAAAGACTCAGAATAAGGCCACTAACTTAACTAGTCATGCAAGAGCCCCGAATGGAACCGATCCGAACAATACGCCCGAGCACGAGTTGCCTCTACTGGGTCATCGGGGTGTCATTCATGTTCGCCGGTTTCACCGTTCGAGCCCAAGCGGAAAACCCACCTGCCTATGTCCCTAATCCTGGAGTCGCGCTAGAACCCCACCCAAACCTGCCCTCAAGGAGGCAGAGCAGGACTGATGCCCCCATGGCAAGGTGGATGGCAACACCAGCCATAAAAATGCATGCAGATGCCATGAAGGAAATCGGTGATGAGCACTGGTGGGGAACAGAAGGAGCCATCGACAGGATCCAGGCGGTGTCTTGGTACCGTCGCGCTGGACGTCTGGGCCACCCTTGGGCTGCCTATCGGATGTTCGAGGCTTGTTTCTTCGGCGACGGCTGCCTTCAAGATAAAGAAGAAGCACTCGGGTGGCTTATGCAGGCAGCTGATGGCAATGTCGTTCAAGCATGGTCATCTCTTGGAAACTGGTACTCGATCGGGATTGACGGCCCACCGGATTTCCATTCAGCCAAGTACTGGTGGATGAAGGCCGGGTCGATGGGGGACTCAACAGCCCAATTCAACTTGGGGGTCATATTCAAAGCCGGTCGGGGTGTCCCTCGGGATTTTGCTACTGCCCGACACTGGTTCCAACTGGCGGCAGAGTCGGGAGATGCAGATGCTCAGGGACAACTCGGACTTCTCCTCATTAACGGACTCGGCGGGGAAAAGAACCCACGCCTTGCCGCCAAATGGTTTCAACAGGCCGCTGCTCGAGGCGAAACGAACGGACAATTCGGACTAGGCTATTGCCACGATATCGGCGAGGGGCTTCCAAGGGATTTTCAATTGGCCGCGCACTGGTACTCGCTTGCGGCCGAACAGGGAAATCAAGGTGCTCAGCTCAATTTGGGTACGTTGTTCCGGCGCGGGCTTGGTGTACAGAAAAGCGTGGAGCAAGCAATTCAATGGTTCATGAAGGCTGCAGAACAAGGCAACGCCAACGCGATGTATAACCTGGGAAGGCTCTATGCCGGGAATGAAGCGGGCACACCAGATCCAGCAAATTCCTTTCAATGGTTCCAGCGGGCGGCTAATGCGGGACATCTTTGGGGAATGGACCAAGTCGGTGAGTGCTACCAAAAAGGAGAGGGCACGACGGTTGATCAGGCCATAGCCGTTTCCTGGTTCAAGCGTGCCGCCGACAGGGGGTACATGGGTGCCCAGCACCATCTGGCTCTTTGTTACCGAAAGGGAGCGGGGGTTCCCTTGGACCAGACCGAAGCGGTGACATGGTTCCGTAAGGCTGCGATTCAGGGCTATGCACCTGCAAGGGTCGCCCTGGGATGGCATCTATTGAAGGGTATCGGGACAGCAAAGGACGAGCATGCAGGGTTTGAATGGGTGAAATTAGCCGCAGATGCGGAAAATATTGAAGGATACGTGTGGTTGGGGCTCTGTTATTCCCGTGGGTCGGGGACTTCAGTTGATTTACAGGCTGCCTTCCGCTGCTGGAAGGAAGCCGCTCTTCAAAGCAATGCTTATGCCCAGCACCAAGTGGGTCTGTGCTATTCAAATGGCGAAGGAGTTGAGAAAAACGAGGCGCTGGCACTCGCATGGCTGCAACTAGCTCATGAGGGGGGCGAACCAGTACCCGAACCGCTACGGAAGCGGCTCTTGAGCTCGCTCTCCCCACTAAATCAGAAACAATCCGATCAGCAACTCGTCGAGCTGAGGCAAAGCATTCTGAATCGAAAAAAACGCAACATCACGGAAGCCCTCCTGAGCATAGAAACCTACCCTCCAGGACGGGGAATCTGACCGACGACTGCACGGCTGGGATGCAAATCTTGGCATTCCCTGCTGGCACGCTTCTGATAAGAACCGTCCCTCCTCCACAGACTCGCTCAGACCTTGAACTGATCCACGAGGTCGAGCAAGCCGTGGGCGATGCGGGCCTGGTCGCGGGTGGTGCGGGAGGTGGCTTCCACGGTGACGGAGAGCTGGAGGGTGGAGGCGGCGTTCTTGATGGCCACCTGGGCCCCCTCCTCCACCTGGTGGGCCACTTCGGCGCTGGTGCTGGCCTGCT
>JAFJUR010000132.1 GCA_017859995.1 Holophagaceae bacterium | reverse complement strand
TCCTCGCCAGGCGCTCGGCCAGGGGACCAGGGTCGGGCAGGAGGGCCGCCGTCACCTGGAGCCGATCGATGCCCAGGTGGGTGCCCGGTGGGGCGGGACGTGAATCGGGCCAGGGCAGGGCGGCCAGGGTCTGCAGCAGCTTGGACAGCGCCTTCAGGCCGTCCCGCAGCTGCCGCCAGTGTTCCGGCAGCAGCCAGCCCGCTGGATTCAACAACTCCTCCAGGGGCTCGTCCATGCCCAGGACAGGCAGCCGTTCCGGCGAGGCCGCCCAGACCTCCTGGAGTTCCAGCTGGTGGAGGCGACGAAGAGCCGCCAGGCCATCCCCGGGATGCATGGCGCCCAGGGCGAGGCGGGCAGGGCTCGTCTGTGCGCCCGATTGGATCAGGCGGACCGCTTCGGGGAATTCGAGTGCTTCCAGTTCAGGGTTCATGGGCAGGGTTCGGTCCTAAGCCTTCAGTAAAACAAAAGGCCCGCTTTCGCGGGCCTTTTTAACGCGACGCGAGCGTCGTGGGTTATCAACCGATCATGCGACGCTCTTGTGCGAGGCGCTTCAGGGTCTTCTTACGGGCGGCGAGCATCTTGCGCTTGCGCTTGGCGCTGGGCTTCTCGTAGTGCTGACGCTTCTTCAGCTCGCTGAGGATGCCAGACTTCTCTGAGGATGCCGGACTTCTCGCACTTCCGCTTGAAGCGGCGAAGGGCGAACTCGAACGTTTCGTCTTCTTTGACCTTGACCAAAGGCATGTGGATGCACCTCCTTTCCCGTGGATTTCAGCCGATTCCGCCAGGCGGTACCGGACCGAATGAGAAGTGTATATCAAATGACGCGTTATGGCGAGCGGGAAAGGCTCAAGCTACCCTGGATCCTTCCCCTGCCCGGAGCCTCATGCCCCGACCCCTGCTTCTGATCGTGGATGGCGAGTCCCTGCGGACTCCCGGGTTGGCCTCCGCCCTGGAAGCCGACGGATGGGCCGTGCAGAACCTGCGGTCCTCGGAGGCTCAGACCTTCCTGGACCTGGGACGGTCTCCGGACCTGCTGCTGCTGGACGGCGCCGCGCCCGGCGGAGCCGCCTACGACCTGGCCAGCGCCCTTCGCGCGCGGGACAGCCGGCTGCCGGTCCTGGTGTTGTCGGAAGGCGCGGCACGGCCCGCCGTCCAGCCCGTGGACGTGCAGGCCTTCCTCGAGCGCACCCAGCCGGACGGTGCCATCGCCGCCGCGATCCGGTTCTACCGCCCCGGGAACGCCAAGCTGGAGGCCGATGACATCTTCGGGGACCTGCTGGCCGACCTCGAGCGCCCGCCCGTCCCCCCGCCCGCCGATCCCTTCGCGGTGTTCCCCCCGGCGGCCTCCTTCTCCCAGGCCGCGGTGCCCGTCCCGGCCCCGGCTCCCCAGGCCCTGCTCAGCTCGGCCGACATCTTCGGCGAGGTGCTGCAGGAGGTGGAGGCGCTGCCCGTGGCCGTCCCCGAGCGGGGGAACCTGCCCGTCGCCTCCGTGAAGGTGGCCTCGACGCGCCTTGGGGAATCCCGGCCGGCCGTCCCCACGAAGGACATCCCGTCCCCGATGCCTGTCCCGCCTTCGGACGCCCTGCCTCCGGTGGAACCCCTGGGCCCCTCGGACTTCACCCTGAGCGGGATCTCCGGGGTGAACGATCCCTTCGAGTGGGCCGCGCAGCCTGCGGCCACCCCTGCCTCCGCCCCGGCCCCCAGCCGGCCCGGCACCCCGGATGTCCTCGAGGAGTACGGGAACTACTTCCTGCTCGAGAAGATCGCCGTGGGCGGCATGGCCGAGCTGTTCAAGGCCCAGCAGCGGGGCGTGCAGGGCTTCCAGAAGATCGTGGCGATCAAGCGCATCCTGCCGCACTTCAGCGACAACGAGGACTTCGTCACGATGTTCATCGACGAGGCCAAGCTGGCCGCCCAGCTCACCCACCCGAACATCGTGCAGATCTTCGACCTGGGGAAGGCCGGCAGCTCGTACTACATCGCCATGGAGTACGTGAACGGCCGCGACCTGCGCACCCTTCTGCGGAAGGTGCGGGAGTACGGCATGCCCTTCCCGGAACAGGTGGCGGCCTTCGTCGTGATGAAGGTGGCCTCGGCCCTGGACTACGCGCACCGCAAACGGGGATTCGACGACCGCGAGCTCAAGCTGGTGCACCGCGACATCAGCCCGCAGAACATCATCCTGTCCACGGATGGGGCGGTGAAGCTCGTGGATTTCGGCATCGCCAAGGCCGCCAGCAAGGCGAGCCACACGGTGGCCGGAGCCCTCAAGGGCAAGCTGCTGTACATGAGCCCCGAGCAGGCCACGGGCCAGCCCCTGGACAACCGCTCCGACCTCTATTCCCTGGGCCTGGTGCTCTTCGAGCTCCTCACCGGAGAGCGCTGCTTTCAGGCGGATTCGGAGCTGGGCGTGCTCGAGAAGGTGCGGCTGGGCCGCATCTCCGACCTGGCCACGCTGAATCCGAACATCTCGCGGGAGATGACGGCCATCGTGAACCGGGCCCTGCAGAAGGGCGTGGATCACCGGTATCCCTCCGCCCGCTTCATGGAGCGGGACCTCCGGGACTACCTGCAGCGGCAGGGCACGCCCCTCGCTGAGCACGACGTGGCGGAGTACATGCAGGCTCTGCTCATGGGCACCCGCGAAACCCTCGAAGCCCTCGTGACCTCCCGCTTCCCCGTGCCCACCAGCCTCACCAGCGGCACCCACCGGGTGCTGGGCGACCACACCAGCGCGGCCACGGCCACCCATCGCGGCTCGCAATCCAGCACCGAGACCACCACCGAGCCGCTCCTGCCCGCGCCGCCTGAATCTATCGTGACCCCGCGTCCGCGCTGGCTGTTGCCGGCGATCCTGACGCTGGCTGTGATCCTGGTCATCATGCTGATCGTGGCAGGCCAGTCCTGAACCGGGATAAACTCGATCTTCCCAAATCCGTTTACCACCCATATGGAGTACCCCATGGATCTGAGCCAGGACCAGAAAGCCTTCTACGAGATGACCCGCGAGCGCTGCCGCTCGGAGGTCTCCCAGATCAACAACACCATCGCCTCCGAGGTGCAGCGGGTGAAGGACCTGCTCACCAGCCTCAGCAACCGCAAGACCGCGGTGCTGCAGATGTACGGCGCCGCCTGTGAAGTGCTGGGCGAGGAGAACGACCTCGCCGAGGAATCCATCGAGATCGAGTTCTAGGTCCCGGCTTCCGGCGCTTCCAGCCGGGTCAATGAAGCCGCATCAAGGGCGCTGCGCACTTCTGGCAGTTGCTCTGGTGCGGCGGATTCTTTTTTCCGCAGTGGCTGCAGATCTGGATCTTCGCCTGCTTCCGCCGCCAGATGCGGAGGTAGAGGAGGCCCAGCAGCACGATGAGGAGCAGGCCCTTCTGCCAGGGCTGGAGGTAGAACCCGGTGGGGCTCTCCACCTTCTTGGGGGGCTGTTCCTCGAGGCTCAGGGTCTGTTGGATCATGCGTCGCTACCTTCATCGGCGGGGGGCTGGGTTCCGGCTCCGGTCTCGTCTCCGGCGTCGTCTGTGACGTCAGCCTCAGGTTCGCCTTCCATGAGCATCGCGCCTTCCCCGAAGAGGCCGTCTTCCGGCAGGGGCGGTTCCAGCGCGGCCAGGGCCTCGGCCTCCAGGCGGCCCTCACCGAAATCCGCGAGTTGGGGCAGGTCGTGGAGGCTCTTCAGGCCGAAGTGCAGCAGGAAGGCCTGGGTGGTGGCGTAGGTCATGGGCCGGCCCACCACGGGCTTGCGGCCGGCGGGCGTGATGAGCTGGCGCTCCATGAGGCTCTTCACCTGGTTGGCGCTGCTGGTGACGCCGCGGATGGCGTTGAGCTCGGTGATGGTCACGGGCTGGCGGTAGGCGATGATGGCCAGCGCCTCGATCTGGGCCGGGGTGAGCTTGCCGCTGCGGGTGGTGGTGACCAGGCGGGAGACCATCTCCTTGTAGGCGGGGCTGGTGGCCATGCGCCAGCCGCCGCCCACCTCGAGCAGGCGGAGGCCGCAGGCCCCCTGCAGGCGCTCCTGAAGCTTCTCGATGCCCTGCTGCAGGGCGCCGTCGCCCAGGCCCGTCAGCTCGCGGAGCCGGGCCAGGTCCAGCACCTCGCCGGCGGCGGTGAACAGGGCCTCCAGGGCCCCCGGAAGGTCGCCGCCCTCCTCCCAGAGGGGATCCTGATGGAAGATCTCGGAATCGTTCACCGGTAGGCTCCCAGCCGCTGCCCCACGTTCACGTCGCCTTCCGTGCGGGAGGCGGTCCAATCCTTCGCCCGCGGCCCGCCGATGAGCAGCACCACGGTGGAGCCGAACTCGAAGGTGCCCAGGTCATCGCCCGGCGCGCAGGGCAGCTGGTCCACGACGAGACCGCCCTGCTTCGGCAGGGGGCGCCCCCCGAGCCAGCGGCCATCGATCACCACGCCGCCCACATGGGTCGCGCCCACCAGCACGGCGGCCACCTCCAGGCCCTCGTCCGCGCCGGTGCCCAGGGCCGTCCAGGTGGCGCGGCGGTTCCGTTCGTACAGACGGGGGATGTTGCCGGTGCTCGCGTCGTTCACGGGCCAGAGCTCGCCCTCCACCCGGCTCACGGCGCTGACGCGGCCCTCCACCGGCACGTGGATGCGGTGGTAGTCCTTGGGCGACAGGTAGAGGGTGAGGAAGGTGCCGCCCTCGAAGCGGGCGGCCCGAGGATCGTGCTTGAGCAGTTCCGCGATGCGGTAGGGCAGGCCCTTGGCCTGGATGGCGGTGCCGGCCTCGATGCGGCCGCAGGCGATGATGCGGCCGTCCACCGGGCTGTTCACGGCCCCCGGCGCGGCGGGGTCCTGGGGCCTGAGCCCGGGCTTCAAGCGCCGCGTGAAGAGGGCCTGGAGGCTGGCGTAGCCGCGGAGGGGGAACTCCGCCTCTGCCAGATTGATGCCGAAGTGCCCCGCGAAACGGCCCAACAGCGGCTCGCGCCAGGCCTCCGGCAGGGTGCGGGTGGCGGCCCAGCCCACGAAGGTGGAGCCGAGCCGCTTGGGGTAGAGGCCCAGGGCCCGCAGCGACAGGGGCCCGGGGGTCCACACCAGGACATAGATCGCCCAGAGCAGAGCCAGGATGAGCGCCACGCGCGCCGGTGGGGGCCAGGACAGATGCATGGCTCCAGGATACCCGCCTAGGATGGAGCCATGCATAGGATGGACCGATGCCGTGGAGCCGCCTGAAGCCTGCCGACGCCCGCGCCATGCCCTGGCGGAATGGCGGGGGCACCACGCTGGAATTCCTGATGGAACCGCCCGGCGCCTCCCTGGAGTCGGGGTTCGGGTGGCGCGTGAGCTCGGCGACGGTGGGCGTCTCCGGGCCCTTCTCGGCCTTCCCGGGGCTCGACCGTTGGCTGCTCCTGCTGGAGGGCGCCGGCTTCGACCTGGATTTCGGTCCGCGCGGCCGTGTGGACCTCAGCCGGCCCCTGGCGCCCATCCGCTTCAGCGGTGACTGGCCCGTCGAGGCCACCCTGCTGGATGGCCCCAGCACCGACCTCAATCTGATGGTGGATCCGCGGCAGTGGCGGTCGCAGGTCGACGTCCTCACCCTGGTTTCGCCCCGGGCGCTGCCGCTCCGGGCGGACACCACCCTTCTGTTCCTGGCCCGGGGCACGGCCTCGGTGCCGGCCTGGGACCTGCACCTGGGGCACCACCACCTGCTCCGCGTGGCGGGCGGAAAAGGGGATCTGGCCCTGGCGCCGGGCCTGGCGGGGGCCATCCTGGTGCGAATGGAGCTGGACCGGGCCTGACCCGCCGCCACCGTGGTAGCGTGGTCGCCAAACCATCCACCCACCGCCCAGGAGGCGTCCATGCCCAAGAGGATCCTGTCCTTGCTGGCGGCGTTTGGCCTTGCGTTGCAAGCCCAGACCCCGCTGAAGATCGGCGTCATCAACTGCGTGACGGGCACCCAGGCGCCCATCGGCGAATACATGAGCAATGGCTACAAGCTGGCCCTGGAGGATCTCCAGAAGCAGGGCATCAAGGTGGAGCTCGTGCTGGAGGACGACACGGGCAAGCCCCAGGTTTCCATGTCGGCCATGGAGAAGCTGGTGACCCGCGACCGCGTGGCGGGCGTGGTGGGCCCCTACAGCTCCGCCTGCGCCAACGCCGTGTCCAAGCTGGCCGAGAAGTACAAGGTGCCCCTCCTGGTGCCCGTGGCCTCCAAGGAGGACATCACCCGGCAGAACCAGAAGTACGTCTTCCGCCTCAGCGCGACCACCGAGGACTACGCCTCCATCCTGATCTCCATGGCCCAGAAGCTGGGCAAGCCGAAGACCATGGCGATCCTGAACGAGAACACCGATTTCGGCACCTCCGGCGCCAAGTCGGCCAAGGCCTACGCCGCCCAGGTGGGCATCCAGGTGGTGGCCGAGGAGGCCTACGCCTCAGGCTCGCCGGACTACCGCTCCACCCTCGCCAAGATCAAGGGCCTCAAGCCCGACCTCGTCTTCATGGTGTCCTATGTGGCCGACGGCATCCTGCTCATGCGGCAGGCCCGGGAAGTGGGCCTCACGCCCCAGGCCTTCCTCGGCGCCGGCGCCGGTTTCGCGTCCTCGGAGTTCGCCCGGGAGCAGGCCATCTCGAACAACGTGTTCTCCAGCACCCAGTGGACGACGGACGTGAACTGGCCCGGGGCGAAGGATTTCGGGAAGCGCTACAAGGCGAAGTTCGGCAAGGAGGAGGTGCCCTACCACGCCGCCAACGCCTACGCCTCGATGATGGTGATGGCCGAGGCCGCGGCGAAGGCGGGCGGCGACCGCGAGAAGGTGCGCGTCCAGCTGAACGACGGGAAGTGGAACGGCATCATGGGCGAGGTCCGGTTCATCGACTACAACGGCTACACCAACCAGAACCGGCATCAGATGCTCGTGGAGCAGATCCAGAACGGCAAGCACGAAACCGTGTGGCCGCCGGAATACGGCGCGAAAAAGCCGGTCTTCCCCTTCAAGTGGAAGTAGCTCCTTTCTGAAGACCCCGAGGGGCTGTCATCTTGGTTGGCATGCACATCGGGCACCTCCTCACCGTCATGGCCGCGGCCTTCGCCGCCGGCGCCATCAACTCCATCGCGGGGGGCGGCACGCTGGTGTCGTTCCCCGCGCTGCTCGGCATCGGCCTCACGGGCCAGCAGGCGAACGTCACGAGCACCCTGGCCCTCTGGCCCGGGTCCATCGGCGGGTTCTGGGGCCACCGGGAGGATCTCGCCGGCATCCGCGCCTTCGCGATCCGCCTCATGCCCCCTTCGCTCATCGGCGGCGCCCTGGGGGCGTGGCTCATGCTCGTCACGCCGCAGAAGGTGTTCGACCAGCTGGTGCCCTGGCTGATCCTGGCGGCCACCGTGCTGCTGGCTGCCAACGAGCCGGTCAACAAGCTGCTCAAGAAGGTGCACGGCCACGAGCGCACGCCGGGCTGGTGGATCGCGGCCATGGCCTTCCAGTTCGTGGTGGGCATCTACGGCGGGTACTTCGGCGCGGGCATCGGCATCCTGATGCTGGCCGCCCTGAGCCTGCTGGGCCTCACGGACATCCACCAGATGAACGGCCTGAAGAACCTGCTGGCCCTCTGCATGAACGGCATCGCCATCTTCGCTTTCCTGGCGATGGAATTCATCCGCCACCCGGGCAACGTGAAATGGATGCTGGTGGTGCCCATGGCCGTGGCCGCGGGCCTGGGAGGCCTCTTCGGTTCCCACATGGCCCACCGGGTCGGCCGGGCCACCGTCCGCACCGGCGTCGTGGTGATCGGCTTCGTCCTGTCGGCCTGGTACTTCTACAAGACCTACGGAATTTGATCAGGGCTGTGCTAGCGTGGGTCATCTTTCCCAAGGAGGACCCATGCGCCTGCTGCTCGCCAGCTGCCTCGCCCTGGCCCTGTCCGCCGCGCCGCCCGATGCGCGGGACTGCGTGGCCTGCCACGACACGATGAACCTCGATACCTTCCGCACGCGCACCCACGGCAAGCTGGCCTGCGTGGATTGCCACACCGCCATCACCACCCTGCCGCATGCGGAGAAGCTGCCGCCACCTCTCTGTGTGCGCTGCCACGACCACGAAGGGCAGGACTATTCGAACAGCGTCCACGGTGTCGCCCGGAAGCAGGGGAAGGATCACGCCCCCACCTGCACCACCTGCCACGGTCATGCGCACGATGTGGTGCCCAGGAACCATCCGGGCTCCAAAGTCGCCCAGCAGAACATGGACGCCACCTGCGGAAAGTGCCATGACCAGGGCTTTCTGAAGAAGCTTTCCACCCGTCTCCCCCGGCGGGCGTCGCGCATGGACCTCAAGCGGATGCCCGGAAAGTGAGCCGTTCGGTCCCCCATCCGGGCCCTCTCGGCGGGGGGCGAGAAAGTTTTTTCACCCCTCCCGGAGCCTGCCCCGGCCTGGATCCGGGCCGACCGGCCGGAACGGCCATCGTGCGGAAACCCTGATGGCGCCTGGGAATTTGCCCTCTCAGCCGGCAGGGCCGGGGGGGACGGCCGGCCGGAATCCCAGCGGGGATGAGGGCCCGCATCAAAAATGAAGACATTTTCTGAACTTGATCTGTGCGGAAATTGGGGCAATATCCTAGCGGCATGGCGCACTCGCCAGTCGTCATCACAACCGGCGCCCGTTGGCGC
>JAFJUR010000239.1 GCA_017859995.1 Holophagaceae bacterium | reverse complement strand
CCTCATGACCAGCTTCGCCATGATCGGCGGCATGCTGCCGCTCTTCCTGGCGCTGGGCGCCGGCGCCGAGATGCGCGCCCCCATGGCCCGCGCCGTGGTCGGCGGCCTCATTACCTCCACGCTGCTGACCCTCATCGTGGTGCCGGTGTTCTTCGAGATCATCGAGGAGATGAGCCTGGCCAAGGCCTGGGCCTGGCTCCGCCACCGGCTGGGCCGGCCCGCACTCGAACCCGTGAGCGAGCCGCCCTTGGCGGAAGCCCCCGATGCCTGAGCCCGGGTTCTACGCAGCGGTGGAGTCCCGGCGCACGGTGCGGGACTTCCTTCCCGACCCCGTGCCCCAGGAGGTGCTCGACCGGGCCCTCGATGCGGCCCGGCTCGCACCCAGCTCCAGCAACCTGCAGCCCTGGGAGTTCGTGATCATCCGCGACCCCAAGTCCAGGCAGGCGGCCAACGCCGCCTGCCTGGACCAGCTCTCCGCCCGCACGGCGCCGCTGCTGATCGCCCTGGTGACCCGCCGGGACCTCTGGAAGCGGAACCGCGACGAGATTCTGAGGATCTTCGAGAGCCGCGGCCCCCTGCGCCGGAGCCAGACCGCCTACTACAAGCGCATCATCCCCCTGGTCTACACCACCGGCCCCTTCGGCATCCTGGGACCGGTGAAGCGCCTCGCCAGCCGCCTGCTCTCCTGGTTCAAGCCCACGCCCAACCTCATGGCGCGGGAGGACCTCCGCATCATGGCCCACAAGAGCACGGCCCTCGCCGCCGCCCAGTTCATGCTGGCGCTCCGGGCCGAAGGCTACGACAGCTGCCCCATGGAGGGCTTCGATCCCTGGCGGGCCAAGGCCCTGCTGGACCTTCCCCGGGGCGCGGAAGTGAACATGTTCCTCGCCGTAGGCAAGCGCAGCGAGACGGGCGTGTGGTGGGACCGCGTCCTCATGCCCCGGGCCTGGGCGGTGCGCGAGATCTGAACCCTCGTCTATTGGGCCGGGATGAGGCAATCTGGAAGGTCCATGGTTGTCCCGTCACCCGAGTTGAAGGATCTGCTGCGTCTGGCTGAGGCGCCGGCGGAGGGCTACACCGCGCCGGGCGCCCGCCTCCGCTGGACCTCGCCGCCGGCTCTGGCCCTGGTGTTGGCGCGGTGGATCAGCCGGGAGGGCCGGATCCAGTCCCTGTGGGTGGATGCCCCCAGCGAGGCCGAGGCGCGCACCCTGGCGCAGGATCTGCAGGCCCTGCTGCCCGAGGCGGGCGTGGCCCATTTCCCCGGCTTCGCGGCCTACGCGGGCGGCGAGAGCAGCCCTCCGGGCATGGTGCTCCGCGAGCGGCTTTCCGCCCTAGTGGCGCTGCTCGAGCGGCGGGTGCAGGTGCTCGTCACGGGCCCCCTGACCGCCTGCGAGAGACTGCCCCATCCCACCTGGTTCCAGAAGCAGAAGCTGGAGCTCCGGGTCGGCGCGGAGGTGCCGCGGGAGCTGCTGCTGGAGACCCTGGTGGCCCTGGGCTACCGCCGCGCGGAGCTGGCCGCCGGCCCCGGCGAGTTCAGCTCGCGGGGCATGGTGGTGGACCTCTGGCCCGATCACCTCGACCAGCCCCTGCGCCTGGAGACCTTCGGCGACGAGCTGGAGCGCCTGAGCCCCTTCGACCCCGACACCCAGCGCCGCACGGGCGAGGCCCTTGAATCCCTCACCCTCTACCCCCGCTTCGAAGGCGAGCGGGGCGACGGCGAAGCGCTGCTGCGGGCCGTGGCCTCTCGGGCGGACCGCACCCAGGAGCCCGGCGACGACCTGGCTTTCCGCCGGGCGCGGCTGGCCACCCACGGCCACTTCCCGGGCGAGGAACTGTTCCATCCCCTGCTCGCGCAGCCCAAGGGCCAGCTGGTCCACTGGATGCCGCCCTGCCTGCGCGTGCGGCTGGATGATGCCTGGGAAGAGGCCCTGCGCGACGCCGAGCGGCAGCGCATCGAGGAGGGCCTGGCCATGCTGCGCCGGGGCGGCGTGGTGTGCCCTGATTTCGAGGATCGCTTCCAGCCGGGCGATCCCAGCAAGGCCACCCTGCGGCTCACGGAATGGCAAAGCGAGGCCACGGTGCCCCTGGCCGCCCAGCCGGTGCGAGAATTCCAGGGCCGGCTGTCGGAGTTCGCCGAGCACCTGCAGGATTTGTCGCTGTCGGGGCACCGGGTCTTCCTGGCCGGCTCCACACCGGGCATGAGGGAGCGCTTCCACGACCTGCTGCGGGACCACGAGCTGCCCCAGGGCCACGGCACCGAGGCGGGCTGCCGCGCCATCCACCTGGGCCTCAGCGCCGGCATCCACCTGAAAGAACCCTCCCTTCTGGTGTTCACGGAGCGCGAGGTTTTCGGCCGGAAGGCCATCCAGGCCGCGCCGAAGAAATCCCGCAGCGCGGCCTTCCTGTCTGACCTGCGCGACCTCAAGCCCGGCGACCGCGTGGTGCACCTGGATCACGGCATCGGCGAATTCGTGGGCTTTGCCACCCTCACCGTGGGCGGCGAAGAGCAGGAGGTGCTGCAGCTGCGCTACGCCGACGGCGGCCAGCTCAACGTGAGCCTGGAGCGGGCCGACCTGCTGCAGCGCTACACCGGCGCCGAGGGCCACCTGCCGCCCCTGGACAAGCTGGGCGGGGCCTCCTGGGCCAAGGTCAAGCGCCGGGCCAAGAAGGCCATCCGCGACATGGCCGACGAGCTGCTGAAGCTCTACGCCCAGCGCAAGCTGGAGAAGGGCCACGCCTATCCCCCGGATGGCCCCGACATGGCGGCCTTTGATGCCAGCTTCGCCTTCACGCCCACGCCGGATCAGATCGAGGCCATCGAGGCGGTGAAGGCCGACCTGGAATCCCCCCGGCCCATGGACCGCCTGCTGGTGGGCGACGTGGGCTTCGGCAAGACGGAAGTGGCCATGCGCGCCGCGGCCAAGGTGGCCCTCGA
>JAFJUR010000024.1 GCA_017859995.1 Holophagaceae bacterium | reverse complement strand
GAAGACCACCACGTTGATAGGCCGCATGTGTAAGTCCGGTAACGGATTTAGCTGAGCGGTACTAATCGGTCCACAGACTTGACCTTTCATCAATCAATTGCATCAACTTCATTACCCTCGAGCGCCACACGCGCCTCGCCAAATCCCTTCTCAACCCTTCTACCCCTTCGTCGTGGCTTTTCCCCAAGGGTCACACCCGTTCCCATCCCGAACACGGCAGTTAAGACTTGGAGGGCCGATGATACTGCTCCTCGTGGAAAAGTAGGTCGCTGCGACGTTAAAATCAGACGGGTCACCCCAACAGGTGACCCGTTTTTGCGTACCCATCCCCCGCATCTGCGGGGGTTTTTCGCTTCATGCCGGATACACTGGTTGTTCCGCGTGGAGGATTGGAATGAACAAAGGTGTTTACACCTTCGGGGGAAACCGTAACGAAGGCGGCGCTGCCATGCGCAACCTTCTCGGGGGCAAAGGCTGCAACCTGGCCGAGATGGCAGGGCTGGGGATTCCCGTGCCGCCCGGGTTCACGCTCACGACCGAGCAGTGCGGCGCCTACTACGTGAATGGGCGGCAGTTGACACCCGCCCTGAAGCAGGAAGTGATGGATGCCCTCCGGTGGCTGGAAGGAGTGCGGGGATGCGGGTTCGGTTCCACCGACAATCCCTTGCTGCTGTCGGTGCGCTCGGGCGCACGGGTGTCCATGCCCGGCATGATGGATACCGTCCTGAATCTCGGACTCAACGACCAGACGGTGGCAGCCCTGGAGCGGGCCAGCGGGAATCCGCGGTTCGCCTGGGATTCCTACCGGCGCTTCATCACGATGTACAGCAACGTGGTGCTGGGCGTCGAGCACGCGCTGTTCGAGGCGGAGCTGGAGCGCGCCAAGGAGCGTCTTGGCAAGCACCAGGACACAGACCTTGTGGCCGAGGACTGGAAGCAGCTCGTGAAGGCCTTCAAGGACATCGTGCACGAAGAGACAGGCCACGCCTTCCCGCAGGACCCCATGGATCAGCTGTGGGGCGCCATCCGCGCGGTCTTCGAGAGCTGGAACACGGCCCGCGCGATCACCTACCGTCGGCTGAACCGCATCCCCGATGACTGGGGCACTGGCGTCAACGTGCAGAGCATGGTCTTCGGCAACATGGGGGACGACTGCGGCACGGGCGTGGCCTTCACGCGCGACCCCGCCACCGGCGAGCGCCTGTTCTACGGCGAGTATCTGATCAATGCCCAGGGCGAGGATGTGGTCGCGGGCATCCGCACGCCCCAGCCCATCACCCGGGCCCAGGCGGACGGCACCGGGTTGAAGAGCCTCGAGGAGGCGATGCCTGAATCCTTCGCGGAGCTGGACGCCACCTGCCAGCGCCTGGAGCGGCACTTCAAGGACATGCAGGACATCGAGTTCACCATTGAGCGGGGGAAGCTCTACCTGCTGCAGACCCGCAACGGCAAGCGCACCGCCATGGCCGGCATCCGCATCGCCATCGATCTGGTGGACGAGGGCCTGATCGACAGCGATACCGCCCTCAAGCGCATTGACGCCGACAGCCTGTCGCAGCTGCTCGCACCGGTCTTCGATCCGAAGGAGAAGGAGCGTCTTCGGAAGGAGGGCCAGCTGCTCACCAAGGGCCTCAACGCCGGCCCCGGCGCGGCCACCGGCCGCATCGCCCTCACGGCGGAAGCCGCCGAGCAGATGGCCCAGGAAGGTCCCGTCGTGCTGGTGCGCGTGGAGACCAGCCCCGAGGACATCGCGGGCATGGTGGCTTCCCAGGGCATCCTCACGGCCCGCGGCGGCATGACCAGCCATGCGGCCGTGGTGGCCCGCGGCATGGGCAAGCCCTGTGTCTGCGGCGCCTCGGCGGTGCAGATCGACCAGGCCCGCGGCGTGGTGCGCGTGGGCGATCGTGAATTGAAAGCCGGCCAGGACTGGATCTCCATGGACGGCTCCACCGGCGAAGTCTTCATCGGGAAGCTCAGCGCGCATCCTTCCGAGGTCAACCAGGTGCTGGTGGACAACCGGCTGAAGGCCGAAGACAGCGAGCTGTACCAGCGTTTCGCCAAGATCATGGCCTGGAGCCACAAGGCCAAGCGCATGAAGGTGCGCACCAACGCCGACACGCCGCACGATGCTGCCGTGGCGCGGGCTTTCGGCGCCGAGGGCATCGGCCTCTGCCGCACCGAGCACATGTTCTTCGAGGGGGACCGCATCCTCCCCGTGCGGGAGATGATCCTCGCCACGGACAGCGATGGCCGCAGGAAGGCGCTGGCCAAGCTGCTGCCCATCCAGCGTGAGGACTTCGAGGGCATCTTCACGGCCATGGACGGATTGCCTGTCAACATCCGGCTGCTGGATCCCCCCCTCCACGAGTTCCTGCCCCAGGATGAGCCCGGACAGCGGGAAATGGCCGAGGTGCTGGGGGTGGACCTCGGCACGGTGGAGCGCCGTGTCGCCCAGCTGCACGAGTTCAACCCGATGATGGGGCACCGGGGCTGCCGCCTCGGCATCACGTTCCCCGAGATCATCCGCATGCAGGTCCGCGCCATCACGGAGGCCGCGCTGAATGTGGCCGCCAAGGGCGTCAAGGCCATTCCCGAGATCATGGTGCCCCTCATCGGCACCGTGCGGGAACTGAGCTACACCAAGGCCGAGATGCTCGACGAGATCGCCCAGGTGAACAAGGAGCGCGGCACCCAGTTCGCCTGCCCCATCGGTACCATGATCGAGATTCCCCGCGCCGCCATCACGTCGGACAAGATCGCCCAGGAAGCCGAGTTCTTCAGTTTCGGCACCAACGACCTCACCCAGATGGGCTTCGGATTCAGCCGCGACGATGCGGGCTCCTTCCTGCCCGAGTACGTGGGCAAGAAGATCCTGGACGACGACCCGTTCCAGAGCCTGGACCAGGAGGGCATCGGCGAGCTGGTGCGCATCTCCTGCGAGAAGGGCCGGTCAGCCCGGCCGGGCATCAAGCTGGGCGTCTGCGGCGAGCACGGCGGCGACCCCCGCAGCGTGAACTTCTTCCACCGCGTGGGCCTCGACTACGTGAGCTGCAGCCCCTACCGGGTGCCCATCGCCACCCTGGCGGCGGCCCAGGCGGCCCTGGAACAGTAGGGCACCGCCCGCGTTGTGACCGGACAGGATCCGCCCACAACGCCCGAATCCGCTATCCTGGAAAGGCCGCGCCCCCGCGCGGCCTTTTTGTCGGAAGCAGCCATGGCCAAAGTGCAGAGCGACCAGCCCGAGATCATCTATTCGATGATGCGGGTCAGCAAGATCTACAACAACAAGCCGGTCATCAAGGACATCTCCCTCAGCTACTTCTACGGCGCCAAGATCGGCGTGCTGGGCCTCAACGGCTCGGGCAAGAGCACCGTGCTGCGCATCATGGCGGGCGTGGACCAGGACTTCAACGGCGAGGCGGTGCTCAGCAAGGGCTACACCACGGGCATCCTCGACCAGGAACCCCAGCTGGACCCCGAGAAGACCGTGCGCGAGATCGTCGAGGAGGGCGCCGCCGAGAAGGTGGGCTGGCTGAAGGACTACAACGCCATCAGCGACCAGTTCGCCGATCCCGACGCGGACATGGACGTGCTGCTGGCGAAGCAGGCCGAGCTGCAGGACAAGATCGACGCCCACGACTGCTGGGACCTGGATTCGCGCCTGGAGCAGGCCATGGACGCCCTGCGCTGCCCCGATCCCGACACGAAGGTCGGCGTGCTCTCCGGCGGCGAGCGCCGTCGCGTGGCCCTGTGCCGGCTCCTGCTCCAGGAGCCCGACATCCTGCTGCTGGACGAGCCCACCAACCACCTGGACGCCGAGACCGTGGCCTGGCTGGAGAAGCACCTGCAGGACTACAAGGGCACGGTCATCGCCGTGACCCATGACCGCTACTTCCTGGATCACGTGGCCGAGTGGATCCTCGAGCTGGACCGCGGCGAGGGCATCCCCTGGAAGGGCAACTACTCCAGCTGGCTCGAGCAGAAACAGGGCCGCCTGGCGCGGGAGGAGAAATCCGACCAGAAGCGCCAGAAGACCCTGGAGCGGGAGCTCGAGTGGATCCGCATGTCGCCCAAGGGCCAGCACGCGAAGAGCAAGGACCGCATCGCCAACTACGAGCGGCTGGCCGGCGAGGAGGGCCGCCAGAAGGAGCAGGAGCTGGAGATCTACATCCCCAGCGGCCCGCGCCTGGGCGACCTCGTGGCTGAGCTGAACGGCGTCTCCAAGGCCTACGGCGACAAGGTGCTCTTCGAGAACCTCAGCTTCGCCATCCCCCGCGCCGGCATCCTCGGGATCATCGGGCCCAACGGCGCTGGCAAGTCCACCCTGCTGCGCCTGCTCACGGGCCAGGAGACGCCGGACGCCGGCACCATCCGCCTGGGCGAGACGGTGCGCATGGCCTACGTGGATCAGCTGAGGTCTGGGCTCAATCCCGAGAAGAGCGTCTTCGAGGCGGTCTCGGGCGGCTACGAGCAGATCGAGCTGGGCGGCAAGCTCATCAATGCCCGGGCCTGGCTCAGCCGGTTCGGCTTCAGCGGCGACTCCCAGCAGAAGAAGATCTCCGAGCTCAGCGGCGGCCAGCAGAACCGCCTGAACCTGGCGCTCACGCTGAAGAGCGAATCGAACCTCCTGTTCTTCGACGAACCCACCAACGACCTCGACGTCAACACCATGCGAGCCCTCGAAGAAGCCATCGAGTCCTTCGCGGGCAGTGCCGTCCTGGTAAGCCACGACCGCTGGTTCCTGGACCGTCTGGCCACGCACATCCTGGCCTTCGAGGGCGACTCCCAGGTGCAGTTCTTCGACGGAAACTACAGCCAGTACGAGCAATACCGCAAGGATGTCCTGGGCCTGAAACCCTTCGATCCGCACCGCATCAAATACCGGAAGCTCACCCGATGACCACGGTCCCCACCCGGGCCGCGGCGCTGGCCCGCCTTACGGTGGGTCTCGCCGCGGCGCTGGGCGGAGCCGCCTGCGGGCTGGGATGGACCGAAGGCCCCTGGGCCGCCTGGGGGTTTGGCGCGGCCTGCCTGCTGCAGACACCCTCGGCCCTGAACGTCATCTGGAGACTCCGGGAAGGCCTGGGCAACCAGGGGCTGGAGCGGGAGCGCCTGATCCATCGCGGGCTCGGCATTGCCCTGCGCCTCCTGGCCCTGGGCTTGGCCCTGGGCGCGGCCTCGGACCTGGCCCATGAGACCGCCCGCCGCACCACCGACCTGCAGCTGGGCCTGCAGGCCGCGGCCTTCCCATTGGCGGCGGCGCTGGCCCTTGCCAAGCGGGGGCTGCGCGAGGTGCACCCGACCCTGGGGCTCGACGGTGACCGGGCCCGCGTGCTGGCGGAGCTGGCGGCCCTGTTCCTGGCGGGCGGCCTGCTGGGCCGCTGGTTCCCCTGGGCCGACGCGGCGACGGCCCTGGTCCTGGCCCTGCGCCTGTTCATGGAGGGCCAGACGCTGGCCCGGGGCACCACCCTTCCCGTGGCCTGCGGAGGCTGCGGCAGCGGTTGCGGCTGCGGGTGATGCGCGCCCTGGAGCTGTTCTCCGGCCTGGGGGGCTGGCGGTTCGCCCTCGGGAACCGGGGAAGCGTCGTCGCCGCCTTCGACGTGAGCGAGGCCGCCAACGCGACCTACGCCCTGAACCACGGCGAGATCCCAAAGGCCCGGGAACTGGCCACCTTGCCCCTCGGCGACCTGGCTTCCCACGGCGCCGACACCTGGCTGCTGAGCCCGCCCTGTCAGCCCTTCTGCCGCATGGGGAACCACCAGGGCCTGGAGGATCGCCGCTCCCGGGCCTTCCGCCACCTGATGGACCTGTTCCTCCAGGCGCCGCCGGAGCAGCTGGTGCTCGAGAACGTGAGCGGCTTCCTGGGATCGGACGCCCACGCCCTGCTGCTGGCGCGCCTGTGCGGCCACGGCCTGCACCACCTGGACCTGGAGGCCTGTCCCAGCCGCTTCGGCCTGCCCAACCAGCGGCCCAGGGTGTTCGTGGTGGCCTCGCGGCGCCCCTTGAAGCGCCTGCCGCTCCCGGATCTGCCGACGCCGCCCCTGGCCGCCTTCCTGGATCCCGTCGAGGACGAGGCCTTGTACCTGGATTCCGAAGCCCTCGCCCGGCACCGCCCCGGCCTCGACCTGGTGGAAGCGGAAGACCGCCGCAGCGCCTGCTTCATCGGAGGCTACGGCCGGCGCTACGTGGGCAGCGGCTCCTTCCTGGTGGCGGGCTGGGCGCTGGACCACCTGTAGAATCACGCCATGCGACTCCTGCTCTCCGCCTTCGTCCCCGAGCTGGGCCCCCTGGCGGAGCATCCGCCTGCTGGATGGGAGACGGCCACCGTGGGGGTCGGCGCGGTGACCGCCGCCGCCGCCACGGCCCGCCTGCTGGCGGAGCGGCGGCCGGAAGCGGTGCTCTTCCTGGGCACCTGCGGCCGCTATGACGACCGGCTCCAGCTGTTCGAAGCCATCTGGGCCTCTGAGGCCATCGCGACGTCGCTGGCGGAGGTGCGCGGCGAGGCCTACCGGCCGGCCCTCGAGCGGTCCCGCTGGGCCTCGACTCTGGCCGGGGCGCTGCCGTGCCACGCCGTGGCCGTCCCCCCTGCGATCACGAAGACCCGGGAAGGCGCGGCGCTGTTGGCGCAGGTGGCGCCGGCGGAGCACCTCGAGCTGACGGGCGTCTTCGCCGCCTGCCATGCGGTGGGTGTGCCCTGCGGCGGCGCCCTGGTGGTGGTCAACGATGTGAGCCCCGATGCCCAGGCCCAGTGGAAGGCCAACCATGCCGAGGGAAGCCGCCGCCTGGTCGAGCGGCTCAGGGCGGCGGGCCTGTTCGAAGAGGCGTGAACGCGGAGGTTCCGTCCCCGAACGCGCACCACCACCCGCCGGGGACTGCCACCACCTGCACGCCGGACCGGGGCCCCGTGGTCCAGCCGGTCACCCCAGCGCGCCGGAGGACCTCGAGGGTCTCGGGGTGCGGGTGCTCGAAGCGGTTGCGGAGGCCCGCCGGGAGGAGGGCCACCTCCGGCCGCAAGGCCGCGATCCAGGCCGGATCCGACGCCGTGCGGCTGCCGTGGTGCCCCGCCTTCAGCAGGCGGTGCCGGGAAGGCCCGGGATCCCCCAGGTCGAGGAGGTCCCGCTCCTGGATGGCGAGGGCGTCGCCCATGAGCCACAGCTCCCGGTCCACCCAGGAGACGCGCAGCACCAGGGAGACCATGTTGGCGTCCGGCAGGGTGAAGGGCCTGGGTGGCCAGCGCACGCTGAAGGACGCCGGGCCCCGCGTCCAGCCGTCCCCTCGCCGCAGGGCGGACGGCACCAGGTCCGCGGGGCGGTAGGCATCCCAGGGATCCGTCTCCGACGCGATGACCGGGACCGTCGTGGAGGCCAGGGGCCAGAGCCGCGCCAGCGTGGCCCACCCGCCCGCGTGGTCGCCGTGGGGATGGGTGATGACGAGGTGCACCGGCTCCCGCACCCCGCGCCGGCTCAGCACCCGCGCCAGGCGCCGGCCCGACCAGGGGGATGGCCCCGTGTCCACCAGGGTGGCCTCGCCGCCGGGCACGCGGAGCAGCAGCGCATCACCCTGGCCGATGTCCACGGCCTCCACCGTCAGGCTGGCTGCGGCGCGGCCCGTGCCGCGAAGGGCCAGCAGGCCGAGGGAGAGCGCCACAAGGCCCGCCGTCAGGGCGCGCGTGGGTCGCATCCGGCTGTGGGCGTGGGCCAGGGCCAGCCAGCCCAGAGCCAGGAGCAGCCAGGGCCAGAGCAGGCCCGTGGCCAGAGGGGCGATGCCCGTCAGGGTCGGCACCAGCCGGTCGCCTGCCCAGCTGAGCAGGGCCCCGGTGCCGGCGGTGATCCCGGGCAGGGGCAGCAGGATCAGCAGGAGGCAGATCGGGGTGAGCACTGAGACCAGGGGCAGCACGAGCAGGTTGGCCACGATGCCCCAACGGGGCGCGCCGCCGTGGAGCAGGGCCAGGAGGGGCAGGGTGGAGAGCCAGGGCGCCACCAGGCACGCGAAGGGCAGGGCGGCGCGGCCCAGCAGGGGCGAGACCAGCCCCGCCACGGGCTCGGCGCCCCAGAGCAGGCCCAGCAGGGCCCACCAGGCCAGCAGGAAACCCGGTTCCGCGCCGGCGGCGGGGTGGCCCAGCAGCCACAGGAGCAGCGCCAGGTGCAGGCCCGCCACGGGCGGGAGCTTCCACCCGCTGGACCGGCCCAGGGCCCAGGCCGCGCCCATGAGGAGTCCCCGCCACACCGGCGCGGACAAGCCCACCAGCCCTGAGTACAGCAGCCCCGCGGCCACTGCGCCGGCTCCGGCGCCCCGCAGCCGCAGCCGGCGGAGCAGGGCCTCCACGGCGGCCATCACCAGGGTCACCTGCAGTCCCGACACCACCAGGATGTGGATGGTGCCGCTCTCGGCGAAGGCGCTGACGTGGGCCTCGTCCGCCGGGGGGATGCCCAGGGCGAGGGCGCCCCAGAGGTCGCGGGCCGTGGGTTCGAGGGGCAGCGCCTCGAAGCGGCGCCGGGCGAAGACCTGGAGCCGGAGCAGCCAGGAGGGCTCCGCCGGGCCCATGGCTTCCAGCAGCTGGGCCGAGGCCAGGTGGAGGCGGCGGGGCGCCTCGTCGCTGCGGGCCCGCCAAAGGGGACGCTCTGCCAGGAACACCGGTCCGGGCTGGATGGGCCGCAAGTCCGCCCGCAGGCGGACCGGGGTGCCGGGCTCCGGCGGTGGCGCGTCTCCATCGGCCGGCACGGTGAGGGGGAGCAGGAGGCCCTTCATGGGTCCGGGGCTGGCGAGGCTCAGCTGGCTGCGCAGGCGCTCGCTCTGGCGGGTCCAGGGCGCCGCGATGCGGCCTTCCAGGGCCTGAAAACCCACGGGCAGGGCCGTTTCCCATCGGGCGCGGTGCGCGAGGCCCAGGCCGGTGAGGCCCGCCAGGAGCAGGGCCAGGGGAATCACGCGCCAACGCGGGCTGCGGAGCAGCGGCAGCATGGCGGAGGTGAGCAGGAGGCCGGCGCCCACCCAGGGCCTGGAAAGCTGACCATCCCACCGCTCCGGCACCAGCCAGGGCACGGCACCCGCGGCGGCCAGGGCCCAGGCGAGGGGCCAGAGCGAAGCCCCGGCCAGTCGTTGCCATAGGTTGGATCTGGAAAGCATGCGCGGGAGTGTAGCCGACTGTCCAAACCTTGACAGGGGTCTCTGGGACGAGGACCCTGGGGAGATGAATCCGGCCCGGGCTCTGCTGGTGGACGACGATCCCACCATCCTCGAGGTGGTGGGCGCCCTGTTGTCCAGGCACGGCCACGAGGTCGTGGGCACCGGCTCCGGCCTGCGGGGCGCCCAGTTCCTGCGGGGCGAGCACTTCGACCTGGCGGTGGTAGACCTCATGCTGCCCGACCTCAGCGGCCTGGAGCTGGCCCGGCAGGCCGTGGCCAAGCCCGACACGGTGGTCGTGGTGCTGTCGGGTTCGACATCCGTGGAGACGGCCCTCCAGGCCATGAAGATGGGCATCTACGACTACGTGCCCAAGCCCTTCCGCACCGAGGAGCTGGAGCACACGCTGCTGCGCGCCATCGAGAAGTCGCAGCTGAACCAGGAGAACAAGCGGCTGCGAGAGCAGATCCAGGGCCAGACGCCGGGGCCGCAGATGGTGGGCCGCTCCGAGACCTGGCAGAACCTCCAGACCCTCCTCCGCCGCGTGGCGCCGTCGCCCTCGACGGTGCTCATCACGGGACCCTCCGGCACCGGCAAGGAGTTGGCGGCGCGGGCGATCCACCAGTGGAGCCCCCGAGCCCACGGACCCTTCGTGCCCATCCACTGCGGCGCCATTCCCGAGAACCTGCTGGAGGACGAGCTCTTCGGGCATGTGCGAGGGGCCTACACCGATGCCCGCACCGATCGGCCCGGCCGCTTCCAGCAGGCGGAGGGCGGCACGCTGTTCCTGGATGAGATCGGCACCATGCCCCTGAACCTCCAGGTGAAGCTGCTGCGTGTCATCCAGGAGCGGGAGTTCACGCCCCTGGGATCGTCCCGCACCGTGAAGGCCGACTTCCGGCTGCTGGCGGCCACCAATGAGGACCTCGGCACCCTCGTCGTCGAGAAGCGGTTCCGGGAGGACCTTTTCTACCGCCTGAACGTGATTCCCATCCAGCTGCATCCGCTGCGGGATCATCCCCAGGACATCCCAGTGTTGGTGGCGCACTTCATCCGCAAGTTCGCCCGGGACCTGGGCCTGCCCCTCAAGCAGGTGGAGCCCGCCGCGCTGCAGGCCCTGGAGGCCTATGGCTGGCCCGGCAATGTCCGCGAGCTGGAGAACGCCGTGGAGCGGGCCATGGCCCTCGGCTCCGATCCCGAGCGCCTGCTGTTGCAGGATCTGCCAGCCTCCATCGCAGGGGTGCTGCCCTCGGTGGCCTTCCCGAGGCTGCCCCAGCACCAGGACCTGGGCCGGTTCCTGGAGGACCTGGAGCGCCACCTCATCCTCGAGTCGCTTCAGGCCACGGGCTGGAACAAGAGCGAATCCGCCCGGCGCCTCGGCATGCGCCGCACCACCCTGCTGCACCGCCTGCGGGCCCTGGGTCTGCCCATGGACCCCATGGGCGAGGCGGAAGCCGCCCTGGCACGGGAGATTCCCTGATGCGCCCTTCCACATCCCTGGCCCTGCTGCTGGCCTCAAGCTCGCTGGGCGCCTGGTCTCCCAGGGTCCACGAAACCCAGACCGCGAAGGCCCTCCGTCTGGTGCCCCACCGCATGGCAACCCTGCTGCGCGCCCATCCCCAGGCCCTGCTCGAGGGGGCGCGGGGCGTGGCCAACGACCAGCCACCCACCGTCGAACAGGTAGAAGCCCAGGTCCGCACCATCCTTCGGCTCAGCGAGGAACACCGCCGTCCGGAAGACATTGTCCGCGACCTGGGGGTGCTGGCCCACCAGGTGCAGCTGCTGACCGATCCCTCGGCCCTCGAGGGGATGAGCCCCTTGCGTGAAAGCTTCGAGGCCTATGCCGACGAGCACCTGGGGCACCTCCTGGTGACCCAGGAGCCCTACTGGGCTACCACCGGCAGCCTGGATCCGGGAGCGCCCCTGCGGCGGTTCATGGCCACCAAACAGGAACGGCACCGCCGCCTGCGGGAACACTTCGACGAGGCCCAGGGCCGCCGCATCGGGCCCTGGGACGAATTGTCCCTGCCATTCGCCCAGCTGCAGCTGGCCTTTTCCAACGGGGTTCACGCCACGGCCAACCTCTGGATCCTCATCTGGCGGGCCGCGGGGGACCAGTGGGAGATCCCTGGCGGCCCCTAGTTCCAGCCCCGCATGCTGAATCCTTGATCACAACCCGGATTCCGGCCCCCGGGGCGCACTAGGCGAAACACGACTTTCGGGCTATCTTTCCAAGCAATCCCTTTGGAGATGGACATGGGCACCTATACCCGCCTCGGGTCCTACCTGCTGGCTTCGGAGCTGGCCAGCGATCCCTTCGGCGCCGTCCACCGGGCCGTGGTCATCGCGGGCAACGGTTTCGACCGTCACGTCCTTGTGCGGACCTTCTCGGAAGAGTTGTTCCAGGCCGGCATGAATGCACGCCTGGCCGAGGCTGGCCGCGTGGTGCCGGTGCTGGGCGGCGCGCGCATCTTCGGTCTGGGCTACCGCATCGAGAGCGGCAAGACGCCGCACGTGGCCTGGGATCACGTGCCGGGTCGCAGCCTCGCCCAGCTCATCGAGAAGGCGAAGCAGGAACAGATTCCCTTCGGTGTGGATCACTCGCTGACGGTCATCCAGGGCGTGGCGCAGGCCATCGTCCAGATGCAGGCCAAGGGCATCAGCCATGGCGTGCTGAGCCCCCACAGCGTGTGGGTGAGCTTCGAAGGCGCCACCCAGCTGGTGGACGCGCCTTATGCCTCGCTGATCAAGAGCATGCTGGGCAAGGCGCCGTCCGTGAAGCACAAGCTGGCTCCCTACCTGCAGGGGCCCGAAGGCGATGCGCTGCAACAGGATCTCTTCTCCCTGGGCGCGATGCTCTACGAGCTGCTCACCTTCGAGCGCCTGCCCGTGGGCGGCGACCTCCAGGGCCTGCTCGACCGGGCGACCCTCAAGGCCGCGCAGGAAGATGCGCCGCTGCCCGCCGAGATCCGCGGCTTCCTCGGCCGCCTGCTGCTGGGCCGCCAGCCCTTCGCCACGGTGGAGGCCTTCAGCACCGAGCTCGAGCGCGTGCTCTACGACGGCGAGTACAGCCCCACGACGTTCAACATGGCCTTCTTCATGCACACGCTGTTCCGGGAGGAGAACGACCGGGACGCGACGGCCATGAAGGCCGAGCAGGCCGACAACTACCTGGCCTACACCGCCGCGGGCGAGACGCTGCGCAGCGGCGCCACCCGGGTCGAGCACATCGACGGCCATGCCGAGGAGCAGGCCAGCCAGAAGAACTCCACCCTGCTCATCGGCGGCGGTCTCGCCGCGGTGGTCATCCTCGGCCTGGGCTACATCTTCTTCGGCCGCACCAAGGTCGACCCCGCCATGCAGAAGCAGCTCGCCGAGCTGCAGCTGCTGAAGGTCCAGATCGAACAACAGAAATCTGACCTCGACGCCAAGGCCAAGGCCGAGTCCGAGAAGACGGCCCAGCTGCAGAAACAGCTGAGCGAGACCAAGTCCGTCGAGGAGAAGGTGAAGCTCCAGAAGCAGCTGGACGAGGCTCAGGCCCGCAAGCTGGAGGTGGAGCGCCAGCAGAAGCTCGCCGAGCAGAAGCTGGTCGAGCAGAAGGCCGCCGAGCAGAAGCTGGCCGAGCAGAGGAAAGCCTCGGAGACCAAGGCCGCCGCGCTGCCGCCGCCGCCAGCTCCGGAAGTGCCCAAGCCGCAGCCCATGCAGGAGAGCCGGCCGGCCGCGGCGGTGCCCACCCCCATCCAGCAGCAGGCCGCCCAGGCGGCCCCCGCCGCCGCCCCGGTGAACGAGCCGGCCCGCGTGATCACCCAGATCCCGCCCGCCTTCCCCCTTCGCGCGGTCCAGATGCGCTGGGAGACCAACAAGGATCACAGCGTCCGCCTGAAGGTCTTCGTGGGTGAGCAGGGCCAGGCCCTGAAGGTGTCCATCATCGAGGGCGTGACCGGTGCCTACGGCTTCGACGAGGCCGCCATCGAGGCCGCCAACAAGTCCTCCTACAGCCCCGCCACCCGCGACGGCAAGCCGGTGCGCGGCTGGACTCCGGAGATCGTCTACCGCTTCCCCCGCCGTCGCTAGGCCGCGCGGAACCTCAGCCGACGGGCCTCCGCGAGGGGGCCCGTTCCATGTCCGTTCAGGCCCGCTGCGCCGCCTCGTTGGCGAGCCGGTCCACCCGCTCGTTTTCCGCGTGCCCCGCGTGGCCCTTCACCCAGCGGGCCTCCACGTGGTGCCGCGCCAGCTGCGCGTCCAGCGCCTGCCAGAGGTCCGCGTTCAGCACGGGTTTGCCGTCGGCCTTCTTCCAGCCGCGCCGCTTCCAGTCCTTCAACCAGGAGGTGATGCCCTTCACCACGTACTGGCTGTCGCTCTGCAGCAGCACCTGGCAGGGCTTCGTGAGCGCCTCCAGGCCCTTGATGGCGGCCATCAGCTCCATGCGGTTGTTGGTGGTGTCAGCTTCGGGGCCCGAGCCTTCCTTCTCCTGGATGCCCGCGGCGAGGTGCACCCGCAGCAGGTACCCCCAACCACCGGGACCGGGGTTTCCCAAGCATGCGCCGTCGCAGTAGAGTTCGATCTTCATCCCACCAGGGTAGGCGATGTGGCCGCCACACTGGCCACGGCCTTGCGGAGCAGCTCCACGCCCAGGTCCAGGTCCTCGGTGGTGAGGTTCATGGCGGGGCGGAAGCGCAGGCCCTTCACGCCGGTGGAGAGGATCATCATGCCCAGCTCGTGGCCCTTGGCCACCACGGCATTGCGCAGGTCGGGCGTGGCGATGTCCATGGCGCAGAAGAGGCCGCGGCCGCGGGGGTTCGAGGTGAACTCGGGGAAGTCGCGGTGGATCTCCTGCAGGCCCTTCAGCAGGCGCTCGCCCTGCTTCACGCCGTGATCCAGCAGGTTCTCCTCGCGGATGACGTCGATGATGCGCGTGCCGCGCACCATGTCCACCAGGTTGCCACCCCAGGTGCTGTTGATGCGGCTGGGGACCTTGAACACGCCCTCGACCTCGTCCAGGCGCTTGCCCGCGGCGATGCCGCAGGTCTGGGCCTTCTTGCCGAAGGCGATGATGTCGGGCTGCACGTCGAACCACTGGTGCGCCCACCACTTGCCGGTGGCGCCGAAGCCTGTTTGCACTTCGTCGAAGATGAGCAGGAATTCATGACGGTCCGCCAGCACCCGCAGCTTCTTCAGGAACTCGCCGCGGAAGTGGTTGTCGCCGCCCTCGCCCTGGATGGGCTCCACGATGAGGCAGGCGATGTCATCGGGGTGCTGGGCCACGGCGGCCTCGATGGCGGCCACGGCTTCGGCCTCAGCGGCCTCGACCTTGGCGAGGTCCAGGGGGAACTCGATCTTGGGGTTCGGCACGCGGGGCCAGGGGAACTTCGGGAAGTACTGGTGCTTGCGGGGATCGGCGGTGTTGGTGAGGCTCAGCGTGTAGCCGCTGCGGCCGTGGAAGGCCTCGCGGAAGTGGATCACCTGCGAGCCCTTCTCGCCCTTGCCCGCCGCCAGGTTCTTGCGCACCTTCCAGTCGAAGGCGGCCTTCAGGGCGTTCTCCACCGCCAGGGCGCCGCCGTCAATCCAGAAGAGGTGGGGCAGGTAGGCCGGCGCCGCGTGGGTGCCGAAGGCCTCCACCCACTCCGCGAAGGCCGTGGTGTAGATGTCGGAATTGGCGGGCTTGTTGACCGCGATCTCGCCCAGGCGCTGCACGAAGGCGGCCTCCCGCAGGCGGGGGTGGTTGTGGCCGAGGGGCGTCGTGGCGAAGAACGTGTAGAAATCCAAGTACTTGCGGCCGTCCCGGGCATCCACGATCCAGGAACCGTGGGATTTCTCCAGGTCCATCACGAGGTGGAATCCGTCCACGAGCATGTGGCGGCCCAGCGTGTCGAAGACGGTGTTCGGATCAATGTGCGGCGTGGACATGGCGGACCTCTGGAAACAGTTCAGTGTATGTTTGGGCCTGAAGCGGAGACACGCATGATTCCCTGGATAGCGGTTCAGGAAGCGCCTCTGGACGCGATGGCTTTACGAAGTGTCATGGAAGACCCCCATGCTGGGGCCCTGGTTCTCTTCGAAGGCCGGGCTCGGGATCATCACGAGGGCCGCCCCGTGCTGGAGCTGGCCTATGAGGCCTACGTGCCCATGGCCGAAAAGGAACTGGGCCTGCTGCGGGAAAAGGCCATCGAGCGCTACGGCCTCACCCGCTGTGCCGTCCACCACCGCATCGGCGTGGTGCCCCTCACCGAAGCCGCCGTCATTGTGGCCACCAGCAGCGCCCACCGCGCCGAAAGCTTCCAGGCCGCCGCCTGGATCATGGACGAGATCAAGCAGCGCGTGCCCATCTGGAAGCGGGAGCGCTACAAGGACGGCAGCGAGAGCTGGGTGGAGTGCACGCACCGGTTCCAGATGGAACCCTGAGGCCGGGCCCGCTTCAGAAGCTGTAGCGGGCCTGCAGGGCCAGGACCTGAATGCGATTGCGGTAGGTGCCGGAGAGGTTGCCGCGGAAGAAATCCGGGTTGCCGGGGCTGCCCGCCTTGAGGTCCAGGGTGGAATCCTTCACGAAGATGTAGCTGTAGCCCAGGTCCAGGGCGAAGGCCTTGCTGAAGGCGTAGCCTGCGCCGGCACTGAGCCAGGTGCGGTCCGCATCGGGAATACGGGGGGTGCGGTAGGCGTCCGAGGTCGCCGCCTGGTCCTTGGCCACGCCGGCCCGGAAGGTCCAGGTGTCGTTCGGCTTCCAGGTGGTGCCAAGGGACAGGAACCACGTGTCCTTCCACTTCTCCTCGGTGACGGAGGTGCTCTGGCCCGTGGCGAACGCGATGCGGATGTCCTGGAAGCAGCTCCAGAAGGTCCGGGCGGTCTCCGCCTGGAGGCTCAGGCCCGGGGTGACCTCCCAGGCCGCACCCAGGGAGGCGGTGGCCGGCTGGTTGGCCCGGGGGGTGGCTCCTCCGTCCTGGAACGCCGCCTTCAACGCTGCGGGCACGCCCTCGTACCGCACGTCCCCCTTCAGGGCGAAGTCGATGCGGGAGTGGTAAGCCGCGCCGAGGCGCAGGTCCTGCGTGGGCTCAAAGAGGACCCCCAGCTTGTAGCCGTATTTCCACTGCTTCCCCGTCACCTTCACGGTGCCGTCCTGGGTTCCCGGAATGAAGCCGGGGATGTGAAGGGCCGCGCCCACCGCGCCGAAGTCCACGGCGTTGGTCAGTTCGGCGTCCACATACCGGGCCACCACGGCGGCGCCCAGGGACCAGCGGGAATCCACGCGCCAGGCCAGGCTGGGGGCAACCTCCACCACCGTGATCTGGGATTTGATCGCGTGGTACCGGCCGATCCAGTTGGCTTCGTACTCGCTGCCGAGGCCGAAGGGGCTGTTCAGGGAAAGACCCAGCTTCAGGTCCGGGCTCGCGCTCCAGAGCGCGTAGGCGACGGGGAGGACCGCCTGGCGGCCCGCATCGCCACCCGCGGTGCCGCTGACCGAACTGCCGCCCAAGGGCGTGGCCCGGGAGGCGGAGCCGCCGTCCAGGCGGGCGGAGGGGGCGATGCTGCTGAAGCCCAGCACGGCCTGGTTCCCCTCGAAGCGGGTGAGGGTGGCCACGTTGAAGAACATGCTGCCGATGTCGGTGCCCCCGGCGCTGATGCCGGCGTAGGCGTTGCCCTGGGCGCTGGGGCTCTGCTCCCGCAGCTGGAAGCCCGACCCCAGCAGCGTTCCGGCCGTCGAGCCGGTGATCAGGAAGGCCAGGAGGGTGCGGGAAGGGCGAAGGGGGCAGGCCATGGGAACTCCAGGGGCGGGGCAGGGGAACGGCGGGCCGTTGCCGGCGGATGGATGGGGCGCGATGCCCCTTCATGCGAGGCCTTCCGGGCTCGCAAAGGGCCAGTATCCCGGAATTCCGACAGGCACATAAGTGTGGATTTTGATGGATTAGCCTGCATGCGACAAAGGCCGGTACCGCCTTGGGGGAATCGGCTCCATCCCGGGAGCGGGGACCGATTTCGAGTTGTTTTTCGTTAAAATTTCGCCATACTTGGATCCCCCCTGGAGGTCCCGGTGCTGGCGATGTGGGTTCCCGAACTGCCGTTCCAGCTGGCCTGCGGGCGGGACGGGAGTCTGCGGGACCGCCCTCTGGCCTTCCTGAACCCCGACAGCTCCCGCTCGCCCACCCTCTGGTTCGTGAACCGCCGGGGCCGGGCCGAGGGGCTGGCCGCGGGGCTGCCCATGGATCAGGCCCTGCGGGCCACGCCGGGCCTGCGGGTGCTGGATCCGGCCCCCCAGGTGTGGTGGGAGGCCCAGGGCAGCCTCAGTGACTTCCTCCAGCACTGGACGCCCCAGGGCCAGATGGGGCGCCTGGGCGAGGCCCTGGTGGAACTGCAGGGCACGCAGGCGATCTTCGGGCCCCTGGCCGACACCGCCGAACGCATGCGCCGGGAGCTGGCCGAGCGGCATGGCTGGGACAGCCACGGGGGACTGTCCTTAAGCGCCACCGCGGCCCAGATCGCCGCCCGCGCCGAGCATCAGCTGGAGCGGGTGTGGGATGGCGCCGAGGCCACCTTTCTCGGGCCCCAGCCCCTCCGCCGCCTGCCGGACCTGGCGCCCCGCATCCGGGAGCGCTTCCATCGGCTGGGCCTGCGCCAGTTCGCGGATCTCCAGCCCGTGCCCCTGGCGGTGCTGGCGGAGCTGACGAACCCCAAGGCCGCGCCTGAGCTGCGCGCCAAGGTCAGGGGCGAGGACCGGCCCCGGCTGCCCCTGCTCACGGAGCGCCCCGGCCACGCCCGCCACGGCTGGCGGCTTCAGCCCCCCTGCCTGCCGGAGGAGGTGGCCCTGGCCGCCCGCTGCCTGGACTGGCTCTGGTCCGATGCCCGCCACCCCCGCCACCTGGTGCTGCGCTGGTGGGATGTGGATGGCGAACCCCACGCCTGGCGCGCCACCGCTGAGGAACTGACGGCCCCGCCCCTGGTCCTGGCCCGGCGCATCCAGCAGGCCTTCCTGGCCGGAGCCACCCGGCGGCTCCTCGTGCGCGAGGTGGAACTGCGCCTGGCCTGGGGCCTGGGCCGCGAGCGGAGCCTCTTCGAGGATCCGGTGCACCGGCGCCTCGAACGCCTCGAACCCACCCTCGCCCGCCTCCGGCGTCGCTTCCCGGACCGTGCCGTGTTGCCGGGGTGGGTGGAGCGGGGGGACTTGAAACAAGCCAATAATAGCCTCATATTCATGGAGGCCCGATGACCCCCACCCTCCATCGGGAAGGGCCTTTCCGGTTCTTTTTCTACAGCCATGAACCCCGCGAGCCGCCCCATGTCCACGTCGAACGGGATGACGCCATTGCCAAGATTTGGCTGCATGACGGCGCCATCGCGGACGCCGGAGGCCTCGCGCCCCGGGATCTCCAGCGGGTGGTGGCCCTCGTGATGACCCATCGAGACAGCTTCATCGAGGCCTGGCATGAGCACTTTGGCGAACCCTGAGCCTCCCCGCGCCACGCACCTCTGGTTCGAGCGGGGGCGGTTGGTCGTCCAGCTCCAGGACGGCCGGGAACTGGCCTGCCCGCTGGCCTTCTTTCCGCGGCTGACGGCGGCTTCCGCCGAGGATCTGGCGGACTGGCGATTCACAGGCCGCGGCACCGGCATCCACTGGCCCCGCCTGGATGAGGATCTTTCCATCGAGGGACTGCTCGAGGGGCGCCGCGCCCCCGAGACGGATGTCCGGGCGAAGGCCCTGGCCCCGCGCCTGCGTGCCGCCCGCCGCCAGGCCGGCCTCACCCAGGCGCAGCTGGCCGAGCGGATGGGCCGCTCCCAGGCCCTGGTGAGTCTGGCCGAGCGGGGCGCCCTGCGCATCGGAACCCCCTACCTCCGCGCCGTCCTTGAAGCCTGCGGCCTGCCCGGCGACTGGCAGCCCTGACCGGACCTGGCGGACAGCCGAATCGAAGCACAAGCATCGCCACGCAAACGGGAAGACCCCCCATCTTCGCGATGAGGGCACGAATCCTCAAGGAGCAGCCCCCCCATGTTCGCCCTCGGCATTTCCGATTTCAGCATGGGCGAAGGTGTCTACCCGGCGAAGCAGCTGCTGCGGGTGGCCCGGGGCCTGGGCTACCGCGACCTGGTCTGCTGGGATCTCGGGATGGCGGGGTACCCGAAGCTGCGCGACACGCTGGAATGGATCCACAAGTCCCGCGAACTCGAAGGCCTGCCGCCGGACCCCCAGTGGACGGACTTCCGCATCCACCTGGGCTGCCGCTTCACCTGGCGGGGCCACGCCTGCGGCGCGCTGCCCTTCAGCGATGCGGGCTATGCCGCCTTGAACCGGCTGCTCACCGTTCAGGCCCACCTGGGGCGGCCTGACCTCGTGATCCCCGGCCTCGGCGAAGCCGAGCCGCCGCGGGACTGCGTGCTGCTGGCCGAGGACCTCGCGGGCCTGGACGCGCTGCTGAGGGAGGGCTTCTACGCGGCGCTCCTGGGCCATCCGCGCCGGGCCCAGGAGGCCCGGAAGGCCCTGGCGGCGGGCCTGCCGGTGGTGGCACCCCAGGTGCTGCGCTTCCGCACCGCCGAGGGCCTGGAGATGCACCGGCTCAAGCGGGCCATCCATCAGCAATCCACACTCATCCGCACCGAGGCCCTGTGGGATCCCGCCGAGGCCGCCGTGCCGCGGTCGGATTGGGAAGCCCGGTTCCCCTTCGCCGAGCCCGCCGTGGAGCGGGCCACGGCCGCCGTGCTGGAGCGCATCGCCGGCTGGCAGATCCACTGGGGCAAGTGGGAGGTGTCCAAGCCCCTGGGGCAGGAGGACGCGGACCTCGACAGCCTCCTGCGGGAGCGCGTGCGGGCGGGCATGGCGGAGAAATACGCCCGGTCCTCCGAAGGCCTGCGGGCCCGGGCCCTGCTGCGCATGGAACGGGAACTCGACCTGATCTCCTTCAAGGGGTTCGCCCGGTACTTCCTGCTGGTGCAGGACATCGTGCAGGCCCTGAAGCACAGGGGCCTGCCCACCAGCATCTGCGGGCGCGGCAGCGGCGCGGCCTCGCTGGTGAGCTACGCCCTGGACCTCAGCAACGTGGATCCCGTGGACACGAACCTGATGTTCGAGCGCTTCCTCACGAAGGAGCGGAAAGATCCGCCAGACATGGACATCGACTTCGCCTGGGACGAGCGCGACGAGGTCATCCAGGCCGTCTTCGAGCGCTATGGCCGCGACCGCGTGGCCATGGTGTCCAACCACGCCTTCTTCAAGGCCAAGGGGGCATTGCGGGCCGTGGCCCAGGCCCACGGGCGGCCCGACAGCGAGCTGAAGCAGCTGGCCCGCTACGTGCGCGGCTGGGAAGGGGGCCTTTCCCGCGCCGCCGCGAACCCCGCCTGGGACACCATCCTGCGCCAGGCCCTGGCGCTGCAGGGTCACTTCCACCAGTTCTCCGTGCACCCCGGCGGCACCATCGTCACGCCCGGACCCCTGTGGGAGCACGCCGCCTTCCAGCCGGCGCCGGCCAAGGAGGGCGTGTCCACCACCACCTGGGACAAGGACGGCGTCGAGAACTACGGCCTGGTGAAGATTGACCTGCTGGGCAACCGCAGCCTCGCCGTCATCCGCGATGCTTACACCGTGCTGGGCGATCGGAAGCCCGCCGATCCCGGCAGCCACGCCCGGCAGGATCCCGCCACCCAGGCCCTGCTGGCCCGGGGCGACAGCATCGGCGTGTTCTACGTCGAAAGCCCCGCCACCCGCCAGCTCCAGCAGCGGGTGGGGAAGGGCGACTTCGAGACGCTGGTGATCCACAGCAGCCTCATCCGCCCGGCGGCCTACCGTTGGGTGGACCGCTACGTGAAGCGGAGCCGCGGCGAGGAGGCCTGGGAGCCCAGCGATCCCGTCTTCAACGAGCTGCTATCCGAAAGCTTCGGCGTGCTGGTCTACCAGGAGGATGTCATCAAGGTCTGCGTGGCGCTGGCGGGCTGGAGCCACTTCGAGGCCGATCAGCTGCGCAAGCTGCTGGGCAAGCCCGACTGCGAGGAGAAGCTGCCCTACTTCGAGGCGCGGTTCCGCCGGGGCTGCGGGGAGCGCGGCGTGCGCCTCGCCACGGTGGATGAGGCCTGGGACATGATCCGCACCTTCCAGGGCTACTCCTTCTGCAAGCCGCACTCCGCCAGCTACGCGCAGGTGAGCTTCGAAAGCGCGTGGATCAAGACGCACCACCCGGCGGTGTTCTTCTCGTCGGTCATCACCAACCAGGGCGGCTACTACCCGGCCATCGCCTACCTGGGCGACGCGCGGCGCCATCGCCTCGTGGTGCGGGGGCCCGACGTGAACCTGTCGGCCTGGCCCTTCACCGCCGAGGGCGAGCAGGCCCTGCGCGTGGGCCTCATGCAGGTGCGCGGCGTCCAGGAGCCTGAGGTGCGCCGCCTGCTGGAGGAACGGGATCGGAACGGCCCCTTCGAAACCCTGGATGACCTGCTGGCCCGGGTGAACCCCTCGGTCACCACCGCCGAGGCCCTCTGCGTCGCCGGGGCCTTCGACCGCTGGGCGCCGGATGGCGACCGCACCCGCCTCATGTGGGCGCGCCTGGGTGGCGTGCCTCCGGGCGTGCGCCCGCGGCCCACCGATCCCTTCGACCGCGCCGACCTGGAGATGGCGACCATGGGCCTCACCCTGGAACTCCACCCCGCCGCCCTCGCCCGCGTCCGCCATGGCGGCGGCCCCGACCGCGCGGCCGATGTGGCTGATGCGAGTGATGGATCAAGCCCGGATACGGCTCGGCCGGATCCGGGCGCGGGGGCCCGGGGGTATGCGCGCAGCGAAGCGAAGCGCGGAACCCCCGGACAAGATGACTGCGGCCCGGATACGGCTCGGCCGGATCCGGGCGCGGGGGCCCGGGGGTATGCGCGCAGTGAAGCGAAGCGCGGAACCCCCGGACGAGAGGAAGGCAGCCCGGGTACGGCTCGGCCGGATCCGGGCGCGGGGCCCCAGGGGTATGCGCGCAGCGAAGCGAAGCGCGGAATCCCTGGACGACATCGCCACCTGCATTTCTGGGCCCTGGTGGTGGCGGACAAGGAAGTGGCCACCGAAAAGGGCGAGCGCATGCAGTTCATCACCTTCGAGGACGAAACCGGCCTCTGCGAGGCCGTGGCCTTCCCCGATGCCATGCGCCGCCGCCAGCGCCCCTTCCGGGTGGGCGACGTCGTCTCCGTCAGAGGCCAGGCCACCCTGCAGGACAAACTGGCGGTGCTGGAGGTCCAGTGAAACCGCTTATTTCAGAGGGATGGAGGTGTGCTGGGAGAACCAGGCCCTCCAGCGTCCCTCAACGTAGTAGAACACATCGACGGACGTGTCTTTCTCGTTCCGATGCGTCACGACCGCGGCCGCTCCCTTGACTTGGATGATGGACGTTGGTGACAGGGGTTGTGCCTTAGCCCCGGGATGATCCGCCGCAAATTGCCTGGCCAAGGCGATGATTTGCGATTTGGCCCTGGCATCGCCTTTCGCGTTCACGGAAACATAGGATGAATCAAGCAGGTCATCGAGGTAGGCGGCATCGCCGGTGACAAACGCTCGGCTCCAGGCATTCTCGGCTTCGCGGATGCCTGCTTCGCCCGGATCCATCCGAGGGATCTCGGCAGAGGCTCGGCCGCACAAGATGCCGACGAGTAGTAAGCCCGTTGCGGTGGGTGATCGCATGAGGTTCCCCTGGATGGGAAGGGCTCGGGTGGCGGTCCATGGCATTCAGGCGGTGGAATGGTGCGACCCGTGCGGAGAGAGGTGGGCGGGATGAGTGCCTGCGCCCATCCCGGGCGATATGCCTGCTACGTTTCCAGATCCCATTGCCGCCGGATGTGAATGGGTGCAGAAAGCTTCATCCAGGGGTGAGTCAATGCGTTTCGAATGCGAGCCGGCAAGGCCTCGGGAAGGAGCCATCGGGACCGGCTGTTCGCCTCGGCCATGGTTCACGGGCCCTGGATTGGTGAGGCAGGTCACGCCGCAACACGGACCTCATGCCACCGTTCTCGTGTTGGCGGCCGACCGCCTGTGCCCAGCTCCCGACCCGTCCTCTGAATTCGCCGAGATCAAGTCACCTTCCGCCAAGCCCCGGGTCGGTCCGGTCAGAGGGGGCGGGTGATGCCAACCGCATGTGCAGGAGCGGGAACGGGAAGCCGGCCGCGTCCAGGTCGGAGCGGGCGAAGGTCTGGAACCCAAGGCGCTCGTAGAACCCGATGGCCTGGTCATTCTGCTCGTTCACGTCCACGAGGGTGGCGCCCAGGGTGTCCACCGCGTGGCGCACGAGGATCCTGCCGAAACCTTGGCCACGGCGAGACGCGTGGACGAACAGCATCTCGATCCTCCCCTCGAACACGCCGAGGAAGGCGAAGACCTCGCCCCGCGGGTCGCGCAGGCAGTGGATGGGCCTGAAGGCCGCCAGGCCCTCCCGGACGAGGGGTGACAGCCGGCCGATGTCCTCCTCGGTGAGGAAGGTGTGGGTGGCCCGCACGGCGGACTCCCACACCTCGAAGAGCCGGGGCAGGTCCGCCTCTGTGGCCGTGGAAAGGGTGGAGGGCCGGCCGGATCCGGGATCGGGGGCTTCCATCTTCGCGTCCTCCTTCGCTTCGATCACGTGCCGGGCCTTGCCGGATTCGAAGATGTCTTGCAGTGCCAGAGTGGCCGACCCGAGCGCATGGCCGCTCGCCTTCTTCTTCCGCCAGTAGATCCAGCCCCGCTGCTCGGCCCAGAGCCCGGCCCGGTCCAGCAGGTAGAGGCCAAGGAGGATGCCGAGTCCGGAGAGGATGAAGGCGAGGATGCGCACGGCGGAGGCCCAGGCTGAAGGCGCCCTCTCAGGAAGGCTCGTTGATCGGGGCGGAGGGTGCCATCGGGGCCGTCGGGGCCTCGGCGGGGCGGCCGTTCAGCCAGCGCAGCGCCGAGAAGCCGGCCCAGATCTGGATGAGGGCGAAGGCGTGGAACCCGGCCCCGAACCATTCGCGGAAGGCCAGGAGGATGACCGCGTCGAGGCCGTAGAGCACCATGCCCGTGACGTAGGCCGCCGGGGAGCCCTTCCGGGCGAAGACGCCGAGCAGGATGAACGTGCCGGCCGCGAGGAGGTCGAGGAACAGGCTGAGCCCCTTCACCCAGTCGCCCGTGCCCGAGTTCTTCAGGGCGAGGGCAATACCGTCGAACACCTGGGTGACGCCGAGGCCGGCCAGGAAGGACCAGGTGCCGCCGGACAGGCTGATGATGGAGGTCAGCAAGGAGAGGCCGGCGATCCAGTAGAACCAGCCCGCTCCGCTCGAATGGGCCTTCTGCTTGAGGATCCGCTGGTGGATGGCCTCGACCTGGGCCGGGGTGGGTTCGGTCGGCATGGGGCTCCCCTGAAGCGGCTCCGGGACGGTCTGGTCGGACATGGGTTCCTCGCGTGGAAGTGGACGTGGTGGTTGAGATGGGTGTCGCGCCCATCCTCCCACAAGGGCACCGCGGACCTCCAGGGGCGCGGCGCCCGCGCCGTCCTGCCCCGGGAATCGCACGGGTGGCTTCAACCTTCGTTCCGGGAGGCAGGCAACCGGTTCAGGATGCTCTTCGGAGGTGTTCCATGCGCCGCATCGCCTTTGCCCTGATCTCGGCCGCGCCCCTGCTCCTCGCGCAGGCGCCGCCGCTCACCCTGCCCGAGGCCAGCCCCCGGGCCCAGGTCCGCCAGAAGGTGGGCCTGACGGAAATCGACGTCACCTACAACCGCCCGGCGGTGAAGGGCCGCCCGGTGTGGGGCGGGCTGGTGCCCTACGGCAAGGTCTGGCGGGCCGGGGCCAACGAGAACACGGTCGTGGCCTTCTCCAGTCCGGTCCGGGTGGGTGCCACCACGCTGCCCGCCGGGCGCTACGGCCTCCACATGGTGCCCACCGCCACCACCTGGACCGTGATCTTCAGCAGCCAGTCCCACGGCTGGGGCAGCTACAGCTACGACCCGAAGGAGGACGTGGCCAAGGTGCAGGTCACGCCTGTCGCCACGGAACCCACCGAGCGCCTGGCCTACACCTTCGACGACCCCACCGACGCGGGTGTCACCCTGTCGCTGCGCTGGGAGCGGCTGCGGGTGCCCATCCCCCTGGCGGTGGATACCCCGCAGGTGGTGGTCCAGAGCCTGCGGGACCAGCTGCGGGGCGTGCAGCAGTTCTTCCCCGCGGGCTGGAGCGCCGCCGCGGCCTGGTGCCTGGCCCATGACGTGAACCTCGACGAGGCGCTGGTCTGGGCGGACCGTTCCCTGGCCCTGCGCCCGACCTTCGCCGGCCTGACCGTGAAGGCCGCCCTGCTCGAGAAGAAGGGCGACGCCAAGGGCGCCGCGGCCCTGCGGGAAAAAGCCCTGGCCTCGGCCACGGAAGGCGAGGTCAACCAGCAGGGCTACCTGCTGCTGAGCCAGAACAAGCTGGACGAAGCCATCGCCCTCTTCCAGCGGAACGTGAAGGACCACCCGGATTCCTGGAACGCCTACGACAGCCTCGCCGAGGCCTACGCCCTGAAGGGCGACAAGGCCCAGGCCGCGGCGAACTACCGCCGGGCCCTCGACCGGGTGAACCAAGCCGACCAGCGGGCCCGCATCGAGGGGGAGCTGGCCAGGCTCAAGTAGCGGGAGCAGCCCGGGCCGCCTGCTAGGATGCCTGCAAGGTCTCGGAGGCGGACATGCGCTGGATCCGGCGGGGAGCGGGGCGGGGCCTGATCGCCGTGCTGCTGCTCTCCGCCGCCTGCGGCCGGGCCCCGCGCCCGCTGCCCGAGCGGGCTCCGGCGGCGGGCAGAAGGGCGGCCGCGCGGAGCCTTCCCCGCCTGGGGTTCACGCTGCAGGCCGGCGCCTTCGCCAAGGCGGAGAACGCGGCGCGATTCTCGGAATCACTGCAGGCCCAGGGCCTGGAAGCGGCCTACTACGCTTCGGGCGACGGGTTGTACCGGGTGCGTTTCGGGGATTTCACGAGCAAGGAGAAGGCCCGGGCCCGGGGCGAGGCCCTGAAGGCCGCCGGGGTGATCGAGGCCTACTGGGTGGTGGCGCCGGATGGGTCAGCCCCGGATGCCTCAGGTCTGGGCGCGTCTGGCCGGCCCCGGGCGCACCCATCCGACGAGCGGGGCCTCCGGGCCAGCCTGGTGGAGACGGCCAAGGGCTACCTGGGCGTGCCCTACCTCTTTGGGGGGACCACGGAACGGGGCTTCGACTGCAGCGGACTCACGGGCGCCGTGTACCGGCTGAACGGGCTGCGGCTGCCCCGGTCCTCCCAGGCCCAGTTCGACGCGGGCAGCCCGGTGGACCTGGACGACGCCCGGGCCGGGGATCTGCTCTTCTTCGCCACCGGGGCTTCAAACCGGGTGAGCCACGTGGGGCTCTACCTGGGGCAGGGGGCCTTCATCCATGCGCCCAGGCCCGGGCAGGGCATCCGTCGGGACGAGCTGTCGGACCGCTACTACCAGAAGGCGTTTCTATTTTTTGAATTCTGTCGATTTTTTGAAAATCGGATGCAGAAAGGGCCTAGACTGGGAGTTGCCCACCTATCGTGCGGGCGAAAAAAAGCATGGCCACCTCGCCTGGAAGGGACCATGCATCTGTATCCAGGACGAAGAAAAGCAGGAAGTCATCATGGCTCAAGGCACCGTCAAGTGGTTCAACGCCGAAAAGGGTTTCGGATTCATCACCCCCGATGATGGAGGTGCGGACCTGTTCGTGCATCACTCCGCGATCGAGACCACGGGTTTCCGCACCCTGGACGAGAATCAGCGCGTCAGTTTCCAGGTGGGTCAGGGCCAGAAGGGCCCTCAGGCGACCAACGTCACCAAGATCTAGTCTGCTTTCTCCGGGGGTTCCGCGCTTGCGCGCACACCCCCGGACCCCCACGCTCGGGCCCGGCTTAGCCGGGCCCGAGCTTTGTCCGTACATAGGGAGCCGTCCTCTTTGAAGGATGCGGTTCACCTTTTGGCATCGCTTTGGCGGTAGTCCGCCTGTCCCTGCCGCTGGCTGGGCGAGAGGTGCCTAATGGATCCTGGATACTATGTCGCCGCAGGCAGCTTGAAGGCGCGGGCCTTCCAGCTGGATGTGGTGGCCAACAACCTGGCGAACGCGGCCACGGTGGGCTACAAGCCCGACCAGCCGTTCTTCGCGGTGTTCAACAAGGCCGCAGGGAGCGCCCGCAAGCTGCCCCTGAGCGGGGCCCTGAACGACGGCGTGGTCTTCGGCGAGACCGGCGTGGTCACGGCCCAGGGGAACCTTCGGGCCACGGGCCGGTCGCTGGACATCGCCATCGAAGGCAACGCCTTCCTCATGGTGCGCACCCCCGGCGGCGACCGGGTCACCCGGGATGGCCGCCTCCAGATGGGGACGGACGGCCAGCTCCAGGCCATGGACGGCAGCCCAGTGCTGGGCAAAAACGGCCAGCCCATCACCCTGGATTCGAAGAACGGGAATGTCTCCATCACGGCCGATGGCACCGTCTCCCAGAAGGAGCAGGTGCTGGGTCAGCTGGACTTGAAGGCCTTCGAGAAGCCCGGCGCCCTGAAGCGCACCGGCGCCCTCCGCTTCGATCCCGCTGGCGCCGCGGAGGCCCCCGTCAAGGGCACGGTCACCCAGGGCCACCTGGAGCAGAGCGCCGTGGACACCGCCTCGACCATGGTCGAGATGATCCGCCTCAACCGCCTCTTCGAACTGAGCATGAAGGTGGCCTCGACCCTCACCAACGATCTGGATTCGCGCTCCATCAACGATGTCGCGATCAGCCGCTAGTCCCCCCATTCCCCAAGAAATGACACGGAGGTTCCCATGATGCGTGCGATGTGGTCGGCCGCGGCGGGCATGAATGTCCAGCAGTACAACATGGACACCATTTCCAACAACCTGGCGAACGTGAACACCACGGGCTTCAAGAAGGCCCGGGCGGAGTTCCAGGATCTGCTCTACCAGACCGTCAACCTGGCGGGCACCAGCTCCAGCACCAGCACCACGATCCCGGCGGGCATCCAGCTGGGCCACGGCGCCAAGCTCCAGAGCCTCATGCGGCAGTTCAGCACCGGCAACCTGCGCCAGACCGCGAACCGCTTCGACATGGCCATCGAGGGCGACGGCTTCTTCCGCGTGACCATGCCGGACGGCACCCTGGCCTACACCCGCGACGGCGGCTTCACCACCGACCAGAACGGCGCCCTGGTGAACTCGGCCGGCTACCTGCTGGATCCCCAGATCACCATCCCCCAGGACACCCTCAGCGTGACCATCGCCGGAGACGGCACCGTGAGCGTCACCCAGACGGGCCAGAACCAGCCCCAGCAGGTGGGCCAGATCACCCTGTCCCACTTCATCAACCCCGCGGGCCTCAACCAGCTGGGCCGCAACCTCCTGCAGCCCACCCTGGCCAGCGGGGAGGCCATCGATGGCATTCCCGGCGCCGACGGCCTGGGCACCCTCAACCAGGGCTTCCTCGAGGTCTCCAACGTGGACGTGGCCGAGGAAATGGTGAACATGATCATCGGCCAGCGGGCCTACGAGGCGAACTCGAAGACCATCAAGACCGTGGACGACATGCTCAGCCTCCTGAACAACCTCAAGCGGTAGCCCCATGCGCCCCGCCGCCCTGCTTCTCGCCCTCCCCGCCCTGGTGCTGCAGGCCTCGCCCGCCGAACGCCCCGCCCTTGAACGCCTGGCCGACACGGCGCTGGCCTTCGCCCAGGCGGAGGCCGCGAAGCTGGGCGGGGAGCACCGGTTCAAGGTGGCCCAGCCGCCGCGCCTGCCCATGACCCGGCCCGGCGCGTTGGCGTTCGAGGCCTCGCACCTCAGCAAGCGCGAGCCCATGGGTCGCTTCTTCGTGGTGGTGGCCGTCAAGGTGGATGGCGAGAAGGTGGGCATGGTGCGGGTGGACCTGGAAGGCACCTGGGTGGGCACGGTGCTGCGCGCCAAGGGCGACCTGGCGAGGAAAACCGAACTCACGGACGAGCAGGTGGAGCCCGGCGCCTTCGAGGGCGTGCCGCCGGAGGGCGCCCTCACGGCCCTCCCCGAGGGGCGGCGGCTCATGCGGGCGGTCCCCGCGGGCCGGATCCTGACCCGGGCGGACCTGGAAGTCATTCCCCTCGTGCAGTCCGGTGACAAGGTGCGGCTGACGGCCAGCCACGAGGCCCTGAGCATCAGCCTGGACACCATCGCCCGCAGCCGGGCGGGCCTGGGCGACCGGGTGCGCCTGGAGGCCCCGGGCAGCCGCCGGGCGGTCACGGCCATCGTCACCGGCCCCGGCGAGGCCCGGCTCCAGTAGAACGCCAGGGGGCGGGCCTTCCAGGATCTTTCCTTGGCCGCGAGGGGTTTCGACCGTATTCTGGTCCCTTGCGCAAGGAGGAGCCCATGGCTCACGAGGGTCACGAACACGGACCGGACTGCAACCACGATCACGATGATTCCTTCGAAATCGAAGTCGTCGAGCTTGAAGACGAGAACGGCGAGAAGGAGGAGTTCGCGATCCTGGAAGAGCTCGAGTTCGAGGGCCGCAACTTCGCCATCCTGGCGCCCCTGGCCGAGCTGCAGGCCCAGGAGGAGGGCAAGGCCGACCCTGAAGAGGGCCTGAGCCTGGAGATCTTCGAGGTGAAGGACGACATGTTCACCCCCCTCGAGGACGAAGAGCTGGCCGAGCGCCTCATGAAGCACCTCGACGAGCAGGAAGCCAAGCTCAAGGCCGAGGAAGAGAAGGACTGACTTTCCCGTCTCCGTTCAGCGAAGGCCCCCGTTTCCGGGGGCCTTCGCGCGTACCGGCTCAGCCGGGTATGGGAACATCCACGCGGAGCCCCACCACCCGGTTGCGTCCCGCGTGTTTCGCCTCGTACATGGCCCGGTCTGCCCTGCCCAGGATCACGTCCACGTCCGTGTCTCCGAGGGACCAGGAGGCCACGCCGAGGGAGGCGGTGACGTGGAACGGTGGGCCCCCGGGCGGCGCGATCGGAGTGGCCGCCACCGCGCCGCAGAGGCGTTCGGCCACCTCGACCGCCCGGTCATGGCCGGTCTCCGGCAAGAGGACCACGAATTCCTCGCCGCCCCACCGGCCGACCACGTCCTCCAGGCGCAGGATCGCCGTGCAGGTTTTGGCCAGCGCCACCAGGGTGGCATCCCCGGCCGCATGGCCGAAGCGGTCGTTCACCGCTTTGAAGTGGTCGAGGTCCAGCATGAACACCGCAAGCTCACCCCCATACCGCTGGAGCCGGGCGAACTCCTGGGTCGCCTTCTGCAGGAAGTGGCGCCGGTTGGCGCAGCCCGTGAGCGGATCGGTGCGGGCCTCCTGTTCGAGCTTC
>JAFJUR010000238.1 GCA_017859995.1 Holophagaceae bacterium | reverse complement strand
CACGCCGGGCGATGTCGTGGTCACCACCATCTTCTTCAGCGTGGTGCTGCTGGGCCTCTACGCCATCTCCGTGGGCGTCGCCTGGCTCGCCGAGCCCCGTCAGCCCAGGTAGGCGGCCAGGTCATCCAGGCAGGACGCCACGGCCAGGTTGGGCTCGGGCGCCTTGGACAGGGACTGTCGAGCCGCGGCCCCTCCCATCAACGGGAGGAGCGCCGCCTGGATCCGCCCGGAGAAATCCGGCCCCTGTTCCAGAACCAGCGCGCGGCCCTCGGCAGCCATGGCCAAGGCGTTCTTCCGCTGGTGATCGCCCGCGCTGGTGGGCAGCGGCACCAGCACCGCGGCACGGCCGGCGGCCTTCAACTCGGCGCAGGTGCTGGCGCCCGACCGCCCGATCACCAGGCTGGCGGCTTCCATGGCGCGGTCCACCTCGGCGATGAAGGGCACCAGCGCGTGGCGGGCATGGCGCGGCCGATCCTGCAGCCGCGCCAGTTCCGCAGGACCCACCTGGTGGAGGAGGTCCCATTCAGGCTGGGCGTCCAGCAGGGCCGGGGCGATCTCGAGCAGGGCCTCGTTGAGGGCCCGGGCGCCGCCGCTTCCGCCCAGGGCCAGCAGCCGGAAGGGCGGCACCAGCTCCGAGGACGGGCGGAAGGGCCGGAGGAACGCCGCGCGCACCGGTGTGCCCACCACCCGGCAGTCAGCCCCGGGGAGCAGCTCCGTCACGGCCGCCATGCCGCACCACACGCGGCGGGCCCTGGGCGCCAGCAGCTTCACCAGCGCTCCCGGCGCAGCGTTGCTCTCGTGCAGGAAATAGGGAATGCCGAGGCTGCGCGCGGCGAGCAGGGCCGGAGCCGCGCCGTAGCCGCCGGTGCCGACCACCGCGGCGGGACAGGCTTCGCGCCACAGGCGCTTGAGCCGGGCCACGGCGCGCCAGAGCAGCCAAGCGGAACGCGCCACCCGCAGGGGCGAGCGACCCACCAGGCCCTCCACCTCCAGCAGCAGGTGGGGCCAGCCGGACTGCGGAAGCTCGCGGGCCTCGATGCCCCGTTGCGCGCCGACGAAGGCGATGGGACGGTCTGACCACCGGACCCGTGCGCCCTCCGCCAGCGCCACGGCGGGGAAGTAGTGGCCCCCGGTCCCACCTCCGGTGAGGACCAGCGCATCCTGGAATCTCGGCGTCGCGTCGCGCATGATCCGTCCACCATACCGGAACCTTCGGAACCTACCCCGGGACAGTGCCGCCGCCTACCCGGAGACAGGCGTGATCACGTGCACAAGCCGCGCGAATCACGCGTGGGGGAGAGCGATCCGTCAGGCTAGACTCTTCTATTGCGCTGGCCCTCCGCCAGCCTGTCCATGTCGCATCAGGGAGCGCCCATGAAGATCCTCGTCGCCCTCAAGCAGGTTCCAGATACCGAGACCAAGATCAAGGTCGCCGCCGATGGCCGTTCGCTCGATCCCGCGGACGTCAAGTGGATCACCAGTCCGTATGACGAATACGCGCTCGAGGAAGCCATCCGCATCAAGGAGGGCAAGGGCGCCGAAGTGACCGCGGTCTCCGTGGGTGGCGACCAGGCCAAGGACGTGCTCAAGAACGCGCTGGCCCTCGGGGCCGACAACGCCGTGCTGCTCAAGGGCGACGGCCAGGGCGACGCCTACGCCGTGGCGCAAATGATCGCGGGCTACGCCAAGGACAAGGGCTACGACCTGATCCTTTGCGGCAACAAGGGGCTGGGCGGCGACAACGCCGCCATGGGGCCCATGCTGGCGGAACTGATGGGCCTGGCCCAGGCCAACGTCATCGTGAAGCTCGAGCTCGGCGAGGGCACATTCAAGGCCGAGCGCGAGATCGAAGGCGGCTCCGAGATCGTGGAAGGCGCCCTGCCCGCCGTGATCACCGCGCAGAAGGGCCTCAACGAGCCCCGCTACGCGAGCCTCAAGGGCATCATGGCCGCCAAGAAGAAGACCATCGAGGAACTGGACGCTCCCGCCGCCACCGCCGGCGCCGTGGTCAGCGCCCTGGCCCTGCCCCCCGAGCGCCCCGCGGGCCGCAAGCTGGAAGGCGATGCCGCCGCCCAGGCGCAGGCCCTCCTGCAGGCGCTCAAGGACGAAGCCAAGGTCTTCTAGGCCACCCTTCCGCAGACTTCTGATTCGAAAGGACGACTCCATGATTCTCGTGTTCTGTGAACTGAAGGATGGCCAGCTCCGCAAGCCCAGCGCCGAGGCCCTCAGCGAGGGACGGCGCCTGGCCGACGCCAGCGGCAAAAAGCTCGGCGCGCTCTTCGCGGGGGCTTCCTGCTCCGGCTCCGCCGAGGCCGCCAAGTTCGGCGCCGACGTCATCCTCTGCGCCGAATCCGCCAGCCTGGCTTCCTATTCCAGCGACGCCTTCGCCCAGGTCGTGGCCGATGCGGTCAAGGGCAAGGGCGCCACGGTGCTGCTGGCCGCCGCCACCGCCGTGGGCAAGGACATGGCGCCGCGGGCCGCCGCGCGCCTGGGCGCCGGCTACGCCTCCGACGTCACCGGGCTCTCCATGGTGGACGGCAAGCTCCAGGCCGTGCGCCCCGTCTATGCCGGGAAGGCCTTCGCCACCACCACCTTCGCCAGCGCAGTGCAGGTGGCCACCACCCGTCCCAACGTGTTCCCCGCCGCTGAGAAGGCCGGCGCGGGCGCCACCGAGTCGCTCGCCGCCCCGGCGGGCGACTTCAAGTCCGTGGTGAAGGAGATCCTCGCCAAGGCCAGCGGCAAGGTGGACCTCAGCGAAGCCAACGTGATCGTCAGCGGTGGCCGCGGCATGAAGGACGGCGGGAATTTCAAGATCCTCGAAGAGCTGGCCGACGCCATCGGCGGCGTGGTGGGCGCCTCCCGCGCGGCCGTGGACGCGGGCTGGGGCCTGCCCCACAGCATGCAGGTGGGCCAGACCGGCAAGGTGGTGAGCCCCACGCTCTAC
>JAFJUR010000131.1 GCA_017859995.1 Holophagaceae bacterium | reverse complement strand
CGCGGGTTCAACGTCGGCATGTTCTGGGAAGTGGTCCGCACGGGGCTGGTGGAGCTCTGGGCCCACAAGCTGCGCAGCCTGCTCACCCTCACCCTGCTCATGCTGGGGGTCTTCGCGCTGGTGGTGATGACCTCTGTGCTCGACGGCGTCATGGACAAGATCAGCACCGGCTTCGCCGGCATGAGCTGGGACGGCACCGTGCGCATCGCCCCCAAGACCGCGGAGACGGCCGAAGAGCGCAGCCGCTTCGTCATGAGCCCCGGCCTGCGCCAGGAGGATCTCTCCCGCCTCACCTCCCCCCACCCCAAGGTGCTGGCGTTCCTGCCCCGGGCCCAGCGCACCTCGTCGGTCCGCGTCACCGGCGACACCGAGCGCATCTTCGTCACTGGCGTCACGCCCGACTACGCCGTCTGGATGAACCGCCCCATCGGCCTGGGCCGCAACCTCACCGAGGATGACCAGCGCCGCCGGTCCACGGTGGCCGTGGTGGGCGCGACGCTGGCTTCGAAGCTCTTCGGCGGGGCCGATCCCGTGGGCCGCGACCTCGTGGTGGAAGGCGTGCCCTTCCGCATCGTGGGCGTCCAGGCGCCGGGCCAGATCTTCAACGAGGAGAACTACACCGACGCCAACGGCATCCTCATTCCTCTCGAAGCCTACATGGACCGCATCGACCCGGCCCACAAGCTGGCGCAGATCACGGTGAAGCTCCGGCAGGCCGACGATGTGGGCGAGGTCTCGGCCATGCTGCTCAGCCGCGTCCGGCAGGCCCACCACGGCATCGAGGATGCGGAGATCGTGGACCTGGACGCCGAGGCGGCCAAGGCCTACCAGAACTTCCTGGAGCAGATGCACGGCTGGAAGGTGGTGCTCCTGAGCCTGGCCGGTACGGTGCTGCTGGTGGGGGGCGTGGGCGTGCTCTCCGTCATGCTCATCAGCTTCAGCGACCGCCGGTTTGAGATCGGCCTGCGCAAAGCGCTGGGCGCCTCCGACCAGGAGATCTTCATCCAGTTCCTGCTGGAGGCCGTGGTGCTCGCCGCCATCGGTGCCCTGCTGGGAACCCTGTCGGGCGGCCTGCTCTGCCAGGCCCTGTCCGCCAGCTTCCCCTACGGCCTGGTGGTGAATCCCCTCGGCCTGATCACCGCCTGGATCGTGGCCCTATCCCTGGCCATCGTCTTCGGCCTCTATCCGGCCTTCCGCGCCATGCGCCTCAGCCCCATGGAGGCGATGAGGTAGGATCAGGCATGGCTGATCCCATCCACGTCACTGCCTCTGTCCGCATCCCGGGCGACGCCATCCGCTTCAAGGCCGTGCGCGCCGGAGGGGCGGGCGGCCAGAACGTGAACAAGGTCTCGTCCAAGGTGGAGCTGCGCATCGACCTGGGCGCCATCGAGGGCCTGCCCGAGGATGCGCTCCTCCGCCTTCGCTCAGCCCTCCGCAACCGGCTCGACGCGGAAGGCCTGTGGATGGTCACCAGCGACCGCACCCGGGACCAGCTGAAGAACCTGGAGGACGCCCGCGCCAAGGTGGCCGAGGCGGTCCGGGCGGCCCTGGTCCGGCCCATCACCCGCAAGGCCACCCGGCCCACCAAGGGCTCGAAGGAGCGACGCCTGGAGACGAAGAAGCGGGCCTCCTCCCTCAAACGCGAGCGCCGGGGCGGATTCGAGTAACCTGATGCCCCCCCACGGAGAAGCCATGACCATGCCCCAGACCTATGCAACCCACCGCCGCGTGGATCCCTGGTACCACTACCTGCTCACCAGCGCCGCGCTCCTGGCCCTGGTGCTGGCTGTGTTCGCCCTCTTCCGGCGGCCCGGCCTGCAGGAGGCCTTCGCGCTGGTGATCGCCCTCACGGCCATCCTCCTGACGCTGAAGGTCAGGTCGTACGCCCTGCGCGTGCAGGACCGGGTAATCCGCCTGGAGGAGACGCTCCGCATGCAGCGGATCCTGCCCGTCGACCTCCAGGGGCGGATCCAGGAACTGACGCCCGGGCAGTTCGTGGCCCTGCGCTTCGCCTCCGACGCCGAACTCGCTGACCGCGTCCGCGAGGCCCTGGATCAGGGCCTGCGCGGCGAGGTCATCAAGACGCGCATCCAGCAGTGGCGACCGGATCACTTCCGGGTCTGAGGGGGTCCCTCAGTCCCGCACGTAGTGGCAGGTATAACCGCCGGGGTGCTTGATCAGGTAGTCCTGGTGGTACTCCTCGGCCTTCCACCAGGGCCCGGCCTGGGTGATCTCGGTGACGATGGGCGCCTTCCACTTGCCGCTGGCGTCCACCTCAGCCTTCACCCGCTCCGCCGTCTGCCGCTGCGCTTCTGAATGGTAGAAGATGGCGCTCCGGTACGAGGTGCCGAGGTCGTTCCCCTGGCGGTTCAGGGTGGTGGGGTCGTGCATGCGGAAGAAGAAGCGGAGCAGCGCTTCAAAGCTGGTCTTGGTGGGATCGAAGCGGATCTGCACGGCCTCGGCGTGGCCTTCATGGTTCTGGTAGGTGGCGTTCGGCACCCTGCCGCCGGTGTAGCCCACCTCGATGTGGGTCACGCCCGGCTGCTTGCGGAGCAGGTCCTCCATGCCCCAGAAGCAGCCTCCCGCCAGGGTGGCCACCTCCTCCTTGGCCTTGGGGGCGGGCTTCCCGAACAGAGGCAGGAAGGCTCCCAGGCCCTCCTTCTCAAGATCCTCCACCGGCACGAACCGCAGGGCGGCGCTGTTGATGCAGTACCGGAGGCCGCCCCGGTCCCGGGGGCCGTCCTCGAAGACGTGGCCCAGGTGGGAGTTCACCTCCTTGGAGCGCACCTCGGTGCGATCCATGCCAAGGCTCGTGTCCCGCTTCTCGACCACATCTTGCTTGGCCAGGGGCTTCGTGAAGCTGGGCCAGCCGCAGCCGGAGTCGAACTTGTCCTTGGATGAGAAGAGGGGCTTGCCGCTGACGATGTCCACATAGACGCCATCCCGGTGCTCGTTCCAGTACTCGTTGCGGAAGGGGGGCTCGGTGCCCGCTTCCTGGGTGACGTGGTACTGCATCGGCGTGAGCTTCTGCTTGAGGTCGGCGGCGCTTGGTTTCTTGGTGTCGGTCACCTGGTCCTCGCGGGTGGATGGGGATGGAGCGGATGGGTGGACGGTGGAGATGGCGAATCCGAAGCTGGCCAAGGCTGCCGTGATGATGACGCCGCCCCAGATCGTGCGTGGACCCATGGTGATCCTCCCAATGAGTGCTTGGATGCATCGAGGATCGGGATTGGTACAGGGAGATTGGCGGCAGGAGACAATCCGGGCCATTCATTCGATCATGGAGGCAATGGACCGTCCGCAGCCCCCCCTCCCCCCTTCCCCGCCGGAACCGTTGGAGCCATCCGGCCTCCGGCCCTCCGGCGGCATGCTCACCCAGTCGCGAGAATTGCTCGACATGATCAAGTTCGAGCACACCGTCTTCGCCCTGCCCTTCGCCCTGCTCGGGGCCCTGGCGGCCGCCCAGGGCCTTCCGCCCCTGCGCACCTCGCTGTGGATCCTGGCGGCCATGGTGGGGGCGCGCACCGCGGCCATGACCTTCAACCGCCTGGTGGATGTGGATGTCGATGCGGAGAATCCCCGCACCGCCAGCCGGGCCCTCCCGGCGGGGCGCGTGTCCCGGGCCGGGGCCATGGTCCTCCTGGGCGCAGGCATCGTGCTGTTCGGCGTGGCCGCCGGCGCCCTGGGGCCGCTTACATGGGCCCTTTCCCCGCTCGCCCTGGTGATCATCCTGGGCTACTCCCTTTGCAAGCGGTTCACCGCCTGGGCCCACGTGGTGCTGGGCCTCTCCCTCTCCGGGGCCCCGCTGGGGGCCTGGATCGCCGTGGCGGGGCGGATCGAGGCCCCGGCCCTCTGGCTGTCCGCCGGGGTCCTAGCCTGGACGGCCGGCTTCGACATCCTCTACTCGCTCCAGGACGAGGCCTTCGACCGGACGCGAGGCCTCCACTCCATCCCCTCCCGGATCGGCGCCGGGGGGGCGCTGCTGCTCTCCCGGGTCTTCCACCTCGTCGCGATCCTCTGCTGGGCCGCCTTCAACCACCAGATGGGGGTCCACCTCCTGCCCTGGGCCGCCTGGGCCCTGGTGGTCGCCATGCTGGGCCGGGAACAGTGGCTCGTGCGGGGCGGGGACCTGTCCCGGATCGACCAGGCCTTCTTCACGTTGAACAGTCTGATTGGCCTCGTGTTTTTCATGGGGCACGCGCTGGAATGGTGGCTGTCGCGGTCCCTGCTCGCCCCACTCTAGATCCTTGGTTGTAAGAAGGCGTGTCGCTCCCGCGCACTTTCCCAGGTATGCTGGGGGCCCATGTCCACCCATCAGCCTGAACGTCGTCGCGCCGTCCGGTCCAGCCGTCCTGATTCTGTGCGCTGGCTCACCGTCATGGTCGTGTTCAGCCACCGGACCTTCCGGTGGTCCCTCACCCGCCAGCTCATGCTGTGGGTGGTGGGCGGGGTCCTGGGCTTCTCGGCGCTGGCCATGATCGGCTCCGGCTACGGCTTCTGGGCCACGAAGAAGATCATGAGCTTCGGCCGCCTGCAGAAGGAGACCCAGGAGCAGCAGGAGCAGCTGCGATCCTCCCTGGACCAGGCCCAGGCGCTCGAGGCCGAGGTGGCCATGCTGCGCCAGCAGCACACGGAACTCTTGAAGCTGCTCGACCCCAAGGCTCAGGTGAGCTCCCCGCTGCCTGCCCCCCCAGGACAGACCAGCTCGGCGCCCCTCCCCCCGGGCACCCAGGAGCGGCTCTCCCGCCTCCGCCAGGACCTGGACTACACCTCCAAGCAGGCCGCCATCGTGCGGGCCCGCATGGAGCCCGTCATCCGGGCCTGGAGCCACACTCCGTCCATCCCCCCCACCGCCGGCTACCTCAGTTCCGGCTACGGAGTGCGGGTGAGCCCCTTTTCCAGATCCAATGAATCCGGCGACGGCCTGCTCGGGTACCACTCGGGCATCGACATCAGCAACGTCCTCGACACGCCCATCCAGGCCACCGCCGACGGCGAGGTGATCGAGGCCGGCTGGATGGACCGCTACGGATGGGGCGTGAGGATCCGCCACACCAACGAGCAGGAGACGCTCTACGCGCACCTCAATCATGTCGATGTGAAAGCCGGTCAGAAGGTCTCCCGGGGGGATATCCTGGGAACCATGGGCCGTTCGGGCAATGCCACGGGCGTCCACCTCCACTACGAGGTCCGCCTGGGCGGCAAGGCCGTCAATCCCCAGCCCTACCTGCGGCTCCAGCGCCAGTGGCTCCGGGCCATCGGCAAGCCGTCCTGAAGGAGTCACCCATGGCCGTTTTTGGCAGCAGCAAATCCAAGCCTGAGGCCGCCCCAGCCATCCATTCCCTGCTGGGGAAGGATGTGACGTTCACTGGGGAGATCCACACCGGTGCCCGCAGTCTCCGGGTCGAGGGCACCGTGGACGGCATCATCCACTCCACCGGCGAGGTCTCCATCGCCCCCGGCGGCCTGGTGAAGGGCACCGTGTTCGCCAAGCACCTGGTGGTGACCGGCCGGGCCGAAGGCACCATGAAGATCACGGATTGCCTGGAGATCCACGGCACGGGTTACGTGGAGGGCGACGTCGAGGTGGGCTCGCTGGTGGTGGACGAGGGCGGCACGCTCCAGGGCGTCTGCATCCGCAAGGACCAGACGAAGAACCTGGACGCCAACAACGGCACCGCCAAGGGCGGCACTCTGCCTCTCCCCGGCAAGCTGGGGGACACCAAGAAGCTCGATCCCAAGCACTGAGACTGAGTTGGCCCGCCTTCAGCGGAAGAGCGGCCCCGGGTCCGACTTGAGCCCCAGGTAGGCGTAGGCCGCGTCCGTGGCCTTCCGGCCCTGGGGCGTGCGGTCCAGGAAGCCCACCTGCAGGAGGTAGGGTTCCACCAGGTCCTCCAGGGCCCCTTCATCCTCGCCCAGGGCCGCGGCGAGGGTGCGCAGGCCCACCGGGCCCCCGCGGTGCTTGTGGCAGATGGCCTGCAGGTAGGCCCGGTCCAGGCCATCCAGGCCCAGGTCGTCCACCTCGTGGAGCTTCAGGCAGGCCTCGGCGGATTCGATGGTGATGGTGCCGTCTCCCTTCACCTCGGCGTAGTCGCGGCAGCGGCGGAGCAGGCGATTGCAGATGCGGGGGGTCCCGCGGCTGCGCCGGGAAATGGCTTCGGCCCCCTCCGTGGCGAGGTGGATGCCCAGCAGGTCCGCGGAGCGCGCGGCGATGATGGACAGGTCGACCCGGGTGTAGAACTCCAGTCGGTGCACCATGCCGAAGCGATCGTGGAGAGGCTTGGAGATGAGCCCGGCCCGCGTGGTGGCGCCCACCAGCGTGAAGGGCCGCAGGTCCACCTTGAGGGTCTGGGCGCTGGGGCCCTGGCCGATGAGGATGTCCAGCTTCCGATCCTCCATGGCCGAATAGAGCATCTCCTCGATGGGCGCGGACAGCCGGTGGATCTCGTCGATGAAGAGGAACTCGCCCGGCTCCAGGTTGGTGAGGATGGCCGCCAGATCGCCCTTCTTCTCGAGAGCCGGCGCCTGGATCACCTTGCAGGGCGCCCCCATCTCGTTGGCCAGCACGTGGGCCAGGGTCGTCTTCCCGAGGCCGGGCGGGCCGAAGAGCAGGACATGATCCAGCACCTCTCCCCGGCGCTGGGCGGCCAGCAGCGCGATCTCCAGGCGGGCCTTCACCTTGTCCTGGCCGATATATTCCTGAAGCCGCTGAGGCCGCAGTGAGAATTCCGCCGGGTCCTCGGCGCCGCCTGTGGGATCGAGGTCAGGGTGTCGATGCATGGACTCTATTCCCTCACGGGACTTCCACTTGTGTCCAGCCGGTGGGCGGATAATCTTGGGATCACACGAAGTCGACGCCCACCCCACCCCATTCCGATCCCACGGGAGAAGCTGTGGCCCAGCGCTACCAGCTCCTGATCCGAGACCGCCACGGTTTCGAGCGCACAGTTCCCCTCAGCCGGTCGGTGACCCTGGGCCGGCAGAGCCTCTGCGACGTGGTGCTCTCGGACAGCATGATCAGCCGAAACCATCTGAGGCTTGAGCTGCGGGATGACATCTGGTGGGCCGAGGACCTGCAGACCACCCACGGCAGCTTCTACAAGGACCAGCAGCTGGGCCGGGTGCCCTGGGAGATCGGCACGCCCCTGCGCCTCGCGGATGGCGCCTACACCCTGACCCTCCTCAGCACGAACCAGAGCAGCTCGGAACTCCACCTGCAGGCCATCCTGGAGACCGCCCAGCTGCTGGCCGAGGAGGTGGACCTCGAGGACCTGCTCGACCAGTCCATGGACCGCCTGCTGTCCATTTCCGGCACGGACCGCGGGTTCCTCATGCTGCTCGAGAACGGCGAGCTCACCACCAAGGTGCAGCGCAACCTGGGCCAGGAACTGGAAGGCAGCATCCAGCTCTCCCTCTCCAGCGTCCACAAGGTGTTCGAGACGGGCGATCCGGTGTGGATCCTCAACGTGGCCGACGAATACCACCTGCAGCACCAGCATTCCATCCAGCGGCTCGAGCTGAAGACCATCCTCTGCCTACCCCTGGTCCTCCAGGGCCGGCGCCTGGGCGTGGTCTACCTGGACAGCCGCCGGCCCATCACCGAGCCGCCCGACCGGGAGACCTTCGAGGCCATCGTCGCCCTCTGCGCCATCGCCATCGAGCGCACCCGGCTCTCCGAAGAGAACCTCCGCAGCCACGTGCTCGCCACCGTGGGCCAGGTGGCCAGTTCCATCGTCCATGACTTCAAGAACGGCCTGTTCGTGCTGCGGGGCCACGCGGACCTGCTGGAGCTCTCCACCGAGGACCACAAGATCCGCCACCACTGCCGGAAGATCCTGGAGTGCGTCGACCGCCTCACGCACCTCAGCCAGGACGTGCTCGACTTCGCCAAGGTCCGCGAGCCCAACCGGGAGACCGTGGAGCTTCGCGGCTTCCTCGACGCCATCCTGGGCGTGCAGCTGCGGGCGGAGGGTCCCGCCTGCAAGGTGAAGCTCGATCCGGCCCGGTTCACGCGGGTCATGGAAAACCTCATGGCCAACGCCCTCGATGCCACCAAGGACATGAGCGGCGAGGTTCTCGTGTCGTGGACCCAGGTGACCGGCGGCGTGCAGATCCACGTGCGCGACCTGGGCCAGGGCATCCCGCGGAAGGTTATCAAGCGCATCTTCGAACCGTTCTTCAGCTACGGGAAGAAAAAGGGCACCGGCCTAGGCATGGCCACGGTGAAGAAGATCGTCGAAGAACACGGCGGCACCCTCGAGTTCATCAGCGAGGAGGGCGTGGGCACCGAGGTGATCATCACCCTGCCCGAACACCCCATCACGGGAACCATCAAGACCCTGGATGAATCCACGGGCAACCATCGCGCCATCGGGGCGGAGGGCGCATGAAAGCCATCCGGGTCGGCCAGGGGTTCGACGTCCACCGCTTTTCCGCACCGGAGGAGGGGCGGCGCCTCATGCTCATGGGCTGCGAGATCCCCCATGACCGTGGCCTGGCCGGGCACAGTGATGCAGACGTGATGCTCCATGCCCTCATGGATGCCCTCCTCGGCGCTGCTGGCCTCGGCGACATCGGCCACCATTTCCCTGATACCGACCCCGCCTACCGGGGCGCCGATTCCGCCGTGCTCCTGGAGCGGGTGATGGGTGATCTCTCCGAGCGGGGCTGGGAGGTCGTGAACGCCGACGTGTGCCTCATCGGCGAGCGGCCGAAGATCGGGCCCTTCCGGCTGCGGATGCGGGACCGCGTGGCTCCCCTCCTGGGTGTGCCACCGGAGGCCCTCAACGTGAAGGCCACCACCACCGAGAAACTGGGCTTCACGGGTCGCGGGGAAGGCCTCGCCGCCCAGGCCGTGGTGCTGATTCAGCGGAATTAAGGCCCGCCGGGACCTCCTGCGCCTTCATCGCATATGATGGAAGTTCCGGAGGTTTCATGAGGTTCCACCCCGCTGTTCCCGCCTTGGTGCTGCTCGGCGCCGCCTTCCTGAGCTGCCGGAAGGTGCCCCTGACGCCCAGCTCCCCGATTCCGGCGGGTTCGGTGGTGTTCCGCTTCACCCGCGACGTCCGTGGTCCGCTGGAGCTCAACCTGGACGGCGCCCGCATCCCCGTGCAACAGACGCCGAAGGGCGGCAACACGCTCGTGGTGAAGGGGCTCTCCGTGGGCAAGCACCGCTTCTTCCTCACCAGCCAGCGGGAAACCTTCAGCCCCGATTCCGGCGAGCTCGACATGCCCGCCGACCGCGGCCACTACCTGGTCACCCTGACCCAGAAGCTCGATGCCGTGCTCTACGGCAAGCCGGATCCCCTGCCTCCGGCGGAAGGCCTGCCCGGCGTCTCCGCGGCGCTCGTCAAATAGGCATGTCGCTGGTGGCCCGGACCCGCCATCGGGATGTGGTCATCCTCGGCGGCCGCGGCACCCTGATGGGGCGGTGCCTGGCGGCGGGCCTGCCCGTGGCCTCGGCCTGCTCGGGCCGTGGCGCCTGCGGCAGATGCGTCGTGACCATCCTGCGCGGCGCGGACACCCTGGAGCCCGCCTCGACCCGTGAGCTGGCCGTCCTCGCCCGCAACGGCGCCGACGCCGGGCAGCGGCTCAGCTGCCAGTGCCGCCTGCGGGGCCCTGCGCCGAACCTCCTCATCACCACGGGGTACTGGTGAAGCGCCCAGTCTGCCTCGCCCTCGCGCTGACGCCCATCGTCGGCGTCCTCGGCTTCATGGGCTGGAAGGCCCGAGCCGTGGCGCGGGAGCTCGTCGATCCCCCCTTCTACCGACCCCAGCCCCTAGCCCGGGTGGACGCCACCTACCGGGACCTGGAGCGGAACCTGGGCCAGGACCCCGGGGGCCTGTGGTCCAGCGAAGAGGTGGACGGCCTGCAGCTCTGGCGCCTCAAGCGGCCGACCCCCACGCCGGGCGTCGTGCTCCTGCTCCATGGCTTCGGCGATGACCGCTGGGGCACCAGCCCCGCCACCCGCTGGTTCCCCCGCCTCGACGCCGCCATCTTCACCTACCTCCGGCGCGATGACGCCTTCCGGCAGGGGGCCCCCGTCCCGCCGGTCACCTTCGGCGTGAAGGAATCGGCGGACGTGGTGCGGATGGTGCATCACCTGGAGGCCTCCGGCACCCCCCGCCGCAGGATCCTGCTCATGGGGCGGAGCCTCGGCGCCTCCGTG
>JAFJUR010000130.1 GCA_017859995.1 Holophagaceae bacterium | reverse complement strand
GGCCAACCCGAAAGTCGAGGTCACCCTCGTGCACCCGCCGGGTCTCGGCCTCAAGGTGGAGCGCCTGGCCTTCGCGCCTTCCCGCGACCTGAACTCCCGGGAACTGGCCGATGCCCTCACCGCCGACCTGGTGCAGAGCCGCCAGGTGGAGGTGGTGGATCGCGCCCACCTGGACGCGGTGCTCAAAGAACAGGAGCTGGGCGCCAGCGGCTATGTGGAACCCGCCACCATTGCCAAGTTGGGCAAGCTGCTGGGCCCCAGTGTGCTGGTCATCGTCAACGTGAACCACTCGGACGTGAGCCGCAACCAGTCCAGCAAGGAAGAGCGCAGCACCGACTACAAGACCAAGCAGGACATCGTCCGCCACAAACGCACCAGCATCACCAGCCTGGATTTCAGCGCCACCGTGCAGGTGGTGGACCTCAGCACCGGCCGCGTCTTCGGCGCCCAGCGCCTGGAGGACACGCCGAGCCTTAGCAACACCTCGTACGACGGCTACCCCGCCTACCCGCGGGATTCCGAGGTGCGCCGCCTGGCTTTTGAAACCGCCAAGGTGAAGGTGCTGCGCATGCTCCTGGCCTGGAGCGAAGTGCGCAAGCTCACCTTCTTCGACGACGACACCTTCGGCATGGCCCGGGCCCACGACCGGCTCAAGGCGGGCGACCTCCGCGGCGCCCTGGACCTGGCCCTGGACGGCCTGGAGCAGTCCAAGCGGGACAAGGGCCAGAAGCCCAAGTACTACCCGCGGGCCCACTACAACGTGGGCATCATCCACTTCATCCAGGGCCGCTACGAAGACGCCCTGCCCTACCTGCGCACGGCCCTGGACATGCAGTCCGACGCCAGCATCTTCCAGACCGCCCTGAAGGAATGCCAGGAGGCCATGGCCCTCCAAGAGACCCTGCAGAGGTCCGAGCGCCGCGCCGAACCCGCCCCGCCCCGAATTGAACCGAAGCCCACCCCGACCACCCCCTCCTCCACCTCCAGCAAGTCCAGCCCCGAAGAACGCCTGCAGAAGCTGCAGGAACTCTACAAAAAGGGGCTGCTGGACAAGAAGGACTACGAGGCGAAGAAGGCGGAGATTCTTAAGGAGCTGTAGGGTGTGCTGGATAATTAGTAGTTAGGGCCAAACCAGCCAAAAGGAGCTGCACATATGTTCAACATCGATTTGAATCAACTCCTTATTGGAATTCTCGGTAGTCTGATCGCAGCTGGCATCACGGCTTTAATCCTTCGATTGTCAAAATTGAAGCCAATTCAAGTACCAATATGGGTATTTGTTGGTTTCTCTGCTCTTTTTATCATTCTGGGTTACCTCCAATATCAAAGTCAAAATACAGAACAAACTACGGTTCATAAGAAAAATTTTGGTGTAGAAAGTGTAGTGATGGATGGAAAACACTTCGTTGAATGCAGTTTTGATCGCAGTGAGATGGTCTTTCGAGGAACCAAACCATTCAGTTTGACTCACTGTAATGGTTCGGGTGCTACCTTTAAATTCGAAGGTAATGCGGCCATGACAATGCAGGTTTTAAATAAATTGTATCGTGATCCAGGCACAAATATGTACGCAGAAGATGCTATCAGGGTTATCACAAACAATAGTTTGCACACTGATCCACATATACTACCTGAAAAGTAAACTCCAACTCGGGGCTATCAATTCCCACCGATCTCCCAGGCCCTAACCTCTCGCTCAAGTCGGACCCCGCCTGCATTGCCTTCCGCTCTCTCTCAGCATTTCGCTATCTCGGCTCCGCTCATCCTCTCGGTGCAGGCGTGGCCGCTTAGCTTCCTTCGTTAGGTTGTTTGTGAACTCAGAGGAAACCACCTTCAGGGGTCTCAACTCCGAATTCGTCATCGAACTCTCGGGCCTCCTCCTGTTCATGAAGCGGTTTCTCCAGCTCGGAGCGATCCTGGCGTTTGTTGCGGGCATTGTCGAAGCATTCAAGCTTGGCAACCCCATGCCGTTGGTGGTCGCAACTCTGAATGGCGGTCTTTACCTGCTCTTGGCCACCTACGGGATACGCACTTTTCCAAGAAAGGTCAGCCTGGAAGGGGACTCGGTCGTGTTTCACAAGGTCCCGACGACCTGGATCAACATCGGGCCAATCCTTGTGCCCTTCGGCATCACGCAGAGGTTGGTGCGCCCCAAGTCCGCGGTCGCGTTGGAATGGATCGGCAGGTCTCTGACCCTGAACGACATGAACGAAGGCGGGTCCATCCAGCTCGCTTCAGGCAAACACGCCGAGGCGCTCGCGGCTTGGTTTTCCTCCATTGGGGCGGCCAGTCCCGTTGGCGGTTGATCGGACCGCAATCGTCATCACCGCGCTCTGGTCCTGCTCATGGACCAGGCTTAATTGGCCTAACGGCTCGGGCGTCGGCAACCGTGCCGCCACGAATGAAAGCCATGGGAAAGCCGAGATCCTCCCGGGACGCGAAGCTATTTAGGATCACCCAACGCCAACGCCGACGCCGCCGGTCGCCCCGCCTGGGCCAGCCACGCCGTCAGGTGGCGGTTGAAGGCTTCGGGTTGTTCGAAGGCCACCAGGTGGCCGGCCCCGGGGATGATCTCCAGCTCGGCGCCGCGGATGCCCTTGGCCAGCAGCTCGGATTCCGAGGGGGGGATGAGGGTGTCGTCGGCGCCGGTGATCACCAGGGTGGGCACCTTGATCTGGGCCAGGCGCGGGGTGGCGTCGGGGCGATCGGCCATGCCCAGGAGGGCGCTGGCGAGGCCCTGGGGCGTGGCCCCGGCCATGAGGGCCCGCACTTGCTGGGCCATGGCGGCATCGTGGTTGCTGGCGGCGAGCATCTTGGAGGCCATGTCCTCGATGACGGCGGCGGTGCCCTCGGCCAGCACCTTCGTGGCCGTGGCCCGGCGCTTGGCGGCGCCCTCGGGCGTGTCGGCGCCCGCCCGGGTGGCCACGAGCACCAGCCCGCAGAGCAGCTCGGGGAAGCGTTCCGCAAAGGCCAGGGCCACGTAGCCGCCCATGGAATGCCCGGCCAGGGTGACGGGCCCCAGGCCCAGGCTGCGGATGAGCAGGGCCAGGTCTTCGGCGTACCGGGCCATGGACGTGGCACCGGCCATGTTCCCCGTCGGGCCCTGGCTTTCCCCCAGGCCCCGCAGGTCCGGGGCGATCACCCGGTAGCTGGGCGCCAGGGCCTCCACCTGCTTCTGCCAGGCGCCCCGGGAGAGCGGAAAGCCATGCACGAAGACCAGGGCGGGCAGGCCCTGCCCCTGATCGGTGTAGGCCATGTCCAATGAATCAAGGGTGGTTCTCACGGAGACCTCGTTTCTGGGTGGGCGGGCACCATGGCAGCGAGTCGGTGTTGCCTCTCGGGCCAATATGGGGCCCCGGGTCGGGGTTGCCCGGAAAAGGCGGCCGGACCCCGAAGCTATCCCCGGCCATAATCATGGGTTCGACCTCCCGGAGTCCCATGCCCACGCCCGCCCGCCTGCACGTTGCCCACGCCCTGCACGAAGTTTTTGGGGAGGGCGGCCGCGTGCCGGACATCTGGGACCGCGACCTGGGCGAGGACGCCCATCTGGCGCAGGCGCTGCTGGGCCTCTGCCTGCGCCGCTGGGGGCGCCTCCAGGCCTGGGTGAAGCCCAAGCTGAAGGATCCCGACCGCGGGGTGCCCCTGGGCACCCGGGTGGCCCTGGCCGTGGGCCTGGCGCAGCTGGCCTGGCTGCCCGGCGTCAGCGACCATGCGGCGGTGAATGAGGCGGTGGAGCTGGCCGCGAACCGCGAGCTGGGCTTCGTCCCCCACAAGGGCCTGGTGAACGCCCTGCTGCGCCGGGCCGCCAAGGACCGCGCCGCCCTGGCCGCCGAGCTGGACGCCCTGCCCGCCACCCTGGACCGCAGCCCCGCGGCGGAGCGGGCCCTGACGGCGGCCCTGGCGCCTCACGCGGTCGAGGCGGGCGGCCTGGAAACCCTCTGGACGCAGCTCCAGCAGCCGCCCCGCCTGGCCTTCCGCCGCCTGAAGGGCGAGGTGCCCGAGGGCCTGATTCCCGATGCGGACCTCGCGGACTGCCTGCGGCTCGAGGAGGGGGCCCCCTTCCCCCGGCCCTGGCTGGAGGCCGCCGGCGGCATGGTGCAGGACCGCAGCTCCCAGGCGCTGCTGGCCTACGCCTGGGGCCGTCCCGTCACCCGCATTCTGGATGCCTGCGCCGCCCCCGGGGGCAAGACCACCACCCTCGCCCTGCGCCATCCCGGCGCGAGCCTCACGGCCCTGGAGGTGCACCCGCGCCGGGTGGCGCGCCTGCGCCAGACCCTGCAGCAGCGGGGCATCGAGGCCCAGGTGATCCAGGCCGATGCCGCCGAGTGGCTGGAGCAGCCGGGCGACGCCTTCGACCTGATCCTCCTGGACGCGCCCTGCAGCGGCAGCGGCACGATGCAGAAACACCCCGAGTGGCCCTGGCTGGCCCACGACGACCTGCCCCGCCTCACGGGCATCCAGCGCCGGCTGCTGTCGGCGGCGGCAAACCGGCTGGCGCCGGGCGGCCTGCTCATCTACGCGGTGTGCTCCTGGCTGCCCGAGGAGGGCGTCGCCCACCGGGACTGGCTGGCGGAAGCCCACCCGGACCTGCGCCCGGCCCGGGTCTGGCCCGCGGCGATGGGGGCCGTTGGCGATGGGCAGGAGGGCGCCACGGCGACCTTCCGCCCCCATCCCCTCCGCTGGGAGGGCGAAGGTTTCCAGGGTTTCGCGGTGGAACGACGTTGAGGTAGGCCCAGCGGAATCAGGGGCTGCAGCGGGTCGGGGTTGGGGCTTCGAAGCCGCCGGATGCCGAATCCGCGATCAGGCCAACAGGAACAGCACTTTCACCATCAAGACACCAAGAACGGCATGGGAAGGGACCTTGGCTTTTCTTGGTGCCCTTGGTGTCTTGGTGGTGTTCCTTATTTTTTGATCGCGAATTCGCGTGAGCACCTCCCTGTCGCGTGCGGCGGGTGCTGACCGGCATCCAGGCTGGAACCTACTGGGCCTTGGCCTTCTCCAGCACGCGCTGGCGGAGCTCCTTGTATTCCGTCTCCGAGATCAGCCCGTCCTTTTTCATGGCCTCCAGCTTTTCGAGCTCCGCCCGCAGGTCGAAGGCGGCGGGCTGCGGGGCCGCGGCTCCCGCCTTGGCCCCGGGCGTGGCCCGGGCCGCCGAGGGCTTGGTGGCCTCCAGCGCCTCCCTGGTTCCGAAGAAATCCACCCGGCCGTCCACGAAGCGCACGAAATGCGAGCGGCGGTTGACGGCCATGGCGCCGTAGCGGTCATAGGCCTCGTACTCCCAGATCTCCACGGCGCCCTGGACCGAAGTCCGGGTGGGTTGCCCGGCCCGGTCCGCGACCTCCTTCTTGGTGATGCCGATCTGGAGCTTCCCGTAGTCCAGGTCGGGCTTCTTGCAGCTGATGGCGAAGGCGACGGGCACCGCGAGGAGCAAGGAGATCAGGGGGCGGGTCATGGCGTCTCCGGGGCGTTGGGTGAGGCTACCGCTTGAGGGGCGCGGGCCCCAGCGTGGCGCCCTCGAGGATCTTCACCGGCACGATGGTGTGGCGGATGGCGTCCCGCTCGATGGCGCCCAGGGCCAGGGTGACGGCCTCGTGGGCGATGGTCGGGATGTCCTGGGCCACGGAGGCCAGGCCGGGGTAGAGGTCCACCAGGCCGTCGAAGCCCAGCACGGACACCTGGCTGGGCACCGAGACACCGAGGTCGGCCAGGGCCCCCAGGGCCCCCACGGCCATTTCATCGGTGGCGCAGAAGATCCCCGTGGGCCGGTGCCCCTGCTGCCAGGCGTCGCGCATGAGCCGGTAGCCGCCCAGCACCGAGCCGCCGCCCCGGAGGATCACCGGTGCCAGGGACCCGCTGCCGTGCTCGGCCAGGGAGGCGGTGAAGCCCGCGGCGCGGTCCACGGCCCACTGGTGCTCATCGGCGACGGTGAGGTGGAGGAGGTCGCGGTGGCCCAGGGACATGAGCCGAGTCGCGGCCAGGCGCCCGCCACCGATGTCATCGGGCGCCACGCAGGAGACGCCGGGGTGGTGACCGATAAGGGCGCCGGGCACGCCGCGGCGCCAGAGGGTGGCCAGCCGCTGGTCGATGTCGGCGCAGTGGAACATCAGCACCGCGTCCATGCGGCGGCGCACCGCCGTGATGTCCACGGGCAGCTCCACGAACTGGGTGGCATGCAGCTGCATCTCCCGCAGCAGGGCCCGCCAGATCACGTTGAAGTAGGGCGAGAGCCGGTTCTCGCCGGCGCCCACCCAGATGCCCAGGGTGTGTTTGGTGCGCCGCGACAGCTCACGGGCGACCGGGTCGGGCTCGTAGCCCAGCTTCTTCATCACCGCCAGCACCGTGGCGCGGGTCTCGGCCGCCACCGTGGCCTTGCTGTTGATCACGCGGCTCACGGTGCCGGTGGAAACGCCGGCCTGGCGGGCGATCTCGCCGATGGTGATCTTCATGGTGGGCCGCAGGGAAGGTGGAGACGACAAAGGAAGTGCGACCACCCATGAATACCGTTCGGTTTCCGGGGCGTCAACGTGCGTCTGCCCCCGGGGCAGACATCAGGCGGTGCAGGCCGGGGCCTGGGCGGCGCCGTAGAGGCTGAGGTCATAGTCGCGCACGAGGAACACGGGCGTGGCCCGGGTGAGCTGGTCGAGGTGGGCCCGGTAGTTCCGCTCGAAGCGCGCCATGAAGCGGCCGTGCTCCAGGAAGCGCGGCGCGTTCTTGGAGGCGATGCCGCCGGCGAGGTAGAGGCCGCCTGTGGGGAGAAACACCGCGCAGAGCTCGGCGCAGACTCGGGCGTAGAGGTCCACGAAGAGGTCCATGGCCCTGCCGCAGGCGGGATCGGCGCTGGCCAGTTCCGAAATCGCCGCGGGCTGGTCGAGGATGGGCCGGCCCAGGATGGCGGTGGCCTCCGCGGTCCAGGGCACGCGCTGGGTGTCGAGGAGGAACCGGAAGATGAGGGCGAGGCCGTGGCCCGACACGGCCAACTCCGCCCCGGGGGGGCCGGAGAGCCCGGTGGCCAGGTGGCGCCAGAGGGCCAGGGTGTCCTCGTCGAAGACCGGGAGGCCGATGTGTCCGCCCTCGCTGGGGAAAGCGCGGGGACCCGCCGGGGTGCGCACCACGAAGCCCACGCCCAGGCCCGTTCCGGCCCCCACCACCAGGGCCAGGCCCGCGGGATCGGGGACCGGCAGGCTCCCGTCGCCGTGGGGGAGGGCCGTCACCTGACGCGGGTCGTCCAGGTCAAGGCTCAGCACCCCGCAGGACAGCGCAATGAAGTCATTCACCAGGTGGACGGGGATGCCGAGGGCCCGCTCCAGGGCGACGGCGTCCAGGTCCCAGGGGGCGTTGGTGAGATGGATGCGGCGATCCAGCACCGGGCCCGCCCCCGCCAGGCAGGCCCTCCGGGGCCGCAGGGAGGGATCCGAGGCCAGGAATCGCTGGATGGGCTCGAGAAGGGAGGTCTCCTCCTGGGTGCTGAAGCGCGCCTTGCGGGCCAAGCGGAACCGGGCGCCCTCGGGGTGGAGCAGCGCCAGGTTGAGGTTGGTGCCGCCCACATCGGCCACCAGGATGAGATTGTCAGCGGTTGCACTCACGAACGAACACCTCGGATACGGAACAGAGGGACTTGCGGGGCCGTCGCCTCGGAAGGGGCCGCCCGGACTTGATGGTCCTCGCCCTGCGGCCCGACGTCCACCCTGGGGAAGCACCTCTGCCCCTGGCTGATCGGGATTTCGGAAATGCACGCATGCATGGGTTTGGTGGCATTCGTCAAAAAGTTCCCGACCCACTGGTTCTCAGCTTGACAGACCTGTGACACCGGTTGACCATACCTGCGACCACCTTGTAACCGTTTACATTGACCCCCTCGGCTTTCCCTCCGTCCCTCCAGCAACTCGGCTCGGCACCTGGCAGGACCCTCCTCGTTCACTGCGGCTTGTAACCGGTTACAACGATCCCGATGCCGTCCTCCCCGCTCGCCACCCACAGGAACCTCGCCATGCCCGTCCGGGATGCCGCCAGCCCCTCCACTCCTTCTGCCGAATGGTGGCGCGGCGCGGCGATCTACCAGATCTATCCCCGGAGCTTCCAGGAC
>JAFJUR010000129.1 GCA_017859995.1 Holophagaceae bacterium | reverse complement strand
GTCGCCTTCGTCACCGGTTCCTCCCGGGGCATCGGGCGGGCCATCGCCATCGAGCTGGGCCGCTGGGGGGCCGACGTGGTGGTCCACGCCCAGAAGAACCTGGAGTTGGCGGAATCCGCCGCGGCCGAGGTGCGCGCCCTCGGCCGCCGGTCCATCGCCGTGCTGGGGGACGTGAAGGTGAAGGCCGACATGGAGGCCTGCGCCGACCGCGTGAAGGCCGAGCTCGGTCCCGTGGACATCCTCGTGAACAACGCCGGCACGCGGCGCGACGGCCCCTTCATCCTCATGGGCGATGAGAAGTGGGAGGAGGTCATGAACGTGAACCTCCGCGGCACCGTCTACGCCACCAAGGCCTTCGTGCGGGGCATGATGAACCGCAAGTGGGGCCGCATCGTCAACATCGTGAGCCCCACGGGCATCATCGGCATGGCGGGGCAGACCAACTACGGCGCCAGCAAGGGCGCCGTCATCGCCCTCACCCGCAGCCTGGCCCGGGAGATGGCCCCCTTCGGCGTGCTGGTGAACGCGGTGAACCCCGGGTTCATCCACACGGAGCTGACGGCGGATGTCTCGCCCGAGGCCAAGCGCGACCTGCTGGCCCCCACCATCCTCAAGCGGGAGGGAGAGCCCGAGGAAGTGGCCAGCGTCGTGGCCTTCCTCTGCTCCGAGTGGGCCAGCTACATGAGCGGCCAGATCATCAACGTGGATGGCGGGCTTTGTCCTTGACCGACCGCCGGGTGACGGAGGATGCGCCGGGGGCGCATCCGAAGTCGGGACCCGGCGAGGAGGTCATGCCACGGGACCGCCGGGTGACTTAGGTCAATCAGCCGCTTCCGCCGCCATCAGCGTGTTCGTCAGCAGTCCGGCGATGGTGAGGGGCCCCACGCCGCCCGGAACCGGCGTCACGGCCGAGGCCACCTGCATGGCCTCGCCGAAGCGCACGTCGCCGCAGAGCACGCCGCCCTTGGCCTGGAGCGTCTCCAGCTTCTTGGGTTCCGCCGCGAAGATCCGCTCGCCCAAGGCGGGATCCTCCACCCGGTTGATGCCCACGTCCACCACCACGGCGCCGGGCTTGATCCACGACCCCTCCACCAGGCCCGGACGGCCCACGGCGGCCACCAGCAGGTCGGCTTCCCGGCAGACCGCGGGCAGGTCCCGCGTGCGGCTGTGGGCGATGGTCACGGTGGCGTGCTGTTCCAGCAGCATGAGGGCCATGGGCTTGCCCACGATCTCGCTGCGGCCCAGCACCACGGCCCGGATGCCCTTGAGGGCCACACCGTGGTGGGCCAGCAGGGACATGCAGGCGCTGGGGGTGCAGGGCCGCAGGCCCGGCAGGCCCTCAAGCAGAAGGCCCTGGTTCACGGGATGGAAGCCGTCCACGTCCTTGGCGGGGCTGATGCGGTGCAGGGCCCGCTTGGAATCCAGGCCCTTGGGCAGGGGCAGCTGCACCAGGATGCCGTCCACCGCCAGGTCGGCGTTCAGCCGGTCGATCAGCGCGTCCAGGTCCGCCTGGGGCGTGTCGGCGGGCAGCCGGTGCTCGATGGAGGTGATGCCCACCTTGGCGCAGGCCGCGCTCTTGTTGCGGACGTAGACGTGGCTGGCCGGATCATCGCCCACCAGCACCACCGCCAGTGCCGGCGCCCGCCGCCCCTTCGCCAGCCGCCCCTCGACCCCCAGCCGCACCGCCTCCAGCATGCGGTCCGCGTGCGCCTTGCCGTCCAGGATCGTGGCCATGAGTCCCCCCCTCCCATTGAATCCCAGCCCGCCTGTGGTCCCCATCAAGTTTTTGACGCCCGCCCCTCAGGGGCATGCGCGAAGCGCAGAACCCCCAGGGGATCCCAGCGAGGCACGGCTCCGCCGGGCCAAGCGCAACCTCCCTGAAGGATCAAGCAGCGGCACGGCTCCGCCGGGCCGCTGCGCGGGGGCCCGGGGGTGTGCGCGCAGCGCGGAACCCCCGGACTTTATTAACCATCCTTGAGATTCCTGGCTGGGAGGGCTAGACTGATAAGTCAATTCGGCCATGGCGTCCCGTTCCCGGGTGCCAAGACTGGGTGGGTTCGGCCCACCTTTTTTGTTGTCCCCCCCTGGAGTGTCCTTGGATCTGAAGAAAGCCCAGCCCGCCCTCGAACGCCAGCTGGCCCTGCTGGGCTACGAGCTGGTGCACCTGGAGACCGTTCGCGAAGGCCGCGACGAGATGCTGCGCCTCTACATCGATCACCTGGACGCCGAGACCAGCCACCGCAAGGTCACCCTGGAAGACTGCACCGCCGCCCACGAGGGACTGCTGCTGTGGATGGACGTCGAATTCCCCGACCTGCGCGAAAAGCTCGGCGTCGAGGTGAGCAGCCCCGGCATGGAGCGCCCCCTCGTCAAGGCCGACCACTTCCGCCGCTTCGCCGGCCGCCTCTGCCGCGTGCAGACCGCCGCGCCCATCAACGGCCAGAAGCGCTTCAAGGGCTGGATCGGCCCCGTGGAAGCCGGCGTCGTCACCCTCGAGGAGGACGGCGTCCTCAAGACCATTCCCGTCGAGGCCATCCAGAAGGCCCGGCTGGCGCCCTTTGACGAAGAGAAGACCCCGCGGCCCAAGCACCTGACCGCAAAGCTGACCGATGTTCCCGATGCCGACGGCGTAGAGACAAGCGCCGCCGAAGAAGAGGAGGCCTGAGATGGCGAACGTGGCAACGACCTTTTTCGACAGCGTGAAGATGATCGCCGCTGAGAAGGGCATCAACGAAGAAGATGTCTTCGCGGCGGTGGAAGAGGCCCTGGCCAAGGCCGCGGACAAATACTTCAACGCCCAGGATTTCTACGGCAACTTCCAGGCCCAGATGGACCGGGAGACCGGCGAATTCCATGTCTACGCCCTCAAGCAGGTCGTGGCCGAGGTCGAGGAGGAGGATCTCGAGATCAGCCTGGCCGAAGCCCAGGAGCTGAATCCCGACGCCGCCGAGGGCGACACCCTCTGGCTGCCCCAGGACACCAGCCAGCTGGGCCGCATCGCCGCTCAGGCTGCCAAGCAGGTGCTCGTGCAGAAGGTCCGCGAGGCCGAGCGTGAGCGCATCTTCACCGAGTTCGCCGACCGCATCGGCGAGGTGGTGGTGGCCGAGGTCAAGCGCTTCGAGAAGAGCGCCATCATCCTCGAGATCGACCGCGTGGAGTCCATGCTCCGCCGCAGCGAAGCGCTCCGCGGCGACCGCTTCGACAAGGGCCAGCGCATCAAGGTCGTCATCGTCAGCGTCGACCGCAGCGCGAAGGATCCCCAGGTCCAGGTCAGCCGCACCGATCCGCGGCTGCTCATCAAGCTCTTCGAGAACGAGGTGCCCGAGATCCACGACGGCACCGTGGTCATCCGCAACTGCGTCCGCGAGGCGGGCGACCGAGCCAAGGTGGCCGTCCACAGCCTCGACCCCGACGTCGATCCCGTGGGCGCCTGCGTGGGCCTCAAGGGCAGCCGCGTCCAGGCCATCATCCGCGAGCTCAAGAACGAGAAGATCGACATCGTCCGCTACTCGGACGACGCCGCGCAGTTCATCGCCAACGCCCTGAACCCCGCCAAGGCCATCCGCGTGAACCTCGTGGATCCCGAGGGCCGCCGCGTCGAGGTGGTGGTGGACGACGAGCAGCTGAGCGTCGCCATCGGCAAGCGCGGCCAGAACGTGCGCCTCGCCGCCAAGCTCACCGGCTGGAACATCGACGTCCGCAGCGAGGCCGACAAGCGCCGCGAAGCCGAAGTCGCCATGGGTCTCGCCCTGCCCGCCGCCGAGGAGGCCAACGCCCCCGAGGGCGAGGCTGCCACCCCCGCGTCCACCCTCCTCGATACCCTTCAGGTCGAGGGCCTGGACGCCGCCCTGGCGGACCGTCTGGCCTACGCCGGCTACCCCGATGCCAAATCCCTTTACACTGTCACTGCCGAACAGCTCATGCAGGTGGATGGCATGGATCAGGATCTGGCCTTCCGTCTCATTGACGCCGTGCAGGCTCACTTCGGGGAGTAGGCTGTAGTCCTGCAGCCCTTCCCGTTCCCCACCCCCAGGCCGAGGTAGTCCGCTTACATGCTGCGTATCAACCAACTCGCCAAAGAGCTCGGAGTCGCCAATCAGGAGGTCATCGAGGCCTGCGAGAAGCGTCTGGGCCTCCAAGGGAAGAGCCATAGCTCCAACCTCACCGATGACCAGGCGGACCAGCTTCGCCGGTCCTTCCAGGGCAAGCACAAGGGGGAGAACGAAGCCCCACCCCTGGCCCTGCACAAGCCCTCCGCCACCGTGAAGGTGGTCAAGGCCCCCGCGCACGCCCCGGCCCCCAAGGCCGAGCCCCTGCCCGAGCCTCCCAAGCCGGCGCCCGCCGTACTCGTGAAGCGGACTGAGCCGAAGCCCGAGGTCAAGGCCGAGCCCGAGACCCGGCCCGCGGCTGACCCCGCGCCCGTGGCCCGGGAAGAGGCCAAGGCCGCCGAGCCCAAGCCGGAACCGAAGCCTGAAGCCGTGGCCGAAAACAGGCCCGAGCCCAAGTCTGAAGCCAGGCCTGAGGCCCGGCCCGAGCCCGTGAAAGCCGGCCGAACCCGCCGCCCCGGCCCGTCCCGAGGCGCCCGAGCCCGTGCAGGAGACCTTCTCCCGCCTGAAGGTCTCCAGCGGCGCCCCGGCCACCCCGCCTCGCGAGGACAAGCCCGCCCGGTACATCCAGCTGCCGCCCGCGCGGCCCACGGGCGGCGCGCCCCGCCCGCCCCAGACGCCCGCCGCCGGTTCCGGCCCCAGGCCCGAGGCCGGGGCCCGTCCCATCGTCCAGCGGCCCGGCCAGGCCCCCGTGCCCACCAACGTGCAGCGCTCCGGCATGCCCCAGAAGGAGAAGGCGGTCCTGCAGATGGCCACCAACACGGGCCGCGGCGAAGTGCGCCACGAACCCATCCCGCCCGTCTCCCCCGCGCGACGCCCCTACATTCCGCCCGCCATCACCGAGATGCGGCCGGACCAGGGCTTCAGCCGGATCAAGACCTCCGACACCCCGGCGCCCGCGCCCCGGTCCACGGAACCGGCCCGGTACATCCAGCTGCCCCAGGCCCGCCCTGCGCCCGGCTCCCGGCCCAGCGGCCCCGGTGGTCGTCCCGGCGGACCCGGCGGTCCCAGCCGTGGACCCGGCGGTCCCGGCCGCGGCCCTGGTGGCCCCGGTCGACCCGGCGGCCCCGGCCGTCCTGGCATGGGCTCCCGCCCCGGCGGCCCCGGCCGCGGCCCCTCCATCCCCGCCACCGGTCCCATCGATCCCAACAGCCAGAAGGGCCCCGGCCGCGGCGTCCACCAGGGCGGCAAGAAGAAGAAGGGCGGCTACGTCCGGAGCAAGGAAGAGGAACTCGACCTCAAGCTCCGCCAGCCCCGTTCCCGCGCCCAGCAGGTGGCCACCGAGTACATCGAGGACGAGATCGGCATCGTCATGCTGTCTGAAGGCGTGACGGTCAAGGAACTGGCCGAGAAGTGCAACCGCCCCGCCAAGGACGTGGTCGCCAAGCTGCTTCACCGCGGCATCTTCGCCACCATCAACCAGCCCCTCGACACCGAGATGGCCAAGGAGGTCGCCCGCGAGTTCGGGTTCCTGGCCGACATCGTCTCCTTCGAGGAGGACGTTCAGATCACGGCCGACGAATCCGGCGAGGTGCAGGGCGAGAAGCTGCCCCGGCCTCCCGTCGTCACCATCATGGGCCACGTCGACCATGGCAAGACCTCGCTGCTCGACGCCATCCGCAAGACCAAGGTGGCCGCGGGCGAGGCCGGCGGCATCACCCAGCACGTGGGCGCCTACCACGTGGACGTGAAGGACCCGAACACCGGCGAGATGCGCCAGGTGGTCTTCCTCGACACGCCCGGTCACGAAGCCTTCACCAAGATGCGCGCCCGCGGCGCCAAGGTCACGGACATCGCCATCCTGGTGGTGGCCGCCGACGACGGCGTCATGCCCCAGACCGTGGAATCCATCAACCACGCCAAGGCCGCGGATGTCCCCCTGGTGGTGGCCGTCAACAAGATCGACAAGCCCGGCGCCAACCCGGACAAGGTCCAGCAGGGCCTGCTCCAGCACAGCGTCCAGACGGAAGCCTACGGCGGCGACGTGCCGGCGGTCCTCGTGAGCGCCAAGACCCAGCAGGGCCTCGACGAACTGCTCGAGACCATCCTGCTCGTGGCCGACCTGAAGGAGCTGAAGGCCGTCTACGACTGCCCCGCCGCCGGTTCCATCATCGAGGGCCGGCTCGACCGCGGCCGTGGCCCCGTGGCCACGGTGCTCGTGCAGAACGGCACCCTCCGGGCCGGCGACATCTTCGTGGCCGGCGCCACCATGGGCCGCGTCCGCGCCATGTTCGACGACATGGGCAAGAAGGTCACCGAGGCCGGTCCCTCCAGCGCGGTGATGATCCTCGGCTTTGAGGAAGTGCCCAGCGCCGGCGACAACTTCCAGGTGGTGGAGGACGAGGGCAAGGCCCGCACCATCGTCACCTTCCGCCAGGAGAAGGCCAAGCAGGCCGCGCACCTCAAGCAACGCGCCACCCTGGAGACCCTGTTCAGCACCATCAAGGACGGCCAGGTCAAGGAGCTCGCGCTCATCATCAAGGCCGACACCCAGGGCTCGGTGGAATCGCTGGTAGGCCAGCTCGAACGGCTCAGCACCGACAAGGTCCGGGTGCGCATCATCCACAGCGCCGCCGGCACCGTCACCGAGAACGACGTGCTGCTCGCCGAGGCCTCCAAGGCCACCATCATCGGCTTCCACACCAAGGCCGAGAAGAAGACCGAGGAACTCGCCCGCGAAGAGGGCGTGGACCTGCGCTTCCACGACATCATCTACAAGGTCACGGAAGAGATCGAACAGGCCATGGTCGGCATGCTCGACGCCACCGAGAAGGAGACGATCCACGGCCAGGCCGAGATCCGTCAGCTCTTCAAGATTGGCCGCACGGTCATCGCCGGCTCCTTCGTCACCGAAGGCAAGGTCCAGAAGTCCTTCAAGGTCCGCGTGAAGCGCGGCGAGGCGGTCCTCTTCGAAGGCGGCCTCAAGAACCTCAAGCGATTCAAGGAAGACGTGACCGAGGTGAAGAACGGCCTCGATTGCGGCATCTCCCTGGATGGCTTCGACGACCTGAAGGAAGGCGACATCCTCGAGTTCTTCAGCAAGGAGAAGGTGATCGCCACCTCGCTGAACTGACCCGCGCACTGCATGCAGCAAGGGGCCCGCATCGCGGGCCCCTTGTGTTCGTGGCGAGGCGTCTGGCGATGGGCGGGTGACCTGATCCCCGCGCTCATGAAGCTCATGGGCGGCTCCTTCCATTCCGAAGGGGCGGGGTCGGGAGGTGTTCATGCCGCGGTACGCCCTGGGTCAACTGGTCCTTCTCCTCCTGGTGGTCCTCGCCATCGCCATGATCGGCGGGCAGGCCGCCACCTGGCTCCATCCCCTGCCCTGGGCCCTGGTGGTGGTCCTGGCCGCGCCCCTGGCGGCCCTCCTGTCCATCCACCCGTGGGCGACCCTGCGCCAGGCGGTCCGCGACGCGGGCCACCCCTCGGCCGCCTCCCCTTCAGGCACCGCCTCCGCCGGGTTGTGGCGCCGCTTCGAGTCCTTCATCTACACCGGCGCCCTCCTCGGGGCCCTCATGGGCTGGATGGTCACCTTCTCCCAGTTGTCCCCTGACCTCCCCAGGCTCGGCACCCGGCTGGCGGCGTGCCTGGTGCCGCCCTTCGTCGGGGTGCTGCTGGGCCTCGCCTGCCGGGTGCTCCGAGCCAGGATCGAAGCGGCTTCCTGAGATCCGGGAGCGGGTAGCGCCCATTGCGTTCCATTATTGACTCAATGGTGTTCAAATATTGATTACATTGAAGTAACCATCACTGTGTGATCCAGGTCACGGTCCGAGTTCCCCACACTGGACCTTCCCAACCCAGGATCACCCATGAGCCAGCCCAGCTTCGCCCTCACCGCACCCACCGGCCAAAAACCCGCCAGCAATCCGCTGGGCCTCAGCCGCATCGACCACTTCCAGCTGACCGGCTCCATCGCAGGCCTGGAACCGCTCTACCGCAAGCTCGGCTTCGCCCGAGTCGCCAGCGGCACCCTTGCCTGGGGCCGCGTCGTCCACCTGCGCCAGCAGCGCATGGACATCCTCATCTTCGAGGCGGACGCCACCCATCCGGCCGGTCGGTACCTGCATGCCCACGGCGAGGGCGTCTGCGCCCTGAACTTCCTGGTCGACCACCTGGAGACGGCCGTGGACTGGGCCCGGGCCAAGGGTGCCCGCATCATGCTCGAACCCCAGACCCACGCCCTGGGCGAGGGCACCGTGAGCTTCGCGGCCATCCAGGGCGTGGGCGACGTCTGGAACTTCCTGGTGGAGCGCAAGGGCACTCCGGGCGCCTTCTGGCCCGGCCTCACCCCGGATCCCGCCCCCGCCTTCTGCGATCCCGGCCTGGTGCGCGTGGACCACCTCACCAACAACGTCGGGCCCGCCGAGATGGACGCCCTGGTGGACTTCTACGAGCAGGTCTACGGTTTCGGAGTCACCCGCGAGTTCCACATCCGCGGCGCGCTGGGTACGGGCCTGGATTCGAAGGTGGTGCAGAGCGCCAACAACCAGGTGATCATCCCCATCAACCAGCCCACCGACGAGAAGAGTCAGGTGCAGGAGTACGTGAACCGGCACAAGGGGCAGGGCGTCCAGCACATCGCCATGTCCACCAACGACATCTTCCACACCCTGAGAACCCTGAACGAGCAGGGCTTCCGGTTCCTGCGGGTGCCCGACACCTACTACGAACTGCTGCCCGGCCGCATCGCCCGCAGCGGGTACACCGTGCAGGAGGACCTCGCCACCGTGAAGGAGTTGGGCGTCCAGATCGACGGCGACGGCACCGGCTACCTGCTCCAGATCTTCACGGAGGACCAGATCGGGCCGCTGTTCTTCGAGATCATCCAGCGGCGGGGGAACATGGGCTTTGGCGAGGGCAATTTCCAGGCGCTGTACGACTCCATCGAACTGGATCAGAAAAAGCGCGGCGTCCTGTAGCCTCCCTTCGTGATTCGCTCCTCGCCGGGTCCCGGCTCCGCAGGCTCCCCCGGAGCCTGCTCTGCCACCCGGTCGGTCGCGACCATCGAACTGGATCAGAAAAAGCGCGGCGTGCGCTGAGCTGGTTCAGCCCCTGACCCCCAATCGCTTAATGAGCTGGATCTGGCCGCCGTGGTGAAGGTCATGCGCGGCCGCGCCCAGGATGAGGTCCCTGAACGTGTGCCGGCCCTTGGCGGAAGGGCGCTCCAGATCGTTGCCGTTCAGCCCGGAGACGGCGGCGCGCAGGTCGCGGTGCATCCGCTCCAGGAGCGCGAGGTCGGCCTTCCACTGGGCCGCGCTGGCGGCCTGGCGGGGGAACCAGTTGGAGCCCTTCAGCGGGAAGGCGCCCCTCGGCAGGTCGACGAGCTGGCGGAGCACCGCGTACTTCCAGTAGGCCACATGCACGACAAGCTCATGGATGGAGGGGCGTCCCGCGGCGGGCCGTTGGGCCGCGGCATCGACCCCCAGGCCCCTGAGGGCCCCTTTCAGGTTGGTGCCGTGCCAGGATTTCCGGTCGAAGGCCTGATCGAGGGCCAGGAGCAGCAGATCGGTTTCGCGGGACATGGGCGCTCCGGATGTCACGCTCAGCATGCCAGCCCGGAACCTGGGGGCGGCGGCCCCGCATCCCTTGCGGTAAGGTGATTCCATGCGCCTCTCCTCCTCCCGCCAGCGCGGCTTCACGCTCATCGAGCTGATCGTGGTCATGACCATCCTGGCCCTGCTGACCACGGTGGGCATCGCGGGCTATCGCCAGAAGGTGAGGACGGCCAAGGAGGCCGTGCTCAAGGAGAACCTGTTCCAGATCAACCACGCCCTGGAGCAGTTCCGGGCCGACCGGGGCAAGTACCCCGCGAGCCTGGGGCCCCTGCGGGAGTTCGGGTACCTCCGCGACATCCCCTACGACCCCATGACCCAGTCGAAGGACATGTGGCAGACGGAGCTGGAACCCCCCGACCCCGACAACCCGGACGCCGAACTGGGGGTATTCCGCGTGCGCAGCGGCTCCACCGAGGTGGGTTCGAACGGCCTCCCTTACAACGAGTGGCTCTAGGGGCCCCCGCCCCTTCCGCCCCCAACCTGCCGGCCTGCCATGAGCCCCTCCACCCTGCACCGCCTCGACCAGCTCGCCAAGGTCCTCCTGCTCATCTGGGCCGGCGCGGCCCTCGGCTTCGGGATCTTCTCCGCCCCGATCCTCTTCAGCGAGCTGCCCAGCCGGGACCTGGCCGGCCGCATCGCGGGCCTGATCATCGGCCGCCTGGACTGGGCGGCCTGGATCGCCTTCGGCCTCGCCGGCCTCAGCTGGGGCGGGCGCTGGGCCACCGAGGTGAAGGAGGATCTCATCGGCCCCATCCGCCTCTGGAGCGCGGGCTGGCTGGTGGCGCTGCTCATGTGCCTGGCCAGCAGCTTCATCGTGACGCCGAAGGTGCACGCGATCCGCGCCCGCATCGGCGCCCCCATCGAGACCCTGGCCCCGGACCACGCCGACCGCGTGGCCTACAACCGGGCCCACGCCCTGAGCCGCAACCTGTTCATCCTGCGCATCCTGCTGGCCGTGGGCCTGGCGGCCACCGTCGGCCTCCTGCCCCGGACGGGCCGGCCCTCCGCCCCGCCTGAGGCGGAAACCGCCTAACGCCGTCGGCGGCAGGGACCTAGGGCGCCTGCGGCTCCGGTTCCGGCAGCTCCCAGGCCTCCAGCTCCCGGGGCTTCGCCGGGCCGGGAATCAGGTCCCGCAGCCAGAGCCGGATCTCCGCCACCCCGGCGCCCTGGAGGGCGCAGGCCTGAACGGCGCCCGGGTGGCGCTTTTTCAAATCCAGCTTCTGGGGCCGGTGCAGGCGGTCCACCTGGTTCAGCACCAGGAGCCTGGGCTGCGCCTCCACCCCTTCAGGCTCGCAGCCGATCTCGCGCAGCGTGGTGCCCACCACCTTGAGGTGATCCTCCAGGTCCGGGTGGGCGGCGTCGGCCACCACCAGCAGGGCGTCCGCCGTGCGCACCTCGCCCAGGGTGCTGCGGAAGGCCGCCACCAGCTGATGGGGCAGCTTGCGGATGAAGCCCACGGTGTCGGCCACCAGGCAGTGCTTGGGCTCGAGGCTGCCCTCCCCGGTCTCGGGGTCGAAATCCTGGCCCAGCCAGGCCTTGCGGGTGGTGGTGTCGAGGGTGGCGAAGAGGAGGTCGCGGGGCTCGCCTTCGCCCGTGAGGGCCTTCAGGAGGCTGGTCTTGCCGGCATTGGTATAGCCCACCAGCGCCACCCGGGGCAGACCCTTGGGCCGGCCCTGCCGCTGGGTCTCCCGCACCTGCTCCAGGTGGGTGAGCTCCCGCTTGAGCTGGCTGATGCGGGTGCGGATCATGCGGCGGTCCACCTCGATCTGGGTTTCGCCCGGTCCGCCGCGGAGGCCCACACCGCCGCCCTGGCGCTCCAGGTGCGTCCAGGCGCCCTTCAGGCGGGGCAGCTCATACTCGCAGCGGGCCAGCTCCACCTGGGCCTTGGCCTCCCGGGTCTGGGCCCGCTGCTCGAAGATGCTGAGGATGAGGCCGGTGCGATCGAGGCAGATGAGCCCCGTGAGCTTCTCGATGGCGTTCACCTGGCTGCCGCTGAGCTCGTCGTCGCAGATGAGGTGGCGCGTGCCCTGGCGCGCGGCCTCCTCGGCGAGGGCCTCCAGCTGGCCCGAGCCGTAGAAGGTTCGCGGGGCGATCTGGGGGCGCTTCAAGATCCGCCTTGTCTGCACTTCGAAGCCGCAGCTGCGGGCCAGCTCCGCCAGCTCCAGCAGATGGTCCTGGATGCGGTCCTCCCGGTCGTCGGGGCCTTGGCGGGCGATGAGCAGGCAGCGGAGGGGCGAATCATCCATACGGTCAAGCTGCCTGCCCCGAGGGCAATAATCAAGCCCCAGCCGCGCGAGTCGATGCGATGGGCGAGGTACCTGTCTCCATGGCCATGTTCGGACAGAAAAAAGCCAAGCCTTCGGAGGGATCCGACCTGGTGCTGGCCTACCTGGAAGAGGCCCAGCGGGTGAGGGCCACGATCACCCTCGTGGACGGCCGCAACCGGGAGACGTCCGCCACCCTCGGGGCCGTCATGGAGGACAAGGTCACCCTGACCACCCAGGGGCCCCTGCTCGCCGAGAAGGGCCAGGACCTGAGCCTGCTGTTCATCCTGGACGGCCTGCGCTTCAAGGCGGTCGGCCGGCTCCTCGAGGTCAAGCCGGGCTCCGCCACCATGGACCTGCCCGCGGCCATCAGCCTGGCGGAGCGCCGCCGGAAACCCCGCGCCCGCTTGAACGCCCGGGAGGCCGTCACCGCCACCGCGCTCACCGGCCTCTTCGACGGGGTGGGGCTCAACGGCACCGTCGAGAACATCTCCGAGGGCGGCGTCTGCATCCGGGTCGACCGGGCCATGGACGTGAAGACCCAGCGGAAGATGCACATGGGCGCCAACATCCTCGAGGTGGGCCAGGCCTTCATGCTCATCAAGCTCTCCAAGATCCCCAAGTGCCCCCCGCTGGAGCTGGCCGGCACCGTGGCCTGGGTGGACGCCAGCCACGGCCTGGTGATCGGCATCGCCTTCGAACCGGGC
>JAFJUR010000128.1 GCA_017859995.1 Holophagaceae bacterium | reverse complement strand
CCCAGCGACATCGTGCTCAACCAGCTCTACCAGCAGACCCAGCTCCAGAACAGCTTCCCCATCACCATGCTGGCCATCGTGAACGGCCAGCCCCGCATCTGCACCCTCCGCGAGATCCTGCAGGAGTTCATCGGGTTCCGCCGCGAGGTGGTGACCCGTCGCACCCTGTTCCAGCTGCGGAAGGCCGAGGAGCGGCACCACGTCCTCATGGGTCTGAAGATCGCCCTGGACCACCTGGATGCCGTCATCAAGCTGATCCGCGCGGCCAAGAGCCCCGAAGAGGCCAAGGCTGGCCTCATGGCCGGCGCCTTCGCCACGGCCGCGGCCATCAAGAAGGATCCCACCCTTTGCCTGTCGGCTGTGCAGGCCCAGGCCATCCTGGACATGCGCCTCCAGCGCCTCACCGGCCTGGAGCGGGAGAAGATCCTCGACGAGCTGGCCGAGCTCGAGAAGACCATCGCCCGGCTGAAGGCCATCCTGGCTGACGAGAAGCTGCTCCTGAAGGTCATCAAGGAGGAGCTGCAGCAGGTGGCCGACCAGTTCGGCAACGACCGCCGCACCGAGATCGTCGGTTACTCCGGCGAGATCCGCATGGAGGACGTGGTCCCCGACGATCCCATGGTCGTCACCATGTCCAAGGCCGGCTACATCAAGCGCACGGACCTCACCGCCTACCGCCGCCAGCGGCGCGGGGGCCGGGGCAAGGTGGGCATGAAGACCAAGGACGAGGATTTCGTCGAGCAGCTCTTCATGACCAAGGCCCACGACACCCTCATGGCTTTCACCGACAAGGGCATCGTCTACGCCCTGAAGGTGTACGACCTGCCCGAGGCCGCCGCCTCCACCCGGGGCAAGCACATCCGGAACCTCATCTCCCTGAAGGACGGGGAAAATGTGGTCACCCTCATGGCCCTCCGCGACTTCCCTGAGGGCGAAAACCTGGTCTTCGCCACCGCCGACGGCACGGTGAAGAAGTCGAGCCTCGCGGCCTACGCCAACATCCGGGCCAACGGCCTCATCGCCCTCAACATTGACGACGGCAACAGCCTGGTGGCCGTGCGCCGGTCCACGGGCACCCAGCAGATCGTCCTGGCCACCGCCCAGGGCAAGGCCATCCGCTTCCCCGAAGAAGACGTCCGCGCCACGGGCCGCGCCACCACCGGCGTACGCGGCATGAAGTTGGCCAAGGGCGACCACATCGTGGACATGGAAGTGGCCGATCCCCTGCCGGACCTGCCGGAAGGGGTGGAGCCTGACGAGAGCACCGAGGACCACGGCATGCTGCTGACGGTCTGCGAGAAGGGCTACGGCAAGCGCAGCCTCCTCCAGGACTACCGGCTCCAGGGCCGGGGCGGCACCGGGGTCATCAACATCCGCGCCGGGGTCCGCAACGGTCATGTGGTGGGCTTCAAGCTGGTCAAGCCCGGGGAAGGGTGCCTGCTCATCAGCCAGGAGGGCATGGTCATCCGCTTCCTCATCGACGAGGTCCGCAAGACGGGGCGCAATGCCCAGGGCGTCGGCCTCCTCAAGCTGGCCAGCGCCGAAGACCGCGTGGTGGGTCTGGCCAAGATCGACGCCAGCGCCATGGCCCTGGACGAGGAGGAGGATCTGATTGAGGGCGAGGTCGCCCACCCGGGTCCGGACGAGGGTGGCGAACAGCCGAAGCTCGGGCTGTGATCCCCCGAGGATTCCCTAGATAGCCTCAACGCAAAAGGACCGGCCGAGCCGGTCCTTTTGCGTGTCCCGCGGTGGGCTCGAATCCTAGAGGTAGGGCGCCCAGTCCCCGTCCGGCAGTTCGACGGCCTCGCGCTCGAGGCGGGGCAGACGTTCCACATGGAACAGGTAGACCCAGGCCCGGTAGCGCTGGCCCCCCTCGAGGACCACGGGAAGAACCTCCCGGGTGAACAGGTCCTCCTCGACCCCCTCCAGGGGATCCAAATCGGCCAGGGCGGATTCCAGTTCCTGGTCATCCTCGTAGCCCACGAACTCCCCGCGCACCCACCCGGGCCCCGGCGGCGGGGCGGTGGGTTCGGGTCCGGGCACCAGGGCGGGGTAGCCGGCGGGCAGGTGGAAGAGGCGCCCGGCGACCCAGGCGGCGGTCAGTCCTTCCGGATGGGTCCGGAGGAGCCAGGCATGATGGGGGCCGCCTTCCCGGAGGGTCCCGTAGACAAAGAGCCCGTCACTCAGCATGGGGAAGGCCCCCGGCGGGGGGCGTCAGGCCCAGGTCCTGGAGGGCTTGCCGGAGTTCCTGCAGCCGGAAGGGCTTGGCGAGAAAGCCGCGATGGGCCCCGTCCAGGAGACCCGAGCGGGTGTCGGTGCTGTAACCGCTCATGAGCAGGACGGGCAGGTCCGGCCGGACGGCCTGGATGCGGTTCAAGGCCTCGGCGCCCCCGAGCCTGGGCATGACCAGATCCAGGATGACCAGGTCCCAGCCCTGGGGGTCCGCCACGAAGGCGTCCAGGGCCTCCTGGCCATCGGTGGCCTCCTGGACCTGGAAGCCCTCCTCCTGCAGGAACTCGCGCGCCAGTTCCCGGATGCCAGACTCGTCGTCCGCCAGGAGGATCCGCCCGGTCCGGGGGGTGGCGGGAGATGCCTCGCCCGGGACCTGGTCGGCGGAGGCGACGGGCAGCACGAATTCGGCGCGGGTCCCCCGCCCAGGCTGGCTGTCCAGGAGCAGCTGGCCGCCCAGCTGCCGGACCAGGGCGAAGGCGATGGAAAGCCCGAGACCCCGGCTGGTGGCCTGGGGTTTGGTGGTGTAGAAGGGATCGCAGGCCCGCTGGAGCACCTCGGGGCTCATCCCGAGGCCGTCATCTTCCAGGGCCAGGTGGACCCAGGTGTCCTCCCGCCAGACGCGGAGGGTGATGTGGCCCTGGCCCGGGATCGCCTGCACGCTGTTGGCCAGGAGGCGCTGGAGAGCCTGGGTGAGGAGCTCGGGCTCGAGCCCCACCACGGGATCCCCTGCCACCTCGAGACGGAAGGTGATGCGGCTTGGCAGGTCGTGGGTGGTGGCGAGGAAGGGGATCAAGGCTTGCCGGATGGGCAGGGGGTGGGTCTGCAGGGGCACCTGGTGGGAGAGGGCCTTGAGCTGCTGGACGGTGCTCACCATGGCCAGGGTCGCCTCCTCCAGGCGCCCAGCGAGGTCGGGCGCTTCCCCATCGGATGCGAGGTGGGACCGGAGGCGATCCAGGTTGCCCAGGACCACGGTCAGCTGGTTGTTGAATTCGTGCACCAACCCCCCGGCCAGGGTCCCGACGGCCTCCATGCGCTGGGCCTGCAGGTCCCGGGTTTCCAGGGCGAGGCGGGCCAGGCGGGCCTCCTCGGCAGCCGCCGAGGACACGAAGGCGGCGAGGGCCAGCACGAGGAGGTGGAGCTGGGAGAAACGGAAGGCCTCGTCCGGCAGCACCGGGCCCAGGGTCCAGAGCTGGGCGAGGAAGGCCAGGGACAGCAGGGCGACGCCGGCGGCGGTATGGCGGGGGCCGAAGCGCAGGGCCATCCAGAGCGTGGGCAGCACGAGGGCGAACTGCAGGCCCAGGCGCACATCCCGCGAGAGGCCTGGATTGATCCTCCCCGCGAACAGAAGCACCAGGCAGAGGCCGGCCACGGCGACCATGGCGCGGAGGGAGGGGGCCGGCTGGCTCGCGGGTGGATGCGCGGCGGGCGTCAGCCAGACCGGAATGAAGTGCAGCAGGGCAGGGCCGAGGCAGAGGATCGCGGTGAGGTCCCCCAGAAACCAGGAGAAGCCCGTGGCCAGCGGGTGCTCAAAGTGGCCGGCGGGGAGTGCGCTGCCCACCACCCAGTTGCCGATGCCCGCAGAGAACACGGCGTTGACGAGGAGGGCCACCCCCAGCCAGCGGGCCAGGTCCTGGTACCGGCGCAGGTCCGGATGGGGGCAACCGAGGCGGACCATGATCCGCCAGGCCGCTAGGGGCTCCAGAGTCTGGAACGCGACCATGGCCAGGGCGTGGGGCCAGGGCAGCCATCCCGTGCCGTTGAGGATGAGGCTACCCAGGGCGATGCCCCACCAGGCCCGCCCGCCGAGAATGAAGAGGGCGGTGTGGGAGACGGCGGCCGCAGGCCAGAAAAGGTAGGCCTGGAAGGCCAGCCCCGAGGCCAGGGGAAGGGTGGCGGCGCCGAAGTAGACGACGCCCAAGCCTAAAATCCACAGATGCTTGTGCCAGCCCAGCACGTCCCAGGAAGGGAGGATGGTCGGTTCCCGGGACGGCACGAGGGCTTACTCGGGAATGGGGAACTGATCCGTGAGGTGGAAGACTTCCTGGCGGACCCGGGCGAAGGTGCTGTCGTCGGCGCGATGACGGAGGGTGAGGTCGAAGAACCGGGCGATATGGTCCATCTCCTCCTCCTTCATGCCGCGGGTGGTGAGGGCGGGGCTCCCCAGGCGCACGCCGGAGGGCTTGAGGGGCGGGTTCGGGTCGAAGGGGATGCCGTTCTTGTTGGTGGTCATGCCCGCGCGCTGGAGGCACTCCTCGGCCTCGTGGCCCAGGAGTCCGTGGTCGCGCAGGTCCACCAGGAACAGGTGGTTGTCCGTGCCGCCACTCACGATGCGCCAGCCCCGCTCCTGCAGGCCCTTGGCCAGGGCGTGGGCGTTGCGGATGACCTGGCCGCTGTAGGCCTTGAACTCGGGCTGCAGGATCTCGTGGAACGCCACAGCCTTGGCGGCGATCACGTGCATGAGGGGGCCGCCCTGCACGCCGGGGAATACAGAGCGATCTAAGTCCTTTGCATACTGTTGTTTGCACATAATCATGCCGCCACGGGGGCCCCGCAGGGTCTTGTGGGTGGTCGTCGTGACGAAATCCGCGTGGGGCACCGGGCTCGGATGGTGTCCCGTGGCGACCAGGCCGGCGATGTGGGCCATGTCCACCATGAGCAGGGCTCCAACCTCATCGCAGATCTGGCGGAAGAGGGGGAAGTTCCAGGTGCGGCTGTAGGCGGAGGCGCCCACGACGATCATCTTCGGCTTGTGCTGGAGAGCCAGGGCGCGGACCTCGTCCATGTCCACCACCTCGTCCTCCTTGCGGACGTGATAGGGCACGAACTTATAGAGGATGCCGGAGCTGTTCAGGGGATGGCCGTGGGTCAGGTGGCCGCCGTGGGCCAGGTCGAGGCCCATGACCGTGTCCCCGGGCTTCAAGGCGGCGAGGTAGACGGCCATGTTCGCCTGGGCGCCGCTGTGGGGCTGCACGTTGACGTGCTCGGCCCCGAAAATCTGCTTGGCCCGGTCCCGGGCCAGGTTCTCGATGATGTCGACCTGGCTGCAGCCGCCGTAGTAGCGCTTGCCGGGGTAGCCTTCCGCGTACTTGTTCGTGAAGTGCGAGCCCATGGTCTGCATGACGGCCCGGGACGCGTAGTTCTCCGAGGCGATGAGCTCCAGGTGGTGCCGCTGGCGCTGGACTTCCAGCTCCAGGGCCTGGAACACAGCGGGGTCGGAGGTGCGGATCACTTCATACATGGCGGGGGCTCCCGGGTGATGCCCCTATCCTAGCCGGTGACCGCGGACGCCAAGGGTGCTTATCCGTGAGCGGGATCACAGCTCAGGGCCTATGCGACACTGGAGGGCCGGAGATCCCATGTCCTTCCTTCCGCCCCACGACGGACCCGAGCTGGAGCGATTCGAACATCCCCTGGCCAGCCGCTATGCCAGCAAGGGCATGGTGCGGCTGCTGTCGCCCCTCTACCGCCAGCGGGTCTGGCGCCGCCTCTGGGTGGCCCTCGCCGAAGCGGAATCCGAGCTTGGGCTGCCGGTCACCGCCGCGCAGATCCAGGCGCTGAAGGCCACCCAGGACGACGTGGATTTCGAGGCCATCGCCCGGCACGAGGCCGCCCTCCGCCATGACGTCATGGCCGCCATCCACGCCTGGGGCGAGCAGGCGCCGGCCGCCCGGCCCATCATCCACCTGGGCGCCACCAGCTGCTTCGTCACCGACAACGGCGACCTGCTCATCGTGCAGGAGGCCCTGGCCCTGCTGCGCCGCCGCCTGCAGGACGTGCTTGCGGCGCTGGCGGGCTTCGCGGCCCAATGGCAGGATCAGCCGACCCTGGGCTTTACGCACTTCCAGCCCGCCCAGCCCACCACCGTGGGCAAGCGGGCCACCCTGTGGATCCAGGACCTGCTCCTCGACCTGGAGGATCTCGACCACCTCATCCGCACCACCCCCATCCGGGGCGTCAAGGGCACCACGGGCACCCAGGCGAGCTTCCTGGAGCTGTTCGGGGGCGATGGCGCCAAGGTGGAGGCGCTGGAGCAGCGCTTCTGCGAGAAGGTGGGCTTCCCCGCCATTCCGGTCTCGGGCCAGACGGCCACCCGCAAGCTGGAAGACCGCATCGGCCAGGTGCTCTGCGGCATCGCGGCCAGCGCCTCGAAGTTCGCCTGCGACCTGCGCCTCCTCCAGCACCTGAAGGAAGTGGAGGAGCCCTTCGAGAGCAAGCAGATCGGCTCTTCCGCCATGCCCTACAAGCGCAATCCCATGCGCTCGGAGCGCATCAACAGCCTCGCCCGCTTCGTGCTGGGCCTCATGCCCTCGAGCTACCAGACCAGTGCCACGCAGTGGATGGAGCGCACCCTGGACGACAGCGCCCACCGCCGGCTCACCATCAGCCAGGGACTGCTGGCCACCGACGCCATCCTGGTGCTGCTTCGCAATGTCGCTTCGGGCCTGGTGGTCTACCCGAGGATGATCGAGGCGCGCCTGTCGCAGGAACTGCCCTTTATGGCCGCCGAGGTGCTGCTCATGGAGGCCGTCAAGCGGGGCGGCGACCGCCAGGATCTGCATGAGCGGTTCCGGGTGGCGGCGCTGGAGGCGGGCCGGCGCATCAAGGCCGAGGGCCGTCCCAACGAGCTGCTCCAGCTGTTGGCGGAAGATCCGGCCTGGGCGATGACCGAGGCCGAGCTCGCCGCGCTGCTGGACGCCGGCCGCTTCACTGGCCGGGCCGGGGAGCAGGTGCGCCAGTTCCTGGCGGGCCCCGTGGCCGCGGCGCTGAAGGACCACACCCCCGCCGACGAGGCCTCCGTCCGCGTTTGAGATCGAAAGGTTCGCCATGCTGAAACTCGCCGTCATCGGTGCCCAGACCCTGCTGGGTCGTGAACTCGTGGGCGCCCTGGAAGCCCGGGACGCCTCCGTGGTGCCCCTTTCCATCGGGGCGCTCACGGTGGAAGAGGAGGTGGGCGACCTGGTGGTCTTCGCCCCGACCCCGCTGCTGCTGGAGGGCCTGGACGCGGTGATCCTGGCGGATACCCCCGACATGGCCCTGCTGGAGGGGTTCCCGGGCCGCATCCTCGACCTGCGGTCGGAACCCGAGGCCCGGGTCACCCCCATGCCCCTGGCGGGCCCCTGGCCGAAGGGCGTGAAATCCCTGCGGGGCCGGCCGGCCCTGGAACAGGTGCTGGCCCTCCTGCCCACCCTGCTGAAGGGGCTGGGCGACGTGGGGGGCACTCACCTGCGCTCGGTGGCCTGGATGGGCGACCGCGGCCTGGACGGCCTGGTGGAGCAGACCCTCGCGGTGCTCAACGGCGAAGACCCCGACCTGGCCAAGCTGGGCTACCGCCAGGCCTTCGAGGTGGTGCCCGTCGCTCCCGGCGCCGGGAAGGGGCGGCTCCTGGAGATCCGTGTGCCCTCCTTCCATGGGGACCTGCTGGTGTTGCAGATCCGCGCGACGGAAGGACAGTCCCTGGCGAAGAACGAGGCGCCGGCCGGCGTGAGCTGGGTGGATGCCCCGCCCAGTTCCCGCGACGTGGCCGTGAGCGCCGACCTGCTGGCGCACCTGGACGTGGCCCCCGATGGCAAGGCCGGCATGCTCACCCTGGGCTTCGATCCCGTGCTCTGGGGCATCCTGCGGCCCACCATGAGGGTGCTCGGCTTGATGGATTGAAGGCGGCATGGCCAAGAAGCTCGACGAACCCCAGGAGCGCGGGGACTTTTTCAAGTCCCTGGGCACCCTGTTCGCCGGGTTCATGGCGGACCGCATCGGCGAGGCCGTGACGGGCCTCGGCCCCAAGCTGCTCCGCCCCCCCGGCGCCCTCGAGGAGCTGGAATTCCTCACCAAGTGCACCCGCTGCGACAAGTGCGTGAGGGCCTGCCCGGAGAACGCCATCCTCAAGGCCCCGCCCAC
>JAFJUR010000127.1 GCA_017859995.1 Holophagaceae bacterium | reverse complement strand
CGGGGCCTGGACATCGACATGCTGCCGCACGTGGTGAACTACGAGCTGCCCCAGGTGCCCGAGGACTACATCCACCGCATCGGCCGCACCGGCCGCGCCGGCGCCGAGGGCGAGGCCCTCTCCCTGGTCTGCGTGGACGAGCACGGCCTGCTCCGCGACATCGAGAAGCTGCTCCGCAAAGAACTGCCCAAGGACGTCGTCACCGGCTACGCCCCGGATCCCAGCATCCCCGCCGAGCCCATCCAGACCGGCCGACAGGGCGGCGGCCGCGGCCGCGGGCCGGCCCGGTCCCCCCGGCCCGGTTCGGGCGCACCGCCCCGCGGCGAGCGGGGCCGCCATCCCTCCAGGCCCGGCGCCCGGGGCAAGTGACTCCGGCCGAAAGGCTGAGTTATACCCCTTGACACGAGGCTTGACCGGCCACAGGATTGTTGCTTATGCAAGAACCTATGCCGGACTCCCTGATCCACGCTGGCCTCGGCACCCTGGCCGCGGCGGTGCGTCGACGGCTGAAGCACCTGGTCCATGCCCGCCTCGCGGCCTATGACCTCACCCTCCAGCAGTTCTGGGTCATCCTCGTGCTGCTGGAGCACGGCCCCACCTCCCTGCACCCGCTGGCCCAGCAGGTGTGGATGGACGATCCCACCGCCAGCCGGGTGGTCAAGGCCATGGTGGGCCGCAACTTGCTGCGCACCCAGCCCGACCCCAGGCATGGCCGGCGGATCCTCATCAGCCTCACGCCGGGCTCCCTGCCCCTGGCCCGGGAACTCCAGGCCCTCGCCGCCGAGGTCAAGGCCTCCCTGGTCGCGGGCCTCAGCGCGGATCAGCAGGAAGCGGTGCGCCAGGGCCTGAACGCCATGATCGCCAACCTGGATACCATGCTCGCCGGCATCCCCTCCGGCGACGCGGGCGCAGTCGCCGCGCCCTGATCCGGCGCCGCCGGCGGTCATCCCTCTCCCGACACCCTGGAGGTCCCATGCGCGTCCTGACGACAGCCGGATTCTCGCTCCTGGCCGGTGCCCTGCCTTTCGCAGCCCACGCCGCGCACCGCGCCGCGCCGGTCGAGGCCCCCAAGGTCCACAAGGTCGAGAAGGTCGCCGAGAACGTCTACTGCATCTTCGGACAGGGCGGCAACATCGGGCTCATCGTGACCGCGAAGCACGCCGTGCTCATCGACGACCAGTTCGAGCGGATCGCCCCGGGACTGCTCGAGGCCGTGCGGTCCGTCACCGACAAGCCCATCAAGTACCTCGTCAACACCCACGGCCATCCGGACCACGTGGGGGGCAACGTCGTGCTCGAGAAGCAGGTGTCGGCCATCATCGCCCACGCCAACGTCCGGAAGCGCATGGTCACCGAGCAGGCCAAGCTGGAACCCGCCAAGCGGGGCGGCCTGCCGGAACTGGCCCTCGGCTCCGAGGACGCTCAGGAACGGGCCCGCCTGAACCTCCACCTGGATGGCACCGAGATCCACCTGCTGCACCTGGGGCCCGGCCACACCGACGGCGACGTGATGGTGGGTGTCCCTGCCGCGCTTGTCATGCACATGGGCGACCTCTTCTTCCTTGGCATGCTCCCTTATGTGGATGTGCAGGGCGGCGGCAGCTTCGACGGGCTGGCAGCCCAGGTGGCCGCGGTGGCCTCCTGGATTCCCGATGGCGCCCGCATCATTCCCGGCCACGGCCCCGTCTGCGGCAAGAAGGAGCTGCTCCGGTACCGCGACTTCCTCCTCGCCGTGCAGACCCACGCGAAGGCGAACCCCGGCAAGGACGCGGCCGCGCTGGCCGCCGGCTTCGACACCGCCGCCTGGCCTGAATGGAAGCCCCGTCCTGATTTCGTCACCTGGGAGAGCCTCTTCTCCGCCGCCCTGGGCAAGGGCACGGGGCGCGCCGCCCGACCCTGAACCCAGTCCTCCCCGCTCACCGCCACGCCCCACCCTGGAATCCACATGGACGCATCCGAATCCACCCTTCCCGAGCAGGCCGCCGGCCGCCACGCCCTCCTGCGCGGCTGGCGCCCCTGGGCGATCGCGGGCGGCGCCCTGCTGCTGGGCATCTTCTTCTTCCGCGGCGGCAAGCAGACTGCATCCGCCAATCCAGCGGGGCGCGCCATTCCCGTGGCCGTCGGCAAGGCCCGCAAGGGCGACATGGCGGTTCACCTCACGGGCCTCGGCACCGTCACCGCCCTGAACAGCGTGACCGTGAAGAGCCGCGTGGACGGCCAGCTGGTGCGCGTGGCCTTCACCGAAGGCCAGATGGTGCGCGAAGGCGACCTCCTCGCCGAGATCGACCCCCGGCCCTTCCAGGTCCAGCTCATGCAGGCCGAGGGCCAGCTCGGGAAGGACCAGGCCGCCCACCAGAACGCCGTGGCCGACCTGCGCCGCCTGCAGAGCCTCGTGCAGCAGGGCATCGTCTCGCGCCAGCAGCTGGACACCCAGACCACCTCCGTCGCGCAGTACGAGGCCGCGCTGAAAGCCGACCAGGCCTCGGTGGAGAGCGCCCGCCTGAACCTGACCTACAGCCGCATCACCGCGCCCATCTCGGGCCGGGTGGGCCTGCGCCTCGTGGACGCCGGCAACATGGTGCGGGCCAGCGACGCCAACGGCCTCGCCACCATCGCGCCCATCCAGCCCATCAATGTCGTGTTCGCAGTGCCGGCCGACAGCATCCAGCGGGTGATGAGCCAGAGCGCCAAGGGGAGCCGCCTTCCCGTCGAGGCCTGGGACCGAGACCTGCGGAACCGCCTCGGATCGGGCGCCCTGGCCGCCATCGACAACCAGGTGGATCCCGCCACAGGCACCGTGCGCATGAAGGCCGTCTTCGCCAACGACGACCGCGCCCTGTTTCCCAACCAGTTCGTGAACGCGCAGCTCCTGGTCGACACGCTGAAGGAAGTGGTGATCATCCCCACCGCCGCCGTCCAGCGCAGCCCCCAGGGTTCCTTCGTCTACGTGGTGAAGGAGGACAGCACCGTGGAGCTCCGCACCATCGAGGTGCTGGGCACCGATGGGGACGACTCGGCCGTGAAGCAGGGGCTCTCCGGCGGCGAACTGGTGGTCACCGACGGCCTCGAGAAGCTCCGTCCGGGCAGCAAGGTCATCCTCCCCAAGCCCGCGGGCGCGAAGGGCTGATTCGGTGAATCCCTCAAGGCCCTTCATCCTCCGGCCCATCGCGACCTCCCTCCTGATGGTGGGCCTGCTGCTGGTGGGCCTCCTGGCCTTCCGCCAGCTGCCGGTCTCCGCCCTGCCCCAGGTGGACTACCCCACCATCCAGGTGGTCACTTTCTATCCCGGCGCCAGCCCCGACGTGATGGCCTCGGCCATCACCGCGCCGCTGGAGCGCCAGTTCGGCCAGCTGCCCGGCCTCAACCGCATGTCGTCCACCAGCTCGGGCGGCAGCTCGGTCATCACGCTGCAGTTCGTGCTGGACCTGAACATCGACGTGGCCGAACAGCAGGTGCAGGCCGCGGTGAACGCCGCAGGCACCTACCTGCCCCGCGACCTCCCCAATCCGCCCATCTACAGCAAGATCAACCCGGCCGACTCGCCCATCCTGACCCTGGCCCTCACCTCGAAAACGCTGCCCCTCTCCAAGGTGCAGGATTTCGCCGACACGCGCCTGGCCCAGAAGATCTCCCAGCTGCCCGGCGTGGGCCTGGTCAGCATCAGCGGCGGCCAGAAACCCGCGGTGCGGATCCAGGCCAGCCCCTCTGCCCTGGCCGCGAAGGGCCTCACCCTCGGCGACGTGCGCACCGCCGTGGCCCAGAGCAACGTGAACCAGGCCAAGGGCAGCTTTGACGGCCTGCGGCAGGCCTACGCCATCGGCGCCAACGACCAGCTGCTCTCCAGCGAGGAATACCGCCCCCTCGTGGTGGCCTACCGGAATGGCGCCCCCGTGCTGCTTTCCGAAATCGCCCAGGTGACCGACGACGTGGAGAACATCCGCCTCGCCGCCTGGAAGAACACCACCCCTGCCGTCATCCTGAACATCCAGCGCCAGCCCGGCGCCAACATCATCGCCGTGGTGGACCGGGTGAAGGACCTGCTGCCCCAGTTGCGCGCCTCGCTGCCCGCCTCCGTGGAGCTGAACATCCTCACGGACCGCACCGTCACCATCCGCGCCTCGGTGCACGACGTGGAATTCGAGCTGATGCTCACCATCGCCCTGGTGGTGATGGTGATCTTCCTGTTCCTGCGCACCCTGGCGGCCACCATCATCCCCAGCGTGGCCGTGCCGCTATCCCTGGTGGGCACCTTCGGGGTGATGTACCTGCTGGGCTACAGCCTGAACAACCTCACCCTGATGGCGCTCACCATCTCGACGGGCTTCGTGGTGGACGACGCCATCGTGATGATCGAGAACATCATGCGCTACATCGAGGAGGGCGAGCCGCCCCTCCAGGCGGCGCTCAAGGGCTCCGGCCAGATCGGCTTCACCATCCTGTCGCTGACCGTCTCCCTCATCGCCGTGCTCATTCCCCTGCTCTTCATGGGCGACATCGTGGGTCGGCTCTTCCGGGAGTTCGCCGTCACCCTCAGCGTCACCATCCTGGTCTCCGCGGTGGTCTCGCTCACGCTCACCCCGATGATGTGCGCCAAGCTCCTGAAGCACACGCCGCCGGAGGAACAGGGCCGGTTCTATCAGTCCTCGGAGCGGGTGTTCCAGCGGGTGATCGCCTTCTACGGCCGCACCCTCGCCTGGGTGCTCAAGCACCAGACGGGCACCCTGGTGGTGGCCGTGGCCACCCTCGCCTCCACCGTGCTGCTCTACCTCGTCATCCCCAAGGGCTTCTTCCCTGTGCAGGACACGGGCGTGATCCTGGGCATCTCCGAGGCCCCGCAGACCGTCTCGTTCCCGGCCATGGCCGAGCGCCAGCAGCGCCTCTCCGCCGAGATCCTCAAGGACCCGGCGGTGGAGAGCCTGTCCTCGTTCATCGGCATCGACGGCACCAACACCACGCTCAACAGCGGGCGCATTCAGATCAACCTCAAGCCCCTCGAGGAGCGTGGCCTCAGCGCCAGCGAGGTGATCCACCGCCTGCAGCCCCAGCTGGCCAAGGTGGAGGGCATCCGCCTCTACATGCAGCCGGTGCAGGACCTCACCGTGGAAGACCGCGTCAGCCGCACGCAGTACCAGTACACCCTGGAGGACGCCGATCCGAGGGAACTGGCCGAGTGGACGCCCAGGTTCGTGGAGCGCCTCGCGGCCATTCCCGAGCTGCGCGACGTGGCCAGCGACCAGCAGAACGCGGGCCTGCAGATCCGCATCTCCCTCGATCGCACCACCGCCTCGCGGCTGGGCATCACGCCCCAGATGCTGGACGACGCCCTGTACGACGCCTTCGGCCAGCGGCAGATTTCCACCATGTTCACCCAGCTGAACCAGTACCGCGTGGTACTGGAGGCCCAGCCGGGCCAGTACCGGCAGCCCAGCGACCTCCAGAACATCTACGTGCGCTCGGCCTCGGGCGGCTCGGTGCCTCTCAGCGCCTTCACCCGCATCGAGACCGTGACGGCCCCCCTCGCCATCAGCCACCAGGGCCAGTTCCCCACGGCCACCGTGTCCTTCAACCTGGCTCCGGGCGCCTCCCTCGGCGACGCGGTGAAGGCCGTGAACCAGGCGCGCCGGGACCTGGACTTCCCGCCGAGCATCAAGGCCGGCTTCCAGGGCACGGCCCAGGCCTTCGGCGCCTCCCTCACCAACACGCCGCTGCTCATCCTCGCCGCGGTGCTCACGGTCTACATCCTGCTCGGCGTGCTGTACGAGAGCTACATCCACCCCATCACGATCCTCTCGACGCTCCCTTCGGCGGGCGTGGGCGCCCTGCTCTCCCTCATGCTCTGCCGCACCGATTTCAGCGTCATCGCCCTCATCGGCATCATTCTGCTGATCGGCATCGTCGAGAAGAACGCCATCATGATGATCGACTTCGCGCTGGAGGCCGAACGCAAGGACGGCCTGCCGCCCGAGGAAGCCATCTACCAGGCCTCCCTGCTGCGGTTCCGGCCCATCATCATGACCACCATGGCGGCGCTGCTGGGCGGCGTGCCCCTGGCGCTGGGATCGGGCGTGGGCGCCGAGCTGCGGCGGCCCCTGGGCATCGTCATCGTGGGCGGCCTCATCTTCAGCCAGGTGCTGACCCTCTACACCACGCCCGTGATCTACCTGGCCTTCGACCGCCTGGCCCGGCGGCTGCGCGGGCTCGGATCCCCCACCCGGACCGGCCAGCCCAGGACTGGCCAGGCACTGGCGCCGGAGCCGGAATGACCTCGCGCGCCGTGGGCCCCGGCGAGGGGGGTGCCCCGTGAGCATCTCCACCCCGTTCATCCGCCGACCGGTGGCCACCACCCTGCTGACCGTGGCCCTGGCGCTGCTGGGCGCCATCGCCTACCAGTTCCTGCCGGTCTCGCCGCTGCCCCAGGTGGAGTTCCCCACCATCCAGGTGCAGGCGGGCCTCCCCGGTGCCAGCCCGGAGACCATGGCCTCGTCCGTGGCCACGCCCCTGGAGCGACAGTTCGGGCGCATCGCCGGCATCACGGAGATGACCTCGGCCAGTTCGCTGGGCTCCACCAACATCACCCTCCAGTTCGACCTGGGACGCAACATCGACGCCGCGGGCCGCGACGTGCAGGCGGCCATCAACGCCGCCCGGGGCGACCTGCCCGCGAACCTCCCGAACAATCCCTCGTACCGCAAGGTGAACCCGGCGGATTCGCCCATCATGCTGCTGGCGCTCACGTCCAAGCTGATCCCCCGCGAGCGGATGTACGACATCGCCTCGTCGCTGCTGCAGCAGAAGCTCTCCCAGATCCAGGGCGTGGGCCAGGTGTTCGTGTGGGGCGGCGCCCTGCCGGCCGTGCGGGTGGACGTGAACCCGGCCCTCCTGAACGCCCAGGGCCTGGCCCTCGAGGATGTGCGGGTGGCCATCGCCGCCGCCAACCTGAACCGGCCCAAGGGCGACCTCGACAGCGGCGGCACCACCTGGTCCATCACCACCACCGACCAGCTCATGAAGGCGGCGGACTACCAGCCCCTGATCATCCGCTACCGCCAGGGGAACGCCATCCGCCTCTCCGACGTGGCCAAGGTGACCGACTCGGTGGAGAACGTCCGCAACGGCGGCCTGTCCAACGGCGTGCCGGCCATCATGATTCCCATCTTCCGCCAGCCGGACGCCAACATCATCGAGACCGTCGACCGCGTCCGGGCCATCCTGCCCCAGCTCCAGGCCACCATTCCGCCCACGGTGGATCTGAAAGTGCTGATCGACGCCACCCGCACCATCCGCGCCTCAGTAAAGGATGTGCAATTGGCGCTGGGCATCTCCATCGGCCTGGTGATCCTCGTCGTCTTCGTGTTCCTGCGCAGCGTGCGGTCCACCCTCATCCCCAGCGTGGCCGTGCCCATCTCGCTCATCGGCACCTTCGGCGTGATGTACCTGCTGGGCTACACCATCGACAACCTGTCCCTCATGGCCCTCACGGTGGCCACGGGCTTCGTGGTGGACGACGCCATCGTGGTGGTGGAGAACATCACCCGCCACCTGGAGAACGGCATGCGGCCCATGGAGGCCGCGCTCCACGGTGCCAAGGAGATCGGCTTCACAGTGGTGTCGATCAGCATCTCGCTCATCGCCGTCTTCATCCCCATCCTGCTCATGGGCGGCATCGTGGGGCGGCTGTTCCGCGAGTTCGCGGTCACCCTCTCGGTGGCCATCGTCATCTCCATGCTGGTCTCGCTCACCACCACGCCCATGATGTGCTCGCGCCTCCTGCGGCCCCACGCCGAGGAGAAGCACGGCCGCGTCTTCCAGGCCACCGAGCGGGGCTTCCAGTGGATCATGGGCCACTACGAGCGCTCCCTGGCCTGGGTGCTGCGCCACCAGCGGTTCACCCTCACCGTCGCGCTGGCCACCATGGTGGCCACCATCGGCCTCTACATCGCCATCCCCAAGGGCTTCTTCCCTCAGCAGGACACAGGCCGCGTCACCGGCTCCATCCAGGCCGCCCAGGACATCTCGTTCGCGGGCATGGAGAAGCTGATGACCCAGTACGTGGCCATCGTGCAGGCCGACCCGGATGTCGAGAGCGTCACCGCCTTCGTGGGCGGGGGCAACACGGGCCGCATGTTCGCCTC
>JAFJUR010000126.1 GCA_017859995.1 Holophagaceae bacterium | reverse complement strand
GGCCGGGAGACCCTCATCCGCCTGGTGCGGAACCTCCACCTCCGCTTCCTCCACGCCGAGGACTGGGAGGAGGCGCTCTGGACGGCCACCCACCTGATCCTGCTCCAGCCCGAGAACCCGCGCTTCCATAAGGAGCGGGCCTTCGTGCACCTGCAGCGGGAGGAGCCCGCCCCCGCCCTCGCCGACCTGCGGGAGGCCCTGCGCCTCAGCGCCGATCCCGATCCGGAGATCCAGGCCTGGCTGCTGCAGCTGGGAACGTCCGGCTAGACAGACAGCGGGGGCCGAGCGGCCCCCGCTGCGTGGTGCTGACGCCGATCAGGCCTTGCGCTGCTGCGCCTCCACGACCGTGAGGGCCGTGAGGTGGATGATGTCGTTCAGGTCGCTGTGCCGCTGAAGCACATGGACCGGGGCCGCCATGCCGCAGGTGATGGGGCCGATGACCTCGGCGCCCGCCAGCCGCTGCACCAGCTTGTAGCCGATGTTGCCGCTGGTGAGGTCGGGGAAGATCAGCACATTCGGGCCGCCCGGCAGGTCCACCCAGGGGTAGTTCTCGGCGAGGATGCCCTCGCCCAGCGCCGTGTCGGCCTGCATCTCGCCATCGCACTTCAGCTCGGGCCGGGTAGCCTTCACGATTTCCACGGCTTTCTGGACCTTGCGGACCAGGGGATGGTCCACGCTGCCGAAACTCGAGAAGGAGAGCATGGCCACCTTGGGATCCATGTTGAAGGTGTCCTTCACCAGATCTGCCGTGAGCAGGGCGATTTCCGCCAGCGCCTCGTGGTCGGGCTCGATGTTCATGGTCGTGTCGGAGAAGAACAGGACGCGATTCTTCAGCACCATGGTGTAGACACCGCACACCTTCTTGACGCCCTTTCGGGTGCCGATCACTTCAAGGCAGGGCCGGATGGTGTCGGGGTAGTACATCGTCAGTCCGGCGATCATGCCGTCGGCCTTGCCCATGCGGCACATCATGGCGCCGTAGTAGATGCGGCGGTGGATCTGGCGCTTGGCCTCGAACCGGGTGATGCCGCGGCGCTTGCGCAGATCGTAGAAGGCGTCTTCCGCCTCCTTGCGCCAGCTGTCCGTCTCGGGATCCAGAATCTCGATGCCCGCGAGGTCGAGGCCCCGCTCCGCGGCGGCGGACTTCACCTTGGCGGGATCCCCCAGGAGGATGGGGATGCAGATGCCCTCGTCCACCATCTGCGACACGGCCTGGAGGATCAGCGGATGGTCGCCTTCGGGGAAGACCACGCGCTTCGGGTCGGACTTGGCGCGGTTTACGACGCTGCGGATCACGTCCTTGCTGCGGCCCTGGAGCCCTTCAAGGCGCTCCTTGTAGGCGTTCATGTCGGTGATGGGCTGCTTGGCCACGCCGGAATCCATGGCAGCCTTCGCCACTGCGGGCGCCACCCACAGCAGCACGCGGGGATCGAAGGGCTTGGGGATGATGTACTCGCGGCCGAAGCTGAACTTCTGGCCTGAATAGGCCCTGACCACCGATTCCGGCACCTCCTCCTTGGCCAGGGCCGCCAGGGCCTTGGCCGCAGCCAGCTTCATCGGCTCGTTGATCTCGGAGGCGCGCACATCCAGGGCGCCGCGGAAGATGAAGGGGAAGCCCAGGACGTTGTTCACCTGGTTCGGGTAGTCGCTGCGGCCCGTGGCCAGGATGATGTCGTCGCGGGTGGCCTTGGCGGTGGGGTAGTCGATCTCGGGATCGGGGTTCGCGAGGGCGAAGACGATGGGGTTCTTCGCCATGCTCAGCAGCATCTCGGGCGTCAGCGCGCCCTTGCTGGAGCAGCCCACGAACACATCGGCATCGACGATGGTGTCAGCCAGGGTGCGCCATTCGCTAGGCTTGGCGAACCGGTCCTTGTACTTGTTGTTGCCTTCCTTGCGGCCGGTGTAGACCAGGCCCTTGGTGTCGCAGAGCCAGAGGTTCTCCAGCTTCACGCCGGCGTTGATCATCATGTTCGCGCAGGCGATGGCCGAGGCGCCGGCGCCGCTGAACACCACCTTCATGTCGCCCAGCTTCTTTCCGACGATTTCGGAGGCGTTCATCAGCGCCGCGGTGCTGATGATGGCCGTGCCGTGCTGGTCGTCGTGGAAGACCGGGATGTTCATCTCCTTCTTCAGGCGGGTCTCGATCTCAAAGCACTCCGGGGCCTTGATGTCCTCGAGGTTGACGCCGCCGAAGGTGGGCTCCAGGGCCTTGACCACCTGACAGAACTTGTCGATGTCCAGCTCGTCGACCTCAATGTCGAACACGTCGATGTCGGCGAAGCGCTTGAAGAGCACGCCCTTGCCCTCCATGACCGGCTTGCCGGCCAGGGCGCCGATGTTGCCCAGGCCCAGCACTGCCGTGCCGTTGGAGATGACGGCCACCAGGTTCCCCTTGGCGGTGTATTTGTAGGCGTCCTCAGGGTTCTTCTCGATCTCGAGGCAGGGCTCCGCCACGCCCGGCGAATAGGCATTCGCGAGGTCGCGGGCGGTCGAGCAGGGCTTGGTGGCCACCACCTCGATCTTTCCCTTGCGCCCTTGCGAATGATAGTCGAGGGCTTCCTGCTTGCGTGTCATGGCCACACTCCTTGGATTGAGTGCCCTGGTTGTCTGGGCTGATTTCCCACCAGCTTACACCGCGTCCCGAACTATCTTCCCCGGAAGGTCCTCAATCCCCGGCTTTGTTGCACCGATCACATGGAAACCTTCCAGAACTCATCTCCTGGAGGTAGGCTCCTTCCATCCCACTGGAGCTCCCATGCGCTTCCCCATCCTGCTGCTGCCCTGCCTGCTCGCCCTCCCCGTCGCCGCTCAGAAAGCGAAAGCGCCGGCGAAGGCCGCCGAATCCGTCAAGGGAAATCCCGCCAAGGAAGCCAAGGTGGACTGGGACGGCGAGTGGACCCTGCACGCCTCTCAGAGCGACAAGATCGACGAGCAGATCGAAGCCCATGTGAAGGACCTCAACTTCGCCATGAAGCTGTTCTGGAAGAAGAAGCTCCAGTCCGCCTGCCGCGGCTTCAACAAGCTCGACATCCTCGCGGGGGACAGCTTCTCCGTGACCATGGGCAAGGAACGCCCCGTGGACACGCCCGCCGACGGCACCGAAGCCGACTGGAAGCGCAGCGATGACGTGGTCTTCAAGGCGACCCTCACCAAGGAGGGGCCGACCATGATCCAGACCCTCACCGGGGACGGCTACACCCTCAAGCACATCTATTCCATGCGCAAGGATGGAAACTCCCTGGCCCTGCAGGTGACCTACACCCACCCGAAGCTGGACAACCCCTTCAGCTACAAGCTGGTCTTCCGGCGCAACGACTGACCCGCGCCGGTTTGGGTCAGACTGGGGGCATGGACCTGGCGCCGCCCCCCCTTCCCTGCCGTCCGCCCTGGTGGGCCGCCACGGGTCACCTGCAAACCATCCTGGGCAACTATCTGCCCGGGGAATCCCCGACCCACCCATCCAGCCCCATCCGCATACCCCTGCCCGACGGCGATGCGCTCACGGGCCGCCACTATCCGGGCGAGACCGGCACGCTGACCCTGGTCTTCCACGGGCTGGGCGGTGACGACCAGGCCCACTACGTGCGCCGCACGGTGGCGCTCGCCCGTGGGCTTGGGCACCACGTGTGGACCGTGAACCACCGCGGCTGCGGCACGGGCCGGGGCCTGGCGAAGCGGCCCTACCACAGCGGCTCCGGCGACGACCTGGGCGCGGCCTTCGCCGCCGCCCGCGCCCGCCACCCGGAGCTGCGCCAGCTCGCCGTGGCCTATTCCCTCTCGGCCAACGCGCTGCTGCTGAACCTGGGCGGCGGACTGCCGGAGCCGGCCGCCCAGCCGGACGCAGCCATCGCCGTGAACCCGCCGGTGGATCTGGGGGCCTGCTCCTTCACCATCCACCGGGGCCTCAGCCGCCTCTATGAGCTGCGCTTCATCAAGCGCTGCCGCCACGCCATCCGCCAGCGCGTGGAGGACGGCCTCATCCCCGACATCTACCGCACCTGGGCGACCATGAGCCTGCGGCAATTCGACGACGCCTACACCACGAAGGCCGCGGGCTTTCGCGACGCCGACGACTACTACGCGCGTTGCTCCGCCCGGTCCCACCTGTCCCGGATCACCGTGCCCACCGTCATCCTCATGGCCAAGGATGATCCTTTCATCCCCTGGCAGCACGCGGTGGAGGCCTCACCCTCGCCGGCGGTGCACCTGCACCTGGAGGACTGCGGCGGTCACATGGGCTACCTCAGCCGCGACTTGCCCGGCCACCGCTGGCTCCCCTTCGCGGTGGCGCACTACGCCAAGGAACTGCTCGCCGCCAACGGCGCGCACCCTGTCGCCTGAACCGCCTCAGTGGGACTCCGTCAGGAACAGGGCGCGCTCCCGACCCATGCCCTGAATCCAGAGGGCGGACACGCCCTGGGGGCAGAAGGCCAGCCGCGGTTGGGAGCAGGGCAGCCAGGAGGGACCGGTCAGCGGAACGGCCGCGGACCAATCGCCGAGGCGGAGCCGGGCCGACACCCAATCGCCCTCCGCGCCCCGCTGCACCGCGATGAGCCCGGCCCGGCCTTCAGGGCCCAGGCCGATGGCGAAATCCTGAACGGGGTCCTGGCCCAGCTCGAGGCAATCCATGGCCAGGTCCCATCGCCCGCCCTTGAAGGCCTTGGCCAAAAGGCGGGAGGCGCCGAAGCCCTCCTCCTGGCACCAGGCGGCCAGGGCCTCGCCCTCTGCGGTCATCTCCAGGCGGGGGGAGGAGATGATCCGGGCGCTGGCGAGCACCTCGGGTTCCCGCCACTCACAGGCCGGCGCGTCGTAGTAGCTGGCCTCCAGCTGGCAGCGCTCACCGTACGGCGCATGGATCCATAGCGCCAGCGCGTTCCCCAGGTCGTCCATCACCACCCGGTGATGACGGGTGGCGTGGGAGACCACCGGCACGGGACGATCCGACCAGATGCGGTCCGTGGGCCAGTAGTGGCTCGCCACCAGGCCCTCGAAACCACTGTGCTCGATTCCCCAGAGCACCATGGCATGCTCCCGCCGATTGGCTGCGAAACGGGGCTCCACGTCCGCCGCGGATGGCATGCCGAGGCTGGTCGGGGCCTGTTCCCAGGTGGCCGCCCGGGTGTCGAAACTCTGAGCCATCACCTCGAAGGCGCCCTCCCGCTCATGGAGCCACACCACCAGGGCATTGCCTCGTCGATCCACGGTGGGCTGGAGGTGCTGGACGCGGCCGGTGGTCCGGAAGATCACCTGCGCGATGCTCTCGCCCCCGCCCAGGATGCGCCCCAGGATCTGCCGGTCCTCGCCCACCTCCGCCTGCCACACGGCAATGCCCCTGCCCTCCGGGTTCAGGGCCATCCGCGGCGTTGACCCCGAGCCCATGGGCAGACGCATCAGGGCCTGGGCCGAGCGGGGGCCCACGGGCATGGTCCAGATCTCGCCATCCCGCTCCCACAGCGCGGAACCATGCCCCTGCCAGTCCAGGGCGAGGCAGGCCTCTCCGAGGGGCCCCCTGTCCAGGGTCGCTGGAGTGCGCCAGTGGGGGGCATCCTCCACCCTTCCGGACCGAAGCCCGTGGGTGAACCGCTTCAAAAGATCGAGGACCATGAAGCCACCTCTCCATCCTTTGGACACCCAGTCCAGGTTTGCCCTCGAGATGGTGTTCCAATTGTATGTCTATCTGACATGGATCGCTTGTCTGCGGCTTGTCAATGACCGCCTGCGATCAACTCAAGCTCCGCGTCATCCTCAGCTCGGCCACCAGTCCCGGCAGCAGGGCCGCGACCCGGTCCACCTGATCGGCGGTGGTCCCGTGGCCCAGGCTGAAGCGGATCGTGCCCCGGGCGTAGGTGTCGGGCACCTGCATGGCTCGCAGCACATGGCTGGGCTCCCGCATCCCGGTGCTGCAGGCGCTGCCCGTGGACACGCAGACGCCGCGCTCGGCCAGCTTCAGCTGCAGGCCTTCGCCTTCCACCCCGGCGAAACCCACCAGGCTGGTGTTGGGCAGGCGCTCCGAACCGGCCCCGTGGATTCGCACGTCCGGGATGTCAGCCACGATGCGGGCCTCCAGGTGGTCGCGCAGACCCCGCACCCGGTCCATGTCCGGGAGGCCAAGCCGGGCCAGTTCCGCGGCCTTGCCCAGGCCCACGATGCCCGGCACGTTCTCGGTGCCGCCGCGCCGGCCCCGCTCCTGGGAGCCGCCCAGCATGAGGGGCTTCAGGCGCACGCCGCGACGGATCATGAGCAGGCCCGTGCCCTTCGGCCCGTGGAACTTGTGGGCGCTCAGCGAGAGCAGGTCCGCGCCCCAGGCGGCGGCCTCGATGGGAATCTTGCCGGCGGCCTGGGTGGCATCCACGAGAAAGAGGGCGCCCTTGGCCTTGGCGAGGCGTGCGGCGTCCGCCACGGGAAACAGCACGCCCGACTCGTTGTTGGCAGCCATGGCGGCCACCAGGGCCGTGTCTGGGCGCACGGCGGCCTCCAGGGCCGCGAGGTCCAGCCGTCCCTCGCCATCCACGCCCACATCGGTGGCCTCGCCGCCCTGGGCCTTCCACCAGCCCACCAGGGCCCGCACGGCCGGATGCTCCACGGCGGTGGTGACCAGGTGACGCTTCGTGGGGAAGGCCTCCCACACGCCCCGGAAGGCGTGGTTCAGGCTTTCGGTGCCGCCCGAGGTGAAGACGATCTCCGCCGGCGTGCAGCCCACCAGGGCCGCCGCCTGCTCCCGCGCCGCCACCACGGCGCCATCCGAAAGATGGCCCAGGGTGTAGGCGGCGCTGGCGTTGCCGAAGCGCTCCGTGAACCAGGGCCGCATGGCCTCGAAGGCCTCGGGATCCAGGGCGGTCGTGGCGTTGTGGTCGAGGTAGATCAGGTCCATGGCGGAACTATTGTCCCATCACCCGGAGGGCGGCCAGGGCCTGGTCGCGGGTGGCGAGGCTGGGTGCCTTGCCCTGGAAGCTCCTGCCCGAGCCGCCGCCCTTGGCGCCCAGGAGCGCCGCCACGGCCTTGCCGGCGGTGGGTACATCCAAGGTGGAGGCCTCGCCGGCGCTCAGCAGGAAGAGCCCCTGTCCACCTGCGTCGGAGGTGAGAAACACGGCCTTGGCGGGATCCAGGACGAGAGTGCCCCGGGCCAGCTTTTGCAGGAAGGCCATGTCGCGGCCGTCGTGGTGGACCTCCACCAGGGCGCCGGGCCGCGCGGCGAGGGCCGTCGCCTGGAATTCGGCCAGCTCCTCCTCCAGTTTCCGGCTGCGGCGGTCCAGGGCCAGCAGCTGGTCCAGCTTGATCTGGAGGGCGGCCGCCAGATCCTCGTCCGGCGCGCCCAGGAGGGCCCGGAGCGCGGCGTTGCGCTGCTCATGGGTGCCCAGTCGGCTCCGCAGGCGGCCTCCGGCCACGTAGAAGAGCCGCGTGCCGCCGCGGATGCTTTCGGTGCCGAGCAGCTTGAGCGTTTCGATCTCGCCGGTGTGACGCAGGTGCGTGCCGCCGCAGGTGTTCAGGTCCACCCCGGCGATCTGCACCAGGCGGATGTCGCCAGTGTGCCCCTCGGGCAGGCCGCGGGAGCGCACCGCTTCCAGCGTGTAGGCCTCCGGGCTCACCCGCCGGGCCGAAACCTCGCGGTGTGCCCTGATTTCGGACGCGACCGCCTCTTCCAGCTGCGCCATGTCGCGCGGCGAAATGGCGTGAGCCGAGAGCTCGATGTCGCAGACCGACGCCCCCAGATGGAAGGCCGTGGTCTCCCACTGGAACTGGTCCTGGGCCACGGCCGTGAGCAGGTGCTGGCCCGTGTGCTGCTGCATGTGGTCGAAGCGGCGGGCCCAGTCCAGCTTCAGAGAAGCCGGGCCCTCCACGACTGGGGCAGCCAGGTAGTGGCGGATCTCCCCGTCCCGCTTCTGGACGTCCACCACCGCAACGCCGTTCACGGTGCCCAGGTCGCAGGGCTGGCCCCCGCCCTCGGGGTAGAACACGGTGTCTTCGAGCACCACGTAGGGGCGGTCCTTCTCGGTGCCGCCGCCCAGAATCCGGCTCTCCAGGGCCGTGGCGAAGGCCTAGCACAGCGGCTAGGCTGGAAGTCCGGCCGACCATGTCCCACATCCCCCTTCCCGAACGCCTCCGCCCCGCCACCCTCGATGAGGTGGTGGGCCAGTCGCACCTGCTGGGTCCCAAGGGCGCCCTGACCCGGCTCACGGCCGGGGGCCGCCTGCCCTCCATGGTGATGTGGGGTCCGCCCGGCACGGGCAAGACCACCCTGGCCCGCATCCTGGCAGAGGCCACGGGCCACGGCTTCATGGAGTTCTCCGGTGTCAGCGGCAGCGCGGCGGAGCTGAAGAAATTCCTGCGGACAGCCGCGAGATGCCGCTGTTCCGGAGCGTGCCGCCGGTGGTGTTCCTGGACGAGATCCACCGCTTCAACCGGGCCCAGCAGGACATCCTGCTGCCCTTCCTGGAACGGGGCGAGGCGGTACTCATCGGCGCCACCACCGAGAACCCCGCCTTCTACCTGAACCCGGCGCTGCGCAGCCGCTGCCAGCTCATCGCCCTCAAGGCCCTCGAACCCATCCACATCCAGCAGGTGCTGAAGCGGGCCTGGGCCAAGGAGCAGGCCGGGAAGCCCGAGCCCAAGGATGTCTTCGAGTGGCTCTCGCACTGGGCCGGCGGCGACCTGCGCTCGGCGCTCTCGGGCCTGGAAACCTGGATGGAGATGCCCGATCCCGACCTGGAATCCCTCCAGGGCGCCCTGGGCGGCCGCATGATGTTCGACCGGGCCGACGGCCACTACGACCTGGCCTCGGCCTTCCAGAAGAGCCTGCGCGGCTCCGATCCCGACGCGGCGCTCTACTACCTCAGCCGCATGATCCGCGGCGGGGAGGATCCCCGTTTCATCGCCCGGCGCCTCATGGTCTGCGCCGCCGAGGACGTGGGCAACGCGGATCCCCAGGCCTTCATCCTCAGCGAGGCCGCCAGCCGCGCCGTGGAGCAGATCGGCTGGCCCGAGGCCCGCATCCCCCTGGCCCAGGCCATCCTCTACGTGGCCAACGC
>JAFJUR010000125.1 GCA_017859995.1 Holophagaceae bacterium | reverse complement strand
TCCTGGAGGATGGGCACCAGGGAGGTGCGGCTGCGGCCGTACTTGTTGGCCAGGCTCTGGATTTCCGCGGCCAGGAATTCCCGTTCCGTCATCAGCATTCCAGTCCTCCAAGGCAGTGCCCGCCTGCGCGGGCGGTCAGGCGGCGGACGGGGTTCCCCCCGGGTGGCATCGCTCCCGGCTCCCGTGGACCCAGCGAGGTAGGGAATCAGGAGCGTGATGGCCGCGAGGCTGGACCGGTATCCGCCGCCGGAAACCTCGGATCGAGAGCCTGTCTGATCGCCGAGAGGAATCCATCACCATCTGGACCACCACGGAGCCGACGAAACTGTACAACCGGAGTGCTCCCAGTTCCAGGCAATGATGATGTAATGGTCACAAATAAAATGCCCAGCTGGCGCGCAGTTCGCAAGGTGCCGCGGATCGGAGATTCCTGGAGGCGGAGGTCACCTGAGCTGTGCGCCGATACATGGCTGGCGCTATGATGGATAACCTGACCAATGCGGTCAGGATTAGGGGCTGCCATGAAGGTGATCGTCGCCAAGACCGCGGGCTTCTGCTGGGGTGTGAAGCGCGCCATGGACGCGGTGCTGGAGGCTTCGGTGCACCACGATGGGCGGGTCGTGCAGACCCTGGGGCCCCTCATCCACAACCCGCAGGCCCTGGACCTCATCGGCAAGCGCGGTGTGGCCGTGGCCGAGGCGCCAGACAAGGTTCAGAACGGCACGGTGGTGATCCGCGCCCACGGCATTCCCATCCAGGATCTGCGCGGCCTCAAGGAGCGCCAGGCCAAGGGCGAGCTGAAGATCGTGAACGCCACCTGTCCCGAGGTCGCGAAGGTCCACAACAAGATCAAGAAGTGGAGCCCCAAGGGCTATTTTACGGTGATCCTCGGCAGCCACGGCCATGCGGAGAGCGTGGCGCACCGCAGCTTCGCGGAAAGCGGATCGGTCATCGTGGCGAACATGGCCGAGGCCCAGGCACTCACCGATGACCAGCTCAAGAAGGTGCTGGTGGTGGCCCAGACCACCTTCACCGTGAAGGACTACCACGAGATCACGGAGTACCTCCGGGAACGCGCCGGCGAGGCGGTCTTCGAGAACACCATCTGCGAAGACACCTGGATGCGCCAGGACGAGGCCAAGTCCCTGGCCCAGACCGTCGACACGGTGATCGTCGTGGGCGGCAAGGCCTCCAGCAACACCAAGCACCTCGCCGAGCTGGCCCACCACTACGGCAAGCCCGTGCAGTACGTGGAGACGGCCGCCGAACTGGACCTGGCGGGCTTCAGCGGCAAGGAGACCGTGGGGGTCCTCGCCGGTGCCTCCACCCCCACCTGGCTGGTGGATGAGGTGGTGGACGTGCTCGAGCAGCTGGGCGACGGGCCCAGCCGCTGGCGGAACTTCCTCCAGGCCGCCTTCGGCAGCTCCTCGCTCATGGCCCTCGGCGCGGGCCTGATGACCCTCGGGGTCCACAAGTGGCTGGGCCTGCCTCTGGGCTGGCGCTACCCGGTCATCACCGCCGCCTACGTACTGGCCATGTACCTGCTCACGCCCTTCCTCGACCTCCTGGGCCTCGGCGCCAAGGGACCGGCCCGGGCGCGGTTCCTGGAACGCCACCGGAAGGGGCTGCTGGTATCGGCCGCCCTCGCCTTGGCCGTCACCCTTGGCCTGGCCGCGAGCCTGGGCGCGAAGGTGCTGCTGATCGTCGCGGGCGCTTCGCTGGTGGGCGCCGCCTACAAGCGGCGCTTCCAGGTGGGCGGCAAGGCCTGGAGCCTGCGGCACATCCCGGGCTCAAAGGATGTGGTGGTGGCCTTGGCCCTCGCCACCGTGGCGGTCATCACGCCCGTCTGGCAGGAAGGCCGGGTGTGGGACCTGCGCACCTTCGCGGCTATCTTCCTGGTGGGCGTCCTGGCCTTCGTCCGCACGGTGATCTACGAATTCCGCGACATGCAGAACGACCAGATCGTGGGCAAGGAGACGCTGCCCATCCTCATGGGCAAGCGGGCCACCAAGCTGGTCCTCCTGGGCCTGCTGGGCACGCTGCTGGCGGGCACCCTCTGGCTGACCTACGAGAACCGGGGCCAGGGCCATCCCCTGGCGGTGGCGCTGGTGCTGGTGGTGTGCGCCGCCTATCCCATGGTCTACCTCTGGCTCTACCACGAGCGGTTCACCACCGGGAAGAACCGGTTCGAGCTCAGCGTGGATTTCAGCTTCTACCTCGTGGGTCTGCTGGCGCTTATTTAGGCGGGCCCGCATCTCGGCTTGCGGGAACCGACATGCCTGCTAGCCTTGGGCCAACCAATCCCAAGGAGGTTCCCATGCGCATGAAATCCCTTGCCGCGTTCGCCGCCACCGCCGTTCTTGGCGGGGCCCTCGGTTGGGCCGCCGCTGCGGCGTCCTACCAGAAGACGGGGACCGTGAAGGAAGTCGCCGCCGACAGCTTCACGCTCGACCTCGGCAAGGAGGAGTGGCGCTTCTACACCGACGGCAGCACCGCCGGGAAGGATGCCCTCAAGGCCGGTGATAAGGTGACCGTCACCTACAAGCAGGTGGCCACGAAGATCGAAGCCAAGGGCGGCGCCAAGGCCGCTGCCAAGGCTCCCGCGAAGAAGAAGTAGGTCTTCCTGCGATCCACGGACGGGGCGTCGGAAGGCGCCCCGTCGCGTTTTGGGCGTGGCAGGATGGACGGATGCGAAGCTGGGTCGTCATCACGGGCTGTTCGACGGGCATCGGCCGGGCGCTGGTGCCCCTCTGCCGCGCGGCGGGCTGGGGCGTGGTGGCCACGGCGCGGCGCCGGGAGGCGCTCGCGGACCTGCCCCCCGGCGAAGACCTGCTGCTGCTCGAGCTGGATGTCACGGACGCCGCCAGCATCGCCGCGGCCGCTTCAGCCTGCGCCGACCTGCCCCTGAGGGCCCTGGTGAACAACGCGGGCTACGGCCAGGTGGGGCCCCTCGAACTCATTCGTCCCGAGGAACTGCGGGCGCAATTCGAGACCAACGTGATCGGCTTGCACGAAATGACCCGGGCCTTCCTGCCCCTGCTCCGGCGGCAGCCCGGGGCGCGGATCCTCCAGGTGGCCTCCATGCTGGGACGGCTCTCCATCCCTCTGGCGGGGCCCTACAACGCCTCCAAGCATGCCGTGGTGGCGCTCGCCGAAAGCCTCCGGCTGGAGGTCGGCGGGGAGGTGGCGATCGTCCTGGTGGAGCCCGGGGCCATCCGCACGGCCTTCCGCGACACGCTCGCGAAGGTCTGGGGCGACCTGCCGGAGCGGGCCAGGGGCACGCGCTACGAACTGGTGATCGCCCGCTACCTGGCCGCACGGAAGGAGCAGGCTGAGCGGTTCGCCCTGTCGGCGGAGGATTGCGCGCGCCGTCTGCTGATAGCGCTGAATGCCCGGAAGCCTCCCCGCAGGCTGGTGGTGGGCTGGGATGCGTACTGGATCGGCAAGCTGAAGGCGCTCCTGCCCGCCAGTTGGTGGGAGCGCCTGCTGCGCCGGCTCTATGGGCTGGCCTGACCTACTTGTAGATGCCGCAGCCCACGACGATGCCGCCTTCCGCCAGGCAGAAGGAGGTCTTGTTCTCAATCTTGCCGGTGGCGGGGTTCTCGACCTTCATGTCGGCCCAGCCGCCGCCCTTCTTCTGTCCGGTCTTGATGATCTCCTGGATGTTGTAGACCCCATCGGGATCCTTCACGTTCCAGCGGTTCACGCCCAGGAGATTCGCTCGGGCGCCATGGGCGAGCACCACGCCCTTGAGGTCGTAGACGAACAGGTAGAGCGTGCTCCCGGGCTTCACGTGGAAGCGGCCGCTGGGCTTGTGCACTTCGGCGATGAAGGCGTCCTTGCCGTGCTCTTTCAGGAAGGCAATGCCCTCCTTGACCATCGCCTCGGCCTTGGGGCGCTCTGAAACCTGGGCGGCGAGGGGCAGGGCGAGGACCATCGCCATGATGGGGAGGATGAATGTGCGGACCATGGGCCCTCCTGAGAAGGATTCCTACCTTCTCGTCATCTTCCTCGGGTCGCATGAGTCCGGATCACTGGCCGCCTAGGCCGTGCGCAGCTCCCGGTGGAACAGGTGCCACTCGAGGCTGCGGGGACCCTCGCCGTGGAACGGCAGGGCGGCCGAGGTCGGGGCCTGGCCGAGAAAGGCCACCGTCTGTTCGATCACCTGGGGGTCCCTCAGGATCCGGCGGTGGCCGAGCCCCTCGGTGAGCAAGAGTCGGGCGCCGGGCCAGACGGAGGCGACGGTGGCGCCGCTCTCCCAGGGCACATCACGGTCCTGGCGGTCATGGATGACGAGCAGGGCGGTGGAGCGGCGCGGTGCGAGGCTGCGCAGGCGGATGCGGTCCCAAGGGATGCCGATGCGGGCGCCGAAGGCTTCGAAGGCCTGGGCATGGTCGCGCTCGGGCAGGCCGAGCATGGACAGCAGTCCGCTGTAGAAGATGTCGGGTTCGGCGGGCGGCGCGAGGAACACCGCGCGGGGCAGCTCGAGGAGGCCCTGATCCAGGGCGATGGCGAGGGCCGGGGCACCCAGGGAATGGGCCACCACGCCATGGAGGGGGCCCACTTCCCGGGCGAAGGCCCCGATGGCCTGACTCCACTCCAATGGGCCTGCGAATCGGCCCTGGGAAGCTCCGTGCGCCGGTTCATCGAAGGCCACGGCGGAATAGCCCGCCGCCAGCAGGGGTTCGAGGAAGGCGTGGAACTGGGTGCCCCGTCCCTCCCAGCCGTGCAGCAGCGCCACGGGAGGGCCTTCGCCCCAGATTCGGCCCTGGAGGAGGAACCCCTGCGAGCGGAAGGCGAACGGCTGGCCATTCCGGCCCGCGGCCAGTTCGGCTTCGGGCGTGCGGTGCCGGCGGGGCAGGCAGAAGAGGCGTTCGGCCATGCGCAGCGCGAGGTCGGGCGACAACAACCGCGTGGTCTGGAAGCCCAGACGGAGACCGCGCATGAGGAGGGACATTCGGGGCCGGGGCGTCATGGGCTTCACAGCGGGGCGAAGCGGGCGCCGGGCGCGCTGAAGGTTCGCAGGCGGTCCTTGATGGCGCGGCGGGCCATGGCGAAGGCGCGGTGGTCCCGGTGCAGCTGGTAGGCGCCGTTGGCGCCCAGCTCGAGTGCCATGAATTCGAAGGCCAGCTGCTCGGGATCAGCACCACGGGCCAGCTCGCCCGCCTCCCTGGATTCGCGGAGCAGGCGGACGAGGGTTTCCCGCCAATCCGTCATGCAGGCGGCCACCAGATCCTTCACGGGGCCGGGGCGGCTGTCGAACTCCACCGAGACTGCCGCGAAGAAGCAGCCGCCCCGGAACATCTCGCGCTCGGCGTAGTCCATCCAGGAGGCCACCACGGCGCAGAGCCGCTTCAGGCCCCGGGGCGCCTGGAGCGCCGGCTGGAACACCTGCTCCATGAACACGGATCGCGCCGCCTGCACCGTGGCGAGCTGCAGCTCCTCCTTGGAGCCGAAATGCGCGAAGAGTCCGCTCTTGCTCATGCCGGTGGCCTCGGCGAGAGAGCCGATGGTGAGGCCCTCCAGACCGCTGACCGAGGCCAGGTTCACGGCCTCCTGCAGGATGGCCTGCCGGGTCAGAGCGCCCTTCCCGGGGCGGAGGGGGACGATGGCGGTTCGAAGGGCGGGCGAGGGCATGAGGCCTCCCGGTGAGATCTATAGAATAGAACGATCGTTCGTGCTGTCAAGGCCATCGGGGAAACCTCAAAGAGGCCTCCCGTACCCTGAGAGGTCCCCGGTTCTGAGACACTGGGGCCATGCCTGAAGACCGCCTTTACCTGATCGACACCTTCGCCTTCATCCTCTCGGTATCCGCTGCGCGGATACGCGAGACCTCGCCGCGCGGCATGGAGGTGGTCTATGGCTGAAGACCGCCTTTACCTGATCGACACCTTCGCCTTCATTTTTCGGGCCTACTTCGCCAATCCGCGTCTGAAGAACGGGGCGGCCTACACCTTCACGCGGCTGGTGCTCCAGCTGCTGGAGAAGCACAAGCCGACCCACATCGCCTGCGTGTTCGACACGCCGGAGCCCACCTTCCGGCACGAGATCTATCCGGAGTACAAGGCCAACCGCGACGCCATGCCCGAGGACCTGCGGCCGCAGATCCCCATGATCCGGCAGCTGGTGGAGGCGCTGAACATCCCCATCGTGGAACTGCCGGGCTTTGAAGCCGATGACGTGATGGGCACCCTTGCGCGGGAATCCGCCGCCCACGGCCTGCCCGCCGTCATCGTGAGCCCCGACAAGGATCTGCTGCAGCTGGTGAACGACGACCTGCGCATCCAGGTGCTCAACACGAAGGATGGCGAGGTCTGGCACGACCGCGAGGGCGTGAAGGGGCGCATGGGCGTGTGGCCTGAGCAGGTGGTGGACTTCCTTAGCCTCGTGGGGGACGCCTCCGACAACGTGAAGGGCGTGCCGGGCATCGGCGAAAAGGGCGCGGCGCTGCTGCTGGAGAAGTTCGGCAGCCTGGATGGCGTCATCGCCGGCAAGGCCGAGCTCAAGCCCAAGCAGCGCGAAGGTCTGGAGACCGCCGCCGAGTGGCTGGAGCTCACCAGGCGCCTGGTCACCGTGGTGACCGACCTCGAACTGTCCCTGCATCCGAAGGATCTGGCCTATCCCGGCGTGGACGAGGCCAAGGCCCGCGAGACCTTCAAGGCCCTGGGCTTCCAGACCCTCACCAAGGAGTTCACCCAGAGTGCCCAGGCCGCGGGCAGCGAGCGGAAGTACCGGGCCGCGGCCTCCCTCGCCGACCTGGAAGCCGCCGTGGCCGCCTGCCGCGCCGCAGGCCGATTCGGCCTGGACACGGAGACCACCAGCATTGATCCCACCCGGGGCCACCTCGTGGGCCTGAGCCTGGCCTGGGCCCCCAACGAGGGGCTCTACGTGCCCCTGGCCCACCTCAAGCCGGCCACGGCCGATACCGAGGGCTCATTGCCCGGACTGCTGCCGGATTCCGGCCTGCCCGAGGCGCTGCTCGACCTCCGGGGCGACGCCGCGGCCTTCTTCGCGGAGCTGGCGCCGCACCTGGATCCCCGCAACCTGCCTTTCGCGGAGGCGCGGGCCATCCTGGCGCCGCTGCTGGCCGATGCCGCCGTCGGCAAGTGCGGCCAGAACCTCAAGTACGACCTCCAGGTGCTGGCCCGCCATGGCCTCCCCGTCACCGGGCTGGCGGATGACAGCATGATTCTCAGTTTCCTGCTGGAGAGCGGCGTCCGCCACAACCTGGATGACCTCTCGGTGCGCCTGCTGGACGTGAAGCCCATCGCCTTCGAAGAGGTGGTGGGAAAGGGCAAGGGGCAGAAGCGCTTTGATGAAGCCAACTTCGAACACGCGGTGCAGTACGCCGCCGAGGATGCGGACCTGGCCCTGCGGCTCTGCGACAAGCTGCGGGCCACGTTTCCCGACGACCAGCTGAAGCGCCTTTACGCGGAGGTGGACCTGCCCCTGGTGGAGGTGCTCGCCGCGCTGGAAGGCCACGGCGTCCGCCTGGACCTGCAGGTGCTGGCCCGGTTGGCTGGAGAGATGAACGGCGAGCGGAAGCGGGCCGAGACCCGGGTAATCGAGCTGGCGGGCGGGCCCTTCAACCTGAACAGCCCCACCCAGCTGGGTGCCGTCCTCTTCGGGAAGCTGGGCTACAAGCCCGTGAAGTTCACCGGCAAGACCAAGGCGCCCAGCACGGATGAGGACGTGCTGCTCGAACTGGCGGAGAAGCAGGGCGCGGAGATCGCCCAGGAGCTGCTGCGCCACCGCCAGATGGTGAAGCTTCTGGGCACCTACGTGGAGGCCCTGCCGCAGATGGTGAATCCGGTCACGGGGCGGGTGCACACCAAGCTGCACCAGGCGGTGGTGGCCTCGGGGCGGCTTGCCTCCAACGATCCCAACCTCCAGAACATCCCCATCCGCACCGAGGAGGGCCGCGCCATCCGCGGGGCCTTCGTGCCCGAGCCCGGCTGGGTGCTGCTGGACGCCGACTACAGCCAGATCGAGTTGCGGGTGGTGGCGGCCCTGGCCGAAGACCCCGTGCTGCTGGGCGCCTTCGAGGCGGGCGAGGACATCCACCGCCGCACGGCCTCGGAAGTGTTCAACGTGCCCATGGACCAGGTCACCTCCGACCAGCGCAGCGCCTCCAAGGCCGTCAACTTCGGCCTGCTCTACGGCCAGGGCGCCTTCGCCCTC
>JAFJUR010000237.1 GCA_017859995.1 Holophagaceae bacterium | reverse complement strand
CGCAGGTGCGCGAAGCCCTCGTCCACCTGGATGATGCCCATGCGCCGCAGGAAGGGGAGGAAGACGGCGCGGGTGCGCTCCTCGTCCAGGGGGTGCAGGGTCTTCAGGAAGGCGAGGAAGGGCTGCACGGCCAGGGCCTGGCCCCGGCGCTCCAGCAGGTGTTGCATGAGGAAGTGGCGGTCCTCCGCCGGGGGCATGCCCCAGGCCTTGAGGTCGTGCTCCAGCAGGCTGGCGAAGGCGCGCTCGGCCACCCAGCGGGGCGGATGGCTGGTCACGGCGGGCAGCAGGGTCTCCACCCGGCCGTCGCGGTTCCACAGCAGGCCCAGGCGGTGCAGCAGCGTGAACAGCAGGTTGGCGTCCTGCTCCTCCTGCAGCATGGCGTTGCGCTGCATGAGCAGGCCCAGCTCCTTCTTGGCGGGCAGGCCGCCCTTGAGCACGCGGAGGCCCGCCACGCAGCGCAGCAGCACGCTGGTGAGGGCGAGGGAGAACCGGAAGGGCTCGGCGTCCTTCAGCTTCACGTCCGTCGGCGCCTGGAAGGTCAGGGCGCCGTCGTCGAAGTCCTCCAGGGCGTCGGCCACGCGCTCAGCCATGGCCCAGCCGGTGGCGGAGGCGCTGGTGGGCAGGATGAGGCCCAGGTCGCGGAGCACGGCCAGGGTCTCGGGACAGGGCAGGGTGCCTTCGCTGGCGAGGTGCTTGAGGGCCACGAGGAACCCACTGTCGAGATCCGCCAGGGTGTCGGACAGCCGCTTATGATCCTCCAGGTGGAACACCATGGTCTTGAGGAGGCGCATCCGGCCTTCGGGCCCGTCCTCGGACCAGATGGGGATGGGCAGGTGGCGACGCTCGCAGATGGTCCTGAGCTGCTCGTCCGAGCAGTTCGAGAGAAGCTGGAAGTGCGTGTGCGGCATGGGCACCCGGGTACAGAGGATCGTCCAGTGTCTCACGGAACCCCGGAACGCTCACGCGCAAAAAGCGCCCGGCAGGCCGGGCGCTTTCTACGAACGGGAATGGTTCCAGTTACTGCGCGCTGAGGGTGCCCACGGTCACCGTGATGGCGCTGATGGTGCCCGTGCCGTCCACCACCTGGCACTTGGTGCTGTCAGCGGTGAAAGTGATGGCGCCGGTGCCCTGGGCGGCCTTCAGGTCTAGGGCGACGCGCAGCAGGGGGACGTTCAGCGCCACGGGGGCGGCGGTGCCCTTCTGGGCGGCGGTCACCTGCAGGATGTTTCCGGTGACCTTGCCCTTGAGGATCTGGGGCGCGGCGCCGAGGGTGAAGGCATCGCCGTTCTGAACGAACGTGTTGGCGGGATCGGCCGCGGCCACGTTCACCCAGGTCACCTTGGTGGTGTCGGCGCTGAAGGCGGCGGTGACGCCGGTGCCGGTGGCGGCGGCGGGGCCGACCAGGTCGAGCACCAGGTGGGTGCTGTTCGAGAGCGTGCCGTTCTTCTTCAGCTGGTAGGTGCCGGTGGTGGGATCGGTGTAGGCCAGGCCAGTGGCCACCGGCGTGACGGTCAGCACCGCGGCGGAGCTGGTGAGGGAGCCGGCGGCGTTGGTAACGGTCACGGTGAAGCTCGAGCCGCTGTCACCCACCACGGTGGCGGGGGTGGTGTAGCTGGCCGAGGTGGCGCCGGCGATGGCGGTGCCGCCCTTCTTCCACTGGTAGGTGAGGGGCGCGGTGCCGGTGGCCGTCACGCTGAAGGTGGCGGTGGCGCCGGCCTGCACGCTCTGGTCCGTGGGCTGGGCGCTGATGGCGGGGGCCGTGGGAGGCGGGGGCGGGGTGCTGCCGCCGCCTCCGCCGCCGCAGGCGAGGAGGAGGGTCAGGCCCAGGAAGGCGGTGGCGGAGAGGAACTGCTTCATCGGGGTCATGGTCGTCTCCGTCACAGGCCGGCGAGGAGGAGGGCGAGGTCCGCGTCATTCACGGTGCCGTCGCTGTTCAGGTCGCAGGTCGCGGTGGTGGTGCCGTAGAACTTGGAGAAGTAGAGCAGGTCCCGCAGGTCCGTGGCGCCGTCCGCGTTCAGGTCGAGCGAGGGGCCGGTGAGGGGCTTCACGGTGAGCACGCCGCAGTTGAAGGTGCCCACGTCGGCGGGACCGAAGTCCTGCAGCCGGAGCTTCCAGGTGCCGTTCGGGGACTTGCCGTTGAAGCGGTCCAGCGCTTGGTAGGGAATGTAGATGCCGGTCAGGGGTAGGTTGGCGGAGGTCTGGGCCTGGATGGAAACCGTGCCGAGGTCCGAGAAGGTGCCGTAGGTGCCACAGGAAGTGCCCAGGGCGGACCCTGCCGTCGAACCGGCGTTTCCAGCGTTGATGGCGTGGGCCAGGATCACGGTGCTGGCATCCGGTGCCACCAGGGTGATGTCCAGGTCGCCCACCCAGGTGTGGGTGAGGTAGACGGCCATGGTGACTTCGCCCACGTTGCCGGTGACGCCGGCCACCGTGAAGGGGATTTCCACCGCGGTGCCAGGACCGCCAGAGGTGGCGTCGGGAATGGCGGTGACCGTGGTACTGCTCACCGTGGTGGCCGCGCCCAGGACCTGCACGGTGAGGGTCGCGGGGTTGGAGGCGACGGTGCCCGCCTTGCCCGTGACCTCGCAGGTGTAGACGGAGCCCGTATCGGCCAGAGCGAGGGTGGGGGTGGTGTAGGAGGCGCTGGTGGCCCCTGCGATGACGACGCCGCCCTTCTTCCACTGGTAGGTGAGGATGCCGCTGCCCGAGGCCGCCACGGTGAAGGTGGCCTTGTGGCCCACGGCTGTCGCGACGCTCTGGGGCTGGGTGGAGAAGGTGACGGGGACGGGCACCGCCACGGTGATGTTGGCGATGGCCTTCTGGGCGCTGTCGGCGGCGTTGGTGGCGGTGACGGTGAAGTCGCCGGACGTGTTCCCGGCGGTGAAAAGGCCCGCGGCCGATCGTGCCGCCCGTGGTGCTGTAGGTGACCGTGCCGCCGCCGTTCACGGTGCCCGTGAAGGTGGCGGTGTCGCCGGTGTAGAAGAAGCCCGTGGCGGGTGTGATGTTGACGGTACCGGCCACCGGGGCGTTGACCATCTCCCAGACGCCGCGGCCCCAGGTGGAGACGCGGATGCTGGAGCTGTCAGGCGCGATCCAGATGTCCGTGGCCCGGCCCTGGGGCAGGCCCGTGCCGAAGACGCTCCAGGTGGTGCCGCCGTCGGTGGTGCGGTAGACGCCCAGCCAGGTGGCCGCATACACGGTGTTGCCGGTGCCGTCGCCCGGATCCACCACCAGCTTGGTCACGGGCACGTCGGGCAGGTTTCCGTTGGCGGAAGCCCAGGTGCTGCCGCCATTGGCGGACTTGGCCACGCGCACAGCGCCGGCGGCCGTCGCTTCCGAGCAGGCGTAGAGCAGGTTGTTGTTGGCCCAGGCCACGTTCGAGTTGAAGCCCTGCCAGCCGGCCACCAGGCCGGGGGTGGCGGGGGCGGCGCCGAGGAAAACCTCGGTCCAGGTGCCGCCGCCGTTGGCGGTGAGCATCAGGTAGCCGCTGCTGCCGGCCGCGGCGATGTGCTGGAGGTCCGTGGGGCTCACGCCGATGCCGTGGCTGACGGCGCGGACGATGCGGCCCGCGGTGATGCCTCCGGAGCCGGCGGTGCCGATGGCGGACCAGCCGGTGGCGCTGCTCTGGTAGATCACGCCGGTCTTGCTGTAGGTGAAGAAGGTCTGACCCGTGGGATCAGCGCCGGCGGGCGGCGTTACGATGGGCGTGACGAAGTTGTAGACGCTCGAACTGCCTGCGGAGGCGAGGCCGGTGGTGAAGGCGCTCCAGTTGGCCTGATCCACCACAGGACTGGTGGTCGAGCGCCGGATCGCGTTGTAGACGTATGAGCTCAGGGACACGGCGCTGGCCGAGGTCACATCCTGGGCCCAGCCCACGCCGAAGCCGTCGCCGCCCCGCACCTGGTTGAAGGTGGAGGTGAGGCCGCTGCGGATGCGGGTGCCGTTGTCCTGCAGGCCCACCAGGGCGCTGCCGGGGACGCCGGGGTTGGCGGCCAGCGCGTAGATGAGGTGGTTCACCAGGCCCTTGTTCTTGGTGTCGTCCCAGGTGGTGCCGCCGTCGGTGCTGGTGAAGATGCCGCCATCCGTGCCGAAGTAGAGCCGCGCCGTGCCGGCCAAGTTGGAGTAGGCGGCGCAGTGGAAATCAGCGTGGATGTAGGGGAGGCCGTACTGGGCCAGCCAGTTGCTGGTCAGGGTCCAGGTCGTGCCGCCGTTGGTGGTCTTCGCGGAGCCCAGCTGGCCGCCGAGGTAGACCGTGTTGCGCGAGGCGTCGCTGGGATCCACCAGGATCATGTGGTTGTAGAAGGCCTGGTCGGCCATCAGGTCCAGGGTGCCGTTGTCGGCGTTCGGGTTGGTCGGGGCCTTCGTGGTGATGTTGAGGGGCGTCCAGGTGGCGCCGCCATCGCCCGAGCGGAAGAGGTCCAGCTGGGCGGAATCGCCGACGTTCGCGGCAAAGCCGTAGACCACCGCGTCGCCCGGCAGGCCCTGGCCCAGGGTGATGCGGCCGGCGCCGCTGAGCACGCCGGCGACGGCGGTCCAGGTAGCGCCCTGGTCGGTGCTGCGGTAGAGGGTGCCGGTGGGTGAGGCGCCGGTGGATTCGGTGGCGGCCAGCCAGCCGGTGCTGGTGCGGGCCAAGCTCCAGACCTTCATGGTGGGAGGAATGCTGGCGACGGGGGCGTAGGTGGCGCCGGCGTCCGTCGAGCGGTGCAGGCCGTTGTTGGTGCCCACCAGCACGATGTCCGTGGCCTGGGTGGTGTCGACCTTGATGTCGTAGACCTTGCTGGCGGTGCCCAGCTGGATGGACGAAGACCAGGAGGTGCCGCCATTGGTGGACTTCACCATGAAGCCGCCGATGCCCAGGTCGAAGGGATCGCCCGCGCCCACGAAGAGGGTGCTGGTGGCCCGGCCGAAGGCGGCCGAACCGGAGAGGTTGCTGCCGATGAAATCGGTGAGCGGGGTCCAGGTGGGCGTGGCGCTCAGGAAGTTGGTGGTCTTCCAGAGGCCGCCGCCGCTGGCCAGCACGTAGACGGTGTTGCCGGTGGTGTCGGCGGTGTCGGGCAGGATGACGCGCAGCCGGCCGCTGTCCACCTTCGTGAGCGTCAGGCCGTTCTGGGTGAAGGCAGAGGTGGTGGGGCCGATGTTGGTCCAGGCCGTGCCGTTGAGGGCCACGGGCCGCTCCGGGCCGCTGGGGCTCTGGAACAGGGCCGGGTACTTGGCCCGCTCCTTCTCGGCCTCGCTGAGGAGGTGCCGGGTGAAGTCGGCGCCGAGCTCGCCCCCCATGCGCTCGCGGAACCACTCGAGGCGTCCCCAGGCCTCGTCCACCACCTTGGCGTCGTCGCCCCGGGTGAACCGGCCGTAGTTGATCTTGTACTTGGCTTTGTAGGCGTCTTCCTGCGCGTCCAGCGGGAGGGCCAGGATGAGCGAAAGCAGGGTGAGGACGCGTGTGGTCTTGATGCCCATGGCGGCTCCAGGCTTGATCCCGCGAGGTTGAGGTGGGGCATTGCCGTTCTCGGGGGATCCAAGACTATAGTCCGCTTCAGGTTCGGCGTCGGCTTACCTTTTCTTAACCTGACCTGGATGGAGGCTGTCCCGGCCTCGGTGGGTCCACCCGGCAGGTCCCGCCGGGAGCCCGTTGCCTTCCCAGTCTGCCGCGTACGCTCAAAGGTTTGGGTCTGCCTCACCGTGATCGCCCTCCGCCCCGACAATCCGCTGATCGTCCAAAGCGACCGCACGCTGCTGCTCGAGGTGGCCCATCCGGCATTCGAGCAGGTCCGCGACGAACTGGCACGGTTCGCGGAGCTGGTGAAGAGCCCGGAGCACATCCACACCTACCGCATCACCCCCTTGAGCCTCTGGAACGCCTCAGCCTCCGGCGTCGCCTGCCAGGACATGATCGACACCCTGAACGCCTGGTCGAAGTACCCCGTGCCGCAGAACCTGCTGCAGGAGATCGAGGACCACGGCACGCGCTACGGCAAGCTGCGCCTGGTGGCCAAGGGCGACCGGCTGGCCCTCGAGATGGACGACCGGGGCCTCTTCTGGGAGTTGGAGAACCAGAAATCCCTGCAGGGCCTGCTGGCTGAGCCGTACCCGGACGAGAAGGGGATCTACCTGAACACCGGCATGCGGGGCGAGGTGAAGCTGCAGCTCATCCGCCTGGGCCACCCCGTCCAGGACATGGCCGGCTACAAACCCGGGGATCCGCTGCCCTTCGAGCTTTCACCCACCACCAAGCAGAACGGCAAGCCCTTCGGCCTGCGGCACTATCAGCAGGCGGCTGTCGACGTCTTCCACGCCGGCGGCGGGCCCGATGGCGGCGCCGGCGTGCTGGTGCTGCCCTGCGGGGCCGGCAAGACCGTCATCGGCATCGGCTGCATGGGCAGCCTGCAGACCCACACCCTGGTGCTCACCACCAACGGCACCGCCGTGAAGCAGTGGAAGCAGGAGCTGCTGGACAAGACCACCCTCACCGAGGACCAGGTGGGCCTCTACATGGGCGACATCAAGGAAATCAAGCCGGTCACCATCGCCACCTACCAGATCCTCACCTACCGCAAGAGCAAGGGCGGCCCTTTCGAGCACTTCAAGATCTTCGAGGCCGCCAACTGGGGCCTGGTGATCTACGACGAGGTGCACATGCTGCCGGCGCCCATCTTCCGCGCGGTGGCGGAG
>JAFJUR010000236.1 GCA_017859995.1 Holophagaceae bacterium | reverse complement strand
CCTGGCCCAGAGCCAGACCCTCGCCCTCACGCCGGCCATGCAGCTGAAGCTGAAGCTCTGGCAGATGAACCTGCAGGAGCTGTCGGAGACCATCGAGCGTGAGCTGGAGGACAATCCCCTGCTGGAGCTGGCCGAGGACGCCGACGAAGTGCCGACCCTCGAGGCCATTGAGGAGGGCCGGGACTCCGACGTGACGGAGGGCAGCTCGGATCAGGCCTCGGACGGCGTCGAGTTGCCCGAAGGGGTGGACACGGTGGACCTGGGACCGATGCTGGATGCGGCGGGTGAGATGAATCCCGACGGCGATCTGGAAAAATTCACGGAAGAAGGCGTGGCCCAGGTGCAGGAGACCGAGCTGGGCGCCGAGAACAGCTGGGATCAGGACCTGCCACGGACCAGCAACCTGCCGGAGGAGGACCGCCTCTCCTGGGAGGACCGCCTCAGCGCCTTCGAATCCCTGCAGGATCACCTGGTGGGCCAGCTCTACGAGACCCTGGAGCACGAGGATCCCCGGGCAGCCCTGGTGGAGCGCCTCATCGACCGCATGGACCCCAAGGGCTTCCTGCGCCTGGACCCCGACCAGGGTTGCCTCGAGGCCACGCCCGCGGCGCTCGCCGCCGACCTCGGCGTCACCGAGGAGGCGCTCCGCGAGGCCCTGGATGTCCTGCAGGAATTCGACCCCTCGGGCGTGGGCTGCTTCACCGTGCAGGAGAGCCTGCTGCTGCAGCTCCGCCACGCCGGCGCCGAGCCCGACGACCTGGCCGTGCGCATCATCCAGGATCACTCAGAGCTCCTGTCCCAGCGGGACAGCGCCAAGCTGCGCCGGGCGCTGGGCTGCACGGACGAAGAACTCTGTCTGGCCATGGAGCAGCTCAAGCACCTGAACCCTTCGCCGGGCCGGGCCTTCGACCCCGAAGGCGAGCGGGTGGTGAAGCCGGATGTGGTGGTGCTCAAGGGCGAGGATGGCAACTGGAAGGTCTACCTCAACGACGAGGGCCTGCCCCGGCTGCGCGTCAATGGCGAATACCAGCGGTTCATGGCCTCGAGCGAGGCCAAGGCCGACAAGGACTTCATCCGCGAGCGGTTCCGCAGCGCCCGTGACTTCATCCGCGGCGTGGAGGACCGGAACCGCACCGTGCTGCGCGTCTCGGCGCAGATCGTCGACCTGCAGAAAGAGTTCATCGAGCATGGCATCGAGCGCCTGCGGCCCATGGTGCTGCGTGACGTGGCCGAGGCCACCGGGTTCCACGAGAGCACCATCAGCCGGGTGGTGAAGGCCAAGACCATCCACACGCCGCAGGGTCTCTTCGACCTGAACTACTTCTTCTCCGCGCGCCCCAAGGATTCGGATGTCTCGGCCACCGTGGTCAAGCACCGGATCAAGGCCTTCGTGCAGGCCGAGGACCCTGCCAAGCCGCTGTCGGACGAAGCCATCGCCGGCCTGCTGGAACGGGATGGCATCAAGGTGGCCCGCCGCACGGTGAACAAGTACCGGGAGGAACTGAAGATTCCTCCAGCATCCCGCCGCCGGCGCCGATAACGGGGGCGGTTCCACCCATCCGGGCCACCCGGCCCCTTTCAGGAGTGTCCCATGAAGGTCCACTACACCGGCCGCCACATGGAGCTCACCGAGCCCCTGAAACAATTCACCAAGGAACGGCTGGATAAGATGGCCACCTACCTGGATGACATCATCGATGTGCACGTGATCCTGGGTGTGGAAAAGCACCGGCACGAAGCCGAGATCACCCTGAAGACCCGCGCCAGCGCCTTCGTGGCGTCGGCCACCACCGACGACATGTACACCAGCATCACCCAGGCCGTCGAGAAGCTGGACGTGCAGGCCCACAAGCACCAGGGCCGGCGCAACACCCGACCCCACGAGAGTGCCAAGGCCGGGGCGGTCGAAGAGTAGCGATTGGAAGCTTTCAGGTGAAAAGCGGCCCCACGGGGCCGCTTTTGTCATGGGCCCAGGGGGTCCGGAATCCACCCCATCCGCGTTATCCTTGAAGGTCCGGAGTCCGCCATGCCCGATCCCACCCATCTCTACGCCCCGAAGACCTGCACCGACCCCACCCAGATCTGCGAGAAGTGCCGGAGCCCCTACACGCTCGACCACTTCCAGCACGGCGTGGAAGGCCAGGAATGCGTCTGCCGGCGCTGTCTCCAGGTGATGGGGTACAAGGTCTAGCGATGCTCCGCACGGTCGCCACCCCTGAGGAAGTGCTGGATGGCGTGCTCCAGGGCCGCCGGATCTCGGCGGCCGAGGCGCTGCTGCTGCTGGAGCAGGCCGAGCTGACGGACCTCGCCGTGGCCGCCACGGCCGCGCGGGACCGCCACAACGATCCGCGCCGCGTCAGCTACGTCATCGACCGCAACGTGAACTACACCGATGTGTGCAACGTCTACTGCACCTTCTGCGCCTTCTACCACAAGCCGGGCGACACGCGCGGCTACGTGCTCACGAAGGAGCAGCTGAAGCAGAAGGCGGAGGAGACCAAGGCCATCGGCGGCACGGGGTTCCTGCTGCAGGGCGGCGTGAACCCGGACCTGCCCTGGGACTACTACCTGGACCTGGTGCGCTACCTCCGCCACGACCTGGGCATCTGGGTGCACGGGTTCTCACCGGTGGAGATCCAGATGATGGCCAAGCTGAGCGGCCAGAGCCTGGGCAAGACCATCTCCGACCTGCGCGAAGCGGGCCTGGGTTCCATCCCGGGCGGCGGCGCGGAGATCCTGGTGGACCGCATCCGCAAGAAGATCGCGCCGCTGAAGGGCGGCCGCGACAAGTGGCTCGAGGTGATGGAGGCCGCGCATGAGGAAGGCGTGAAGACCACCGGCACCATGATGTTCGGCATCACCGAGACCCTCGCCGAGCGCATCGAGCACCTCGAGGCGCTGCGCGACCAGCAGGACCGGGCCCTGGCGCGCCACAACGGGGGCGGTTACACGGCGTTCGCCGCCTGGCCCTTCCAGAGCGGCCACACGCCCTGGGAAGGCAAGGTGCCCAAGCCCACCGACGTGGAGTACCTCCGCACCATCGCC
>JAFJUR010000235.1 GCA_017859995.1 Holophagaceae bacterium | reverse complement strand
GGCCCCGCGAACCCCTTCACGGCCATCTACCTGGTGCACATCACCCTGGCCGCCGTGGTCATGCGCGGCGCCTGGGCCTGGGGGCTGGGCCTCCTGGCCACCGCCGGCTTCGGCCTGCTCTTCTTCTGGAACGTGCACATCCATTCCCTGTCCCACATGGACCACGGGGACGGCGGCGGCATGTCCCTGCATCTCGCGGGCATGTGGGTGGCCTTCGCCCTGACCGCCGGGCTCATCGCCGCCTTCGTGGGCCGGGTGACCGAGGCCCTCCGCCAGCGTGACGAGGAACTGGCCGCCCTGCGCGACCTCAGCGCCCGGCAGGCGCGCCTGGCGGCCCTCACCACCCTTGCGGCGGGCGTGGCCCACGAGCTGGGCTCGCCCCTGGGCACCATCGCCGTGGCCGCCAAGGAACTCCAGCGGGCCGCGGAAGACCTTGGCCTCATGGGATCGGCTTTCACCCAGGACGCCGCGCTGATCCGGCAGGAGGTGGATCGCTGCCGGCGCATCCTGGATCAACTGGCCGATCCCAGCGGCACCACCCTCGGCGAGGCGTTCCATGATCTTTCCTGGGCCGATCTCCAGGCGGAGTTGGTGGCCGGGCTCAGCGAGGCCGATCAGGCGCGGGTGGCCTTCCGGTGGCCGGAGGCCCCCTGCGGCCCGGTGCCCCGCCAGGGTCTCATGCGCGCCCTGAGGGCCCTGCTGGCCAACGCCCTGGAGGCCACGCCACGGCCTGGACGTGTGCGCCTCGAGGCGAAGCGGGAAGCTGATCTCTGGCACATCGATGTCATCGACGAGGGCCGGGGCATGGCCCCGGAGGTCCTGGCCCGGGTGGGCGAGCCCTTTTTCAGCACCAAGGCCGCGGGAGTCGGCATGGGCCTGGGCTTCTTCCTGGCGCGAACCTTCGCTGAGCAGCTGGGCGGGGATCTGACGGTGGAATCCGCCCCTGGCGAAGGCACCCGGGTGCAGATGACCTGGCCCCAGGTGGCCGCCGTGGTCCCCGAAACCCATGGCTGATCCGCGCCCCTCCCTGCTGCTGGTGGATGACGACGTCATCTACCGCGAGCGCCTGGGGAAGGCCCTCGCGGCCCGGGGCTACGATGTGCGAACCGCTGCCAATGCCTCCGAAGCCCTGGCCCTGGCGCAGGCGGACAGCCCGGAGCTGGCCGTGCTGGATCTGCGCATGCCCGGCGAATCCGGCCTCGAGCTGCTGCGGCGGCTGCGTGCCCTGGATCCCACCACCCGGGTGCTGATGCTCACCGGGTACGGCAGCATCGCCACCGCCCTGGAAGCCGTGCGCCTGGGGGCGGTGCACTACCTCACAAAGCCGGTGGACGTGGATGACATCCTGGCGGCCTTCCATCTGGAGGGCGCATTCGAGGAAGGCGCCGCAGAGCTGGAGACCCCCTCCCTGGCCCGGGTGGAGTGGGAGCACATCCAGCGGGTGCTGAGCGACTGCGAAGGCAACCTGTCCGAAGCCGCCCGCCGCCTGGGCATGCACCGGCGCAGCCTCCAGCGGAAGGCGGCCCGGCGGCGTCCTCCCAAGTAGCGTCCTCTCAAGGCAGTGGGGTCTGCGACGAACTGTCGCAGAGGAAAAATTGTCTTAACAGGCAAGATGGAACCTCTTCCGCGTCGAGGTCCCATGCGTTATGCCTCCGGTCTTGTCCTGTCGTCCCTCCTGGTGGCGGCCTCCCAGGCCCAGGCCTGCGGCGCCTGCGGCTGCACCCTGAACTCCGACTGGGCCAGCCAGGGCTACGGCGTGCGGCCCGGCTGGCGGTTCGACCTCCGCGCGGACTATTTCAACCAGGATGAATTGCGGATGGGCACCAAGGCCGTGGGCCGCGGCACCTTTGAATTTCCGAACGACCAGGAGATTCAGGAGAAGACCCTGAACCGCAACCTCACGGCGACCCTGGACTACAGCCCCAGCCCCAACTGGGGCGTGGCGCTGCTGGTGCCAGTCTTCCACCGCGATCACGCGACCATGGCGGAAGGCGACACGGAGCCGAGCTTCTCCAAGGCCAGTGGACTGGGAGATGTTCGGGTGCTGGGCCGGTACCAGGGGTTCTCCGAGGAGCACAGCTTCGGCGTGCAACTGGGCCTGAAGCTGGCCACCGGCGAGACGAAGCAGACCTTCAATGCCGGTGTCCAGGCCGGACAGCCCCTGGACCGCGGCCTGCAGCTGGGCACGGGCACCACGGACCTGTTGTTTGGCGCCTATGCCTTCGGGAGCCTCGCGGCGGACTGGGGTTGCTTCGGTCAGGTGCTGTTCCAGAAACCCCTGGCCGAGAAAGATGGCTTCAAGCCCGGCGATGGCGTGAACGCCAACTTGGGCGTTCGTTACGTGGGCTGGCGGGGGGTCGCGCCCCACCTGCAGGTGAACGTGCGGGCCGAGCAGCGGGAATCTGGCGTCAACTCCGATGCGGCCAACAGCGGGGCCACCCTGGTCTACCTGAGCCCCGGGCTCACGGTCGAGGTGGGCCCTGCGATGCAGGTCTATGCCTTCGTCCAGGTGCCCGTGGCCCAGCGGGTGAACGGCCTTCAGATCGAGCCGCGCTGGAGCGCATCCTTCGGGATGCACTGGACCTTCTGACAGCGGGTGGAACCCCCGGGATTTCCTTGTAGAATCAAGGGTTCCGACGGAGTTCGCCCATGCCCTTCCAGCCCCTGACCCAGGAACCCGAGATCCAGCGCCGCTGGCTCGAGTCCGGCGCCTTCCGCGCCAAGCGGTCCGGGGAGCTGCGGCCGGATTCGAAGACCTTCTACATGCTGGTGATGCTGCCCTATCCCAGCGGCCGCATCCACATGGGCCACGTGCGCAACTACACCCTGGGCGATGTCACCGCCCGGTTCCGCCGCATGCGCGGCTACGAAGTCATGCACCCCCTCGGCTGGGACAGCTTCGGCCTGCCGGCGGAGAACGCCGCCATCAAGCACGGCATCCACCCGGCCATCTGGACCCGCGCCAACATCGAGGAGATGAAGGGCCAGATCCAGAAGATGGGCATCAGCTACGACTGGGACCGCGAGATCGCCAGCTTCCAGGACGACTACTACCGCTGGAAC
>JAFJUR010000023.1 GCA_017859995.1 Holophagaceae bacterium | reverse complement strand
AAGACGAACCTCAGCGAGTGGGCGAACTTCCGCTCGACCCGCAGCAGCAGCGGCTGGAGCGGGCGGGGCGGCCAGACGAGGAATCCCTACGCGCTGGACCGCAGCCCCAGCGGATCCAGTTCCGGTTCCGGCGCGGCGGCGGCGGCGAGTTTCTGCGCGGTGGCGGTGGGCACCGAGACCGACGGCTCCATCGTGAGCCCCGCCAACGCCAATGGCCTGGTGGGCCTGAAACCCACGGTGGGCCTGGTGAGCCGCAGCGGCATCATCCCCATCTCGCACACCCAGGACACGGCGGGCCCCATGACCCGCACCGTGCGGGACGCGGCGATCCTGTTGAACGCCCTGGCGGGCAGCGATCCCCGGGACGCGGCCACCCGCGAGGCGGACGCGCGCCGCGACGCCGACTACACGCGCCACCTCGGCCCGGATGGGTTGAAGGGGGCCCGCCTGGGCCTCGTGAAGAACCTGCTGGGCGTGCACGCCCATGTGGACGCGGTCATCCGGCCCGCCCTCGAACTCCTCAAGGCGGGAGGCGCCACCCTGGTGGAGGTGGAGCTGAAATCGGGCGCCTATGACGACGCGGAATTCGAGGTGCTGCTCTACGAGTTCAAGGCTGGCCTGAACGCCTACTTCGCGGGCCGGGGCGGATCGGTGAGGGACCTGGCGGACCTCATGGCCTTCAACGAATCCCGTCGCGGCGAGGAGATGCCCTTCTTCGGGCAGGAACTTCTCGTGCAGGCCCAGGCCAAGGGGCCGCTCAGCGACCCGGCCTACCGGAAGGCGCTGGAGACCTGTGCCCAGGCCCGACACGACATCACTGGCCTGCTGGCGCAGCACCAGCTCCAGGCCCTGGTCGCCCCCACCGGCGGCCCCGCCTGGCTCATCGACCATCTCAACGGGGACAGTTCCTCCCTCAGTTTCTCCAGCCCCGCGGCGGTGGCGGGCTGTCCCCACATCACGGTGCCGGCGGGCTTCGCCTCCGGCCTGCCCGTGGGCCTCTCCTTCGTGGGCGGCCCCTGGCAGGAGGCGCTCCTGCTCAAACTGGCCCACGGTTTTGAGCAGGCCAGCCGGGCCCGGCGCCCGCCGCGTTTCGCCGGGACGGCCGCGGTCCCCCGTTGACAGGGTGGGTGATCCCACTGAACCTTGGCCCACGCCCACAGGAGTCACCATGAACCGAGCCCTTCTCGCCCTCCTCGTCGCCGCCTCCGTGGGGATGGTCGCCCAGGAGTCCAAGGCCAAAGCCAGTGGGGCCAAAGCCAGCGGGGCCAAAGCCGTGGAAGCCAAGGCGCCCGCGGCGAAGGCCGCCCCCGTCGCCAAGCCCGCACCGGCCAAGCCTTCCGCCTCCGGCGCCCTGGTCGCCAACAAGGATTCCAAGACCTATCACCGCGCCGAGTGCAAGAGCGCGGCGAAGATCAAGGAAGCGAACCGTACCTCCTTCGCCTCGGCGGCCGAGGCCGACAAGGCTGGCTACAAAGCCTGCAAGGTTTGCAAGCCCTGACGTCCGCTCCATTCTCTACCCCCTCCCGGAGGCATCCATGAAGCTCCTCTTCCCCATCCTGCTCGGCGCGGCCCTGGTCCTGCCGGCCCAGATCCCCACCAAGGCCGACCTGAAGGGCAAGGCCGACGCCGCGGTCGACAAGGGCAAGGCCAAGGCCGACGACAAGGCGGAACAGACGAAGGCCAAGGCCGACACGAAGGCTGAGGGCGCCAAGGCCAAGGCGGATGCCAAGGCCGGCGGCGTGCCGGTGGCCGGGGACAAGGTGAAGGCCGCCACCGCCAAGGGCGAAGGCGCGGCCAAGGCCGGCACGGGCAAGGCCAAGGGCAAGACCAAGGCCGGCACCGGCAAGGGCGCGGCCAAGGCCAAGGCCGTCACCGAGAAGGTTGCCCAGTAATCCGGTTCCCGCCACCCATGAAAAGGGCGCCGTCCGGCGCCCTTTTCATGCCAAGCCCGGGCCGGTTCAGCTGGGCTTCTTCGGAAACTGGCGGTCGTAGGCTTCCTGCGCGTACTCGCTGGGGGGCACGCCGAAGCGGCGCTTGAAGGCGCGGGTGAAGGCGCTGGCATCGTAGAAGCCGAGGATCTTCGCCACGTCGCTGGGGCGCTCGCCGTTGGCCAGCAGGGTGACGGCGCGCTGGAGGCGCCGCTCGATCAGGTACTGGTGGGGCGTGGTGCTGGTGGCTTCGCGGAAGAGGCGGATGAAGTGGTCCGGCGTGCAGCGGGCCATGGTGGCCAGCTCGGGCACGCTGTTCTTGGCGCCGATGTGGACTTCCATGTGGTCCAGCACCAGCTGCAGGGTGGAGCGGTTCAGGCGGTAGGGGAATCGGCCCCGGTCCTCCTTTTCCGTCAGGCGGGAGAGCTCCGCGCCCAGCAGGATCAGGAAGAGTTCCCGGGTCATGAGCTGCACGCCGTCGGGGTTCGACAGCTCCTGCGAAAAGATGCTGAAGAGCTGCTTGAGGCTGAGGCTGCGGAGCACGGCGAAGCTGGATTCCTGCCACTTGCGGGGCGGGTGCTGGAGGGCCGAAAGCAGCGGTTCGGGGAAGGGCCCCTCCATGAACAGTGCCGTGAAGCCGAAGGGGGTGTTCGAGTGATGCCGCTTGAGCGTGTGCCCGAAGCCGGGCAGCAGCAGGGCCAGGTCGCCGGAGCGGATCACGCCCTCCTCGCGGTCTTCGCCGGTGCAGACGCGCACGGGGTGCGTGGGCTGCAGCAGGGTCCAGGCGTCACGCGCCGGTAGCAGCTTGGCGGGGACGGGATCCCGCTTCAGCACGGCCAGGCGGAGTGGTCCGCTGGTGAAGGTTTGGAGGATTTTGGCTTCTGGGTCGCTCATGGCTCGGGAATAAACAGATATGCCTACGGAGGCGTCCCGGGAAGGATGACAGGAAAACATTCCTCCGGAAGTGGAATTTTCACAGCCTCTTTTTTCTGGGCAACCTTCAGGCTCGACTGAAGGCTTCGGCCAGGCTCCGGAACATGCCCAAACCACCCGTAGGTCCAAGCCTTGGATCTACGGCCCGTTCCGGATGGGGCATCATGCCGAGCACGTTGCCCTGGACGTTCACGATGCCCGCGATGCCGTTCATGGCCCCGTTGGGCACGTGGTCCTCGCCGATCTCCCCAGCCGGGGAACAGTAGCGGAAGGCGACCCCGCCCCGGGCCTCCAGGTCGGCCAGGTCGGCGGGATCCAGGGTGAAATTGCCCTCGGCGTGGGCGATGGGCACCTGGAAGACCTCGCCGGCCTTCATGGCCCGGGTGAAGGGCAGGTCGGCCCGCTCCACCCGCAGGTGGACGTTGGCATGGATGAAGCGCAGGGATTCGTTGCGCAGCAGGGCCCCGGGCAGCAGCTGGGCCTCGCAGAGGATCTGGAAGCCGTTGCACACGCCCAGCACTAGGCCGCCGTTGTCCGCGTGGCGCTTCACGTCGGCCATGATGGGCGCCAGGGCCGCGATGGCGCCGCAGCGCAGGTAGTCGCCGTAGCTGAAGCCGCCGGGGACAAAGACCAGCTCGGTGTTCTCCGGCAGCCGGGTCTCCTGGTGCCAGACGGGGATGGTGTCCCAGCCCATGACGGTGCCGCAGGCGTGCAGGGCGTCGTGATCGCAGTTGGAGCCGGGGAAGACCGGCACGGCCACCCGCATCACAGCACCTCGATGGAGGCCTTCTCCATCACGGGGTTCACCAGCAGCTTCTCGCACATGGCCAGGGCCTTGGCCTTCACCTCGGCGGGATCGGTGCCCGGCACGTCCATGTCGATGAGGCGGCCGATGCGGACATGCTCCACGTCGAAGCCGAATCCGTGCAGCCCCTGCTCCACCGCCTTGCCCTGGGGATCCAGGATCCCGGGCTTCAACTGCACCGACACACGCACCTTCATGGGGCCCTCCGGGTTCCATTGTACCTGTAAAGATCCACCACGGAGGCACGGAGGTCACTGAGATGACCACGGAGAAAAGCACGGAGAAGGAAGGGTTCCGGGCTGCTCCTTGCGTGGGCCGCTCCGTGTTTGTCTGTAAGGATCCACCACGGAGAAAAGCACGGGGAAGGAGGAGGTACAGGCAGCCCCCTGCCTGAGCCGCTCCGTGTTTTACCTCCGTGGCCTCCGTGCCTCCGTGGTGTTCTGTTTGCCGGATCCGGGCTGCCAGCGGTGGGCTTCGAGGTCGAGGTTGCCCTGGTCGTCCACCTCGATGCCCTCGTCCCGCAGGCGCCCGATCTGCTCGAAGGCGCCCCACCAGCGGCCCCGGCTGGGAACGTAGCCTTGGGTGTTCACCACGCGGTGCCAGGGCAGGGGCGTGCCTTCGGGCAAGCCGGAAAGGACCATCCCCACTTGCCGGGGCCGCTGCGGAAAGCCCGCCAGGGCCGCCACCTGGCCGTACGAGGCCAGCTTGCCCTTGGGGATCCTCGCCACCACGGCCAGCACCGTGGCGCGGAAATCCGCGGGCGGAGCCGGATCTTCAACCATGGGCTCGCGACGCTTGACCGGCTTGGCCATTCAGGCCTGCACGCCCGGGCGCTGGTCGGCGGGAATCCGGGACCGGAAGCCGCCCTCGTAGCTGTGCCAATGCCCCAGGACCTCCTCGGGATAGGCCCAGCACCAGTAGCCGTCGCCGGAATCGAAATCCACGAGCCAGAGCCCCTTCACTTCCGCTTCCATGTCCTGCATGCTCTGCTGCCAACTCTGCACGAGGGTCTGCAGGCGGTCCCGCAGATCCTCGGCCCGCGCCTCGTCCTGGGCGTCCTCCGCCTGGCTCAGTTCCTCGGCGAGGCTCGCGGCCAGTGTGTAGACAGGTTCCGTGACGGCCTTCACCTGGGGCATGAGGGCCCGCGCTTCGTCCAGGGTGAAAATGCGGCCCATGGTGCCTCCCTTGCCCCATGATAAACCCATGCGGTTCGTGCCCCTGATTCCTTCCAGCCTCGAGCCGGGCCCCTGGCTGTCCCTGGCGCCGTTGACGCTCCAGTGGGATGGCGCCCTGCATGCGGGCTGGCCCTCGGCCGTGCACCGGGGCCTGGCCATCCATGCCGTGCACCTGCCCGGGGCCGCCCCGGTGGAGGAGGGGCTTGAGGTGCTGCGCCACGGCCTGGGCGCGGATTTCCTGGTGATCCCCGTGAGGCGCCCCGAGGGCCGCGAGGCGGGCTTCCACCTGCTGGGCCAGCTGGAAGCGCTGCTGGAAATCACCGCCGGCCGCGGCGTCAAGCTGGCCCTGCGCCTCGCGCCGGAGGCCGAGCCCCCGGTGCTCGACCTGCTGCACCAGGCCCGCGGCGAGGCGATCGGCTTCTGCTGGCACCCGGGCACCCGGGACCTCGAGGCCCTGGCCGACCGACTCTGGTGCAGCGTCTGCCAGCCGGATTCCGACCTCAGGGCCCTCCAGCGCCTCGGCTACCGCTGGGATGTGGCCCTGCCCGCGACGGACCCGTCCGCCTACGCCGGGCAGGCCGCGGCCCTGGAAACGGCGCATCCGGCCGTGCTGTTCCCCGCCGAGATGCCCGCCACGGCCCTGGGGCGGCCCGTGGTGCCGGATGACAGCCTGGTGTTCGGCAAGCACTGGGATCGCCCATGACGAAGACCCTGCTTGTCGTCGCCGGGGAGGATTCCGGCGACCTCCATGGCGCGGAGCTGTTGCGGGAGCTGAAGGCCCGGCAGCCCGGCCTGCGCGTGGTGGGCGTGGGCGGCCCGCGCATGACGCCCCTCCTCGACCGGAAGCTGGCGGACGTGAAGGATCTCGCCGTGGTGGGCTTCTTCGAGGTGATCAAGCACCTGCCCCGGCTGAACCGCCTCTTCAAGCAGATCCTCGGCGCCGCCCAGGAGGAGCGGATCTCCGGCGCGCTGCTCATCGACTATCCCGGCTTCAACCTGCGCCTGGCCAAGGCCCTGCGCGCCCAGCTTCCCGCCGTGACGCTGCACCAGTACGTCTGCCCCCAGGTCTGGGCCTGGAAGAAGGGCCGCATTCCCGACCTGGGCCGGACGCTGGACACCCTCTACTGCCTGTTTGACTTCGAACCCGAGCTGTTCCGCGGCTACCCGGTGGACGCCCGCTTCGTGGGCCACCCCCTGGTGGAGGTGGTGAAGGCGGAGTGCGACCGCGCCGCGTTCTTCCGCGAGACGGGCCTGGATGCCTCCCGGCCGCTGGTGGCCCTCCTGCCGGGCAGCCGGAAAGGCGAAATCCAACGGCTGCTGCCGCCCATGGCGGAGCTGGCCATGCGCTGGCGACGCGAGCGGCCCGAGGTGCAGTGGGTGCTGCCCGTGGCCCCGACGCTGGAGCCCGCCTTCGTGCGCAGCCACCTCGGGGAGGCTCCGGTGACCCTGGTGCAGGATCGCACCTACGCCGCCCGGGCCCATGCGGACGCCGCCCTGGTGGCCTCGGGTACGGCCACGCTGGAAACGGCCCTGCTGGGTACGCCCTTCGCCATCGTCTACAAGCTCAATGCCCTCACCTACCAGGTGGCGCGCCGCATCGTGAAGGTGCCCTATTTCGGCCTGGCCAACGTGGTGGCCCGGCGCGAGGTCGCGCCCGAACTCCTGCAGCACGAGGTCAATCCCGAGCGTCTGGGCCGAGAGCTGACGCGACTGCTGGATCCCGCGACCGCTGCCCGCGTCCGCGCGGAGCTGGGGGCGGTGCGCGGCCACCTGGGCGAACCGGGCGCGGCGGGCCGGGTGGCGGAGGATCTGCTGGGCAAGCTCTGAGGCTTCCTTCGGGAGGCGGGGCGCCGGAGGGCCGATCCACCGGGTGGCGTCGCCATGCCTCCGCTCACCCCAGGCATGGCCGGGATCCGGCCCTGGATGCAGGCGGGCCAGCGCTTCCGGGTGGATCCTCCTTGCCTGCTCATCCCAATCCAAACGACCCGCCGCTCGCCCGAGGATGCCCCTGTGACCACCCGCCACCGAATCCTGCACGTCGCCCTGGCCGCGCTCCTGTTCCAGGTGACCTCCCGGGCCCAGGCACCGGCCACCGCGCCCCAGCCGACCACCCTCGACGGGGCTTCGGCCCACGTCTACAAGGTCATCCAGGGCACGGAGCTGCGTCTCCATGTCTTCAGCGCGGAGCCGGCCGCGCCGGCCACCCGAAGGCCGACCATCGTGTTCTTCTTCGGCGGGGGCTGGTCGGTGGGATCGGTCGCCCAGTTCGTGCCCCAGGCCCGGCACCTGGCCCAGCGCGGCATGGTGGCGGTGGTCGCGGACTACCGCGTGGCCAGCCGCCACCACACGGGCGCCTTCGAGGCCATGGCCGACGCCAAGTCGGTGCTGCGCTGGGTGCGACAGCACGCGGCCCAGCTGGGGGTGGACCCGGCGCGGATCGCGGCATCGGGCGGCTCCTCAGGCGGGCACCTGGCCCTGGCCGCCGCGATGTTCGACGCGTTCGACGAGCCCGGCGAGGATCAGTCCGTCAGCTCGAAGCCGAACGCGCTGGTGCTCTTCAACCCGGCCCTCCTGACGGCCCATCCGAGCGCTCCGGCGCTGAAGGCGCTCTTCGGCGAGCGGGGCCAGGAGGCCTCGCCCCTGCACCATGTGGGGCCAGGCCTGCCGCCCACCCTGATCCTGCACGGGAAGGCGGATGCCACGGTGCCCTATGTCCTGGCGGAGCGGTTCTGCGCCGAATCGAAGAAGGCCGGGAACGCCTGCGAGCTCGTGGGCTACGAGGGGGCGCCGCACGGGTTCTTCAACCCGCAGGCGGCCGGCGGCCGGTGGCACGAGGCGACGCTGCGGGAGATGGACCGCTTCCTGGCCGCGCTGGGCTATCTGCCTGGCGCGGCCACGGGCAACCGAAGGGCCTGCCAAGGTCACGGCCCCCTGGACGGCATCCGGGAGGATACTGGGAACCTCGCACCCCACACCCGCCTGGTTTTCGATCCGATCCTCCCGGTGCCCCATGACCCGAGCCCTCCCCGCCACCCTGATCGCGCTCGCCCTTCTCGGCTGCAGCAAGGACGCGAAGCTGCCGCCGAAGGCCTACGAGGCGGCGATGGCCCGGACCGCGAGCCTCCCCGAAGGCCAGGATGCCGCCATCAGCGGGTTCCAGCGATCCCTCTACGGTTCCGCCAAGTACGAGCGCTACTACTGCGTGGACCTCATCGCCAAGAAATCCAGGAACGACCTGATCCTGGTCACGGTCTACGACGACACCACGGGCACCTTCCGTCCCGTGGAGGGCGGGCGCCTCGGCAGCGGTCTCACCCTGGAGATCGAAGGGGAGGTCCTGACGCCTCAGAAAACCTTCGTCTGGCTGGCGGTGCAGCAGCCGGCTCAGCCCCATGAACCGAAGCGGTAGCAGCATTTTCGTGGACTGACCGTTCCTGGGGCGGAATCCCCGAACCCCGCCCCGGTTGGCGGCATCTGATGGGCGGAGGTGACCATGATCCCCTGGCTGCTGACGGTTCCCATCCTGATGACCCAGACCACTCCGACCCCGCTGCCGGAGGTGGAGGCCAAGAACCTCCCTCCGGCCGCGCGGGGTCCCATGACGCCGAAGGTTCCGGATGTCGGTGCCGATGCCAGCGCGCTGGGCCAAGCCCGGCAGGGGGCCCGGCGCGGCCCCTCGATCCCGGCCCTGCAGCTTCCGGCCGGCAGCTGCCGGGTGAAGGACAAGATCCCCGACCTCAGCGGCTGGCGCGCCTATGCGGTGGAGGTGCCCGGCGGCGGCAGCATCAAGGTGCACGTGGTGGAAGGGCGCAAGGCCTGGTTCCGGGTGCTGGGCATGAACGCCTGGGGGCGCGAGGAGCCGGGCCTGCTCCAGAACCGGATCCCCACCGGAGAGCCCCAGGCCACCTACCGGAACCCTGGCCCCGAGGTCCGCACCATCTACTTCGTGGTCGATACCCTGGACCCGAACATGGTCGGCGAGCCATTCACCGTGGAAGTCACCCGGGGCTAGCCCCGCTGGTGGTGCTTCCGGTGGCGGCCGGCACGCCAGCCGCCACCGGAAGGCGCAGCACCAGCGCATCCTGGAAAGCCTTGCGCAGAGGCTCCGGCGCGGCCTTCCAGGCCTTCCAGGCCTTGGCGCGGCTCGGATAGGTGCCGTAGCAGGCCTGCCAGAACCGCAGGCCATCCCGGCGCAGGAAGGGCAGGATGAGGATCTCGGTGGCCTTGGGACCCGCGGCCCGCGCCACGTCGCGCAGGCCGTTGGCCCGGCCTGAGACCACCAGCCGCAGGGTCCAGGATCCCTCCGGCGCGGCGCTGCGCAGGGCTTCGCCCCGGTGGAAGGCCTCGGGAAGGTCCAGCTGTTCCAGGGGCTTGATGGCTTCCTCGGGATTCTCGATGTCCTTTTCCGTGAGCACGCGGCGCGGGGCTTCCACCACCACCTCCACGCTGCGGGAGGAGCCGCCCAGCAGGTTGCTCACGCTGAGGGTGTAGACCGTGGTCTTGTCCGGCACCACCGCGATGCTGGACTGGCCGTCGAGCTCCAGGCCGCCGGGCTCCAGGCGCACCTTGGCGTCCCCCTGGCAGATCCAGTGGAGGTCCACCTGCTCGCCGGGCTTGACCACCTTCCGGCTGGCCTCGAAGGTGCAGACGGAGGCGGGAACCGGCGCGGCGGCGGCCAGCACGCGCCCCAGCACCGAGACTTCCACCGTGCGGCTCTGTCCGCCGGCGGCGTTGTTGGCGGTGATGGTGTATCGGGTGCTTTCCTGGGGCGTGACCGTCACCTCGCTCTTGCCGTCCAGCTCGAGGCCGCCGGGCTCCAGGCGCACTTTGGCGCTGCCCGCGCACTCCCAGCGCAGCACCACCGGCTCGCCCGGCAGCACGGCCTTGGCGCTGGCGTCGAAGGCGCAGATGCGGGCGGGCTCGCCCAGCGGCAGGCCGGGGATGATGCGGACCTCCGCCTGGCCCAGCTCAGCGAAGCCGGGCCGGGCGTCGAAGATGCGGTAGGTGGTGGTGTAGGCGGGCCGCAGGGTCACCTGGAACTTCCCCGGGAGCACCATGCCACCCGGCTCCAGGCGCACCTGGGGCACCCCGGGGCAGGCCCAGGTGAGGAGCACCGATTCGCCGGGGCGCACGTCCCGCGGTTCCGCCATGATGGCCGTGGCTGCGGCCGGAGCCGCCGGCGCCATCGGGGGCACGGGGGCTTGGGCGAGGAGGAGGGCCAGGGGCGCCAACAGGAACATCCTGCGAGTGTACGCCCTCAGTTCCCCAGGTAGGTGAACCAGAAGCGCACGCCCAGGTACTGACCCTCATAGCCCTCGGGCAGCCGCTGCAGGGGGGCGGAACGCAGCACGGCCATGCGGGCGCTCTCGTCCATGGCGGCGTTGCCGCTGGGGATCTCCACGCGCACCCGGTCCAGGGTGCCGTCCTTGGCGATGCGGAAGTAGATCTGCACCCGTCCCTGGCTGCTGGAGACCCGGTTCCAGTTGGTGGTGATGCGGGCCTGCACCTGCTGGAGGTACCAGACGAAGGGGAAGTCGCCGTCCACGCCGCCCACCAGGCCCACGCCGCCCTGCACGCCGGAGGTGGGGTTCAGGCCCGGGATGCCACTGCCCGTGCCGAAGGCCGCGCCGTTGCCGGAGCCCACGGCGCCCGCCACCGGGTTGACCGTGGCGGTCTTGCCTTTGGCGGCCGTGGTGCCGGTGCCCTGGCTGGCGGCATCCTTGCTGTCGCCCTTGGTGGCGGCTTTGGTGGTCTTGGTGGCGAAGGGATCGGGCGCCGTGGCTGAAGGGGCGGTGTCGCGCACCGGGGCCACCTCCTCCACGCGGCGCAGCCGTTCGCCGGTCTTGCCCACCTCCATGGCCTCGGCGCCGCCGGAGGCCCCCGCCATGGCGGCCGGCAGGTTCACCCAGGTGACCTTCACATCCTCGCTGGCGTCCTGGCCGCTTCCCCGGGGCCAGAAGAAGGCCACGCCGAGGGTCAGGTGCAGCGCCAGGCTCAGGGCCAGGCCCGGCCCCCAGCGAAGCTCGCCCAGGTGGGCGCGGCTGCGGAGGTAGCCCTGGAGGTCCTGGCTCATTTCACGTCGACCGGAGGCGACAGGGGCGCCGCGGCGGTGACGAAGCCCACCTGGGTGAAGCCCGCGTCGCGGATGGCGTCCACCACCTGGATGACCCGGCCGTAAGGCACGTTGTGGTCGGCGCGGACCAGCACCGGGCGCTTGCCGCCGCTCTGGGCCTTGGCCTTCAGCTGGTTGGCCAGCACGGGCAGGGCCATGAAGGCCTGGCCGAACTGCAGGCGCCCGTCGAAGGTGATGGACACAGTGAGGGCTTCGCTCTCCAGGTTGCGGCCCGTGCGGCTCTCGGGCAGTTTTACGTCCACGCCCGTGGTCATCATGGGCGCCGCGATCATGAAAATGATCAGGAGCACCAGCATCACGTCGATGAGCGGCGTCATGTTTATGTCGGCCATCGCGCCGCGCCTGCTGCCTGGAGTGAATGCCACGGGAACCTCGGTCGGGAACGCCTCCAGTCTAGCGCGGGGGAGTCGCTGGCGTGGGAGGCGGGACGGTGGTTGCAGAAGGCCACGGTGCGGCAAGGGGCGTGATGCAAGGTGTGGCGCGCGATCTTCTTCCACCTTCCAAACCCAGTGGCGGCGCGGCTTGACGCGCTGGAACGGAATCTGCTTCCCCTGCGGCAACCCATCCATCGAAGGCCCGGCGAACGCGGGCCTCGTCCCTTCCATCCTCATGCTCCGAGGTGGCCATGGCCGCGCCGCGCACGTTCCTTTCCGCCAGCATTCCGCTCGGGGGCCTGCTCGCATCGGCCCTCCTGATGCAGGGCTGCATGGCGCCCCCCGCCATGTCCCTGGCCCCGGTGCCGAACCAGGCGCAGGCAGAAGCCGCGGCCGCCAGCCAGAGCCGTGTGCTGCTCCTGCCGCGCCGGGACGTCTTCCCCAAGGTCATCGGCGTGATCATGGATCTGGGCTACCAGGTCCGCAGCGCCAACGCCGACCTGGGCCAGGTGAGCATCCACCAGGCCTGGTACGACGAGACGCAGGCCGCGCGGCCAGAGCTGTCGCTGGAGGCGACGCTGCTCTTCCAGGAGGCGGGCGAGGGAACCCGGGTGCGGATCCTGGCCGCGGGGCGCTGGAACATCGTGAGCCAGGGTAAACACCAGATCAGCCTGCTGACCGGAACCCAACCGGATCAGGAAGCGGCCGCGTGCCGCCGCTTCCTGGACCTGTTGGAAGCCCGGCTGTGTCCCGCGCCGGCCCAGAGACCCTGAGGCCTGACTGCGCTCTCGAGCCATGCGAATTCCATCCCCAAGGAGGTCCCCATGAAACGCGCCACCTTTGCCGGTTCTGCGATGTGCGTCGCGCTGGCCATCCTTCCCCTCACCGCCCAGGGCAGTCCGGAATCCCGGGTGGATTCCGCCTCCTTCGGCCTCGGCTACGGCTCCCAGGGCATCCTGTTCACCACGATGCGGACGGGTCCTCAGCTGGGGTACTTCCTGGGCTTGTCGGCGCTCCCCGGCACGTCCAGCTCAGGCGGGATGGAACCGGGCAGCGGAAACCCGCGGTGGATTCAGCACGAGGATGGCCGCAGCGGCGCCCACCTGGGCGTGGCGTACCGGCTGGATACCCGGTGGGTGGTGGGTCTCGGCCTCGGCTACGCCTCCACCATGTACCGCTACAGCTACAACCCGGGGGCGGGGTTCTTCCCAGCCACCACCGCGCCGCCTGAACCTGGGCCTTTGACGGACAACCGGTTCGGCGCGGTGGCCATGGTGGACCTGCGGCTGGGGCCCAAGTGGGGGGTGGAGGTGGTGGGCGGCGTCACCGGCCTGGGGGCCTCGGTGACGTTCAGGTTCTAGCCCACGCCGGCCGGACAGGCTTCAGGGGGCCGTGTAGGTTACTCGCCTCAGGGTGCCGCCGCCGCCACGGGAGAGCACGAGGACGGACCCGTCGTCGGCCACCCGGAGGTCCACGGGGCTGGAGAATCCGGTGAGCCAGTCCGCCACGGCCCCTGTGGCGGGGTCGAGGGTGCGCAGCCAGCCGCCGCAGTAATCGAGGAAGAAGTAGCGGTGGTGGTAGGCGGCCGGGAAGGTGGGCGTGGCGGGGTCATAGAAAGCGGCGCCCACGATGGAGCAGCCGGTGACCGCGCCGCCGCTGTGGGGGTAGGCGTAGAGCGGGCCATCGTAGGCGGGATTGGCGGTGGCGCCTTCCGTGGCGGGCCAGCCATAGTTGGCGCCGGCGCGGCCGGTGTTGATCTCCTCCCAGGTGCTCTGGCCCACGTCGTTGATCAGCAGGCGCCCCGTCCCAGGCTGGAAGGCGAAGGTGAAGGGGTTCCGGAGGCCCAGGGCCCAGATCAGGCGGTTCTTCCCCGTGGTCTGCGCCAGCAGGGGATTGTCGACGGGCACGCTGCCATCGGGGTTGAGGCGGAGCATCTTGCCCAGGAGGTTGGCGAGGCTCTGCGCGTTGGCGCCGTTGGCGTTCTCGCCCACGCCCACGTAGAGCTTGCCGTCGGGCCCGAAGTGCAGCGCGCCCCCGTTGTGGTTGGTGGCCGAGCTGAGGTTGTCCAGGTCCAGCAGGATCACTTCGCTGCCCGCCACGGCGGCGTCGCCGGCCACGGTGAAGCGGCTGACGCGGTTGTGGGGGGCCGGGGTGGGGCTGGTGTAGTGGACATACACGAAGCCGTTGGCGGCGAAGGCGGGATCGACTGTCACGCCGATGAGGCCCCGCTCGCCGGCGGCATCCACGGTGACGCTGAGCATCGGCGCCGGCAGGAGCGCGCCGTCCTTCACCACCCGCAGGCCGCCCGTCTGCTCGCAGATCAGGACGCGGCCGTCGGGCACCAGCGCCATGGCCGTGGGCTGGACGAGGCCCGTGACCACCGGGGTGATGGCGAAGGTCCCGCCTGCGGGAGGCGGCGGTGGCGGCGGGGAGGTGGTGCCGCGGCTGTGACCGCAGCCGATGAGACCGGCGAAGGCGAGCGGAGCGATCCAGCGCAGCATGGGACCTCCGGGGGCGGGCCCTTCAGGGGGTGGATCCTTGGATGCTCCCGGCCCGGCATTCCTTCCCGGGGCCCCGGCGCTCGTCAGAGCGCCACGGGCTCCACCAGGTATTTCCCCTTCGCGTCCCGGCTCACGGTGCCTGCCGGGATGTCGGGGTCGTGCTCGAAGACGCAGACGGTGCCGGAGCCGGTGACCTCGGCCAGGAGCTTCTGGCGCTCGTCGACGCAGGTGACCACGTCCAGGTCGTAGCCCATGACCCAGGCGGGCTGGATGTGGCGGGCGGTGGGGATGAGGTCGGCGAGGTAGACCAGGCGCCGGCCGCCGCCCTCGATGACGACGTTCTGCAGGCCCTCGATGTGGCCTGGGGCGGGGCGCACGGAAATGCCCGGGAGGATCTCGGTGGTGCCCTCCACTGTGTCGAGCAGGCCCGCGGCTTCCAGGGGCTCCCAGTTCTGGGGCAGATAGCTGGCCTTCACGCGCAGGTGGGGGTGCCGGGCGTCGGCGAGATCCTGGGCCTGCACCACGTAGCGGGCGTTGGGGAAGCTGGGGACGGGCTTGCCGGCCGCGTCCAGCCGCGTGCTGCCACCGGCGTGGTCGAAGTGCAGGTGGGTGAGGATGCAGAGGGTGATGTCCCCGGGTTTCACGCCGAGCTTGGCAAGGTTGGCATCCAGCACGCCGCGGCCTTCGAACTTGAAGCGGGCCATGAAGTCATCCGTCTCCTTGTCGCCGTTGCCGTTGTCCACGAGGATGACGTGCTTCCTGCCCCCGACCTCGCCGCGGATCAGCAGGCAGTTGGTGGCCATGAGGATCTGGTTCTCCTCGTCGGCGGGATAGATCTTGTTCCACACGACTTTCGGCACCGTGCCGAACATGGCCCCGCCATCCAGCCGGAACGTGCCGCCACTGACGATCTGGACATCCCAGGGACCGAACTGCATGGAGACCTCGAAGGGAAAAGGTTCACCACGGAGACACAGAGATCACGGAGAAAAACAGGAGTGGGCACGGAGGGAAGGCACCTGGGCTTTCTCCGTGGTCTCTCAGTGTGTCCTCAGTGCCCTCCGTGCCTCTGTGGTGGATCAGTTAGAAGGCCAGCACCTTCCGAGCAGCCACCAGCACCTTGTCGGCGTTGGGCAGGACGGCGCGTTCGAGGATGCGGTTGAAGCCCACGGGGGTGAACTCGGAGCCCACCCGTTCCACCGGCGCGTCGAGCCAGGGGAAGCACTCGGAGGCCGCGATGGCGGCGAGCTCGCCGCCGAAGCCGCCGAAGACCTTGTCTTCATGGGCGATGAGCACGCGGTGCGTCTTCTTCACGGAGGTCACGATGGCTTCCGTGTCGAGGGGGCTGAGGCTGCGGAGGTCGATCACCTCGGCGGACTTGCCTTCCTTCTCCAGCTTGGCCGCGGCTTCCAGCGCGAAGTGCACCGGCGTGCCGTAGGCGAGGATGGTGAGATCCGTGCCCTGGCGGCGGACGCGGGCCTTGCCGAAGGGCACGGCGAAGTCCGCGGGCACCGGGGCGTGGGCCATCTTCGCGTTGTAGAGGAATTTCGGTTCGAGGTACAGGGTGGTGCCGCGGCTCCGCAGCGCGGTGCGGAGGAGGCCGGCCGCGTCGTCGGCGAAGGCGGGCACCACCACGCGGATGCCGGGCAGGGTGGTGAGCCAGCCCTCGACGTTCTGCGAGTGGTAGAGGCCGCCGCCGATGTAGCCGCCGGAGGCCAGACGGATGGTGATGTTCGGCGCGAACTGGCCGTTCGTGCGCCAGTACTCGTGGCTGCACTCCACGATCTGCTCGGCGGCGGGCCAGATGTAGTCGGCGAACTCGGCGCCCTCGACCACGACGCGGATCTTGTCGTCCAGGCGGGAGAAGCCATTGGCGGTGCCGACGATGAAGTCCTCGGCGATGGGGGCGTTGAACACGCGCTGGGGCCCGAACTCCTGCTGCATGCCCTTGGAGACGTTGAAGATGCCGCCCTTCTCCTTGTTGGCCATGTCCTGGCCCCAGATGAAGGTGTCGGGGTTGTGCCGGAACTCCTCCTTCAGGGTCTGGTTCAGGGCCGCGATGAGGCTCATGGTCTCGCCGCCGCCCTGGGGGATGCCGTCGGGAAACTGGCTCGAGACCCACCCCTCGGGGATGACGAAATCATAGATGCTCGCCGGGTCGGGGCTGGGCGCGGCCATGGCCAGGTCGTGGGCCGCGAGGTAGCGGGCCTGGTTGTCGGTCTCGATGGCCTTGAGCTCGTCTTCCGTGAGGCCCTGCGCCAGGCAATGGGCGCGGAACTTGGGCAGGGGATCCTTGGCCTTCGCCGCGGCGCGCTCGGCGTCGTCGCGGTAGAGCTCGTGGCGGTCGGAATTCGAATGGCTGCCGATGCGCACGCACATGGCGTAGACCATGGCCGGGCCGTTGCCGGTGCGGATGTAGGCCAGGGCCTCCTCCACGGCGCGGATGGAATCCAGCAGGTCGAGGCCGTCGCACTTGATGATCTTCAGGTTCGGGAAGCCCTTGAAGTTGTCGCAGATGTGCTCATTGGCGCTCTGGTCGTGCTTGGGCACGGAGATGCCGTACCCGTTGTCCTGGATGACGAAGATGACGGGCAGGCGCTCGCGGTCCGCGCCGTTGATGCTCTCAAAGCAGTAGCCCTCGGACAGGGAGGACTCGCCCTGGCTGCTGAACACCACGCTGTCGCGCCGGTACTGCTTCACGGCCCGGGCCAGGCCCACGGCGTGCTGCGTGTGGTTGCCCGTGAGGCTCGACACGTTCTGGATGCCGATGGACGGCTTCGCGAAGTGGTTGCTCATGTGGCGGCCGCCGCTGGCGGGATCGGTGGCCTTGGAGATGCCGTTGAGGATGATCTCCTCCGGCGTCAGCCCCGCGGCGAGGCAGGTCATGAGGTCGCGGTAGTAGGGGAACAGGAAGTCGCGGCCAGCGCGGAAAGCCAGGCCCACGGCCAGCTGGATGCCGTCATGGCCCGCGCAGGGAGCATGGTAGGACCAGCCGATGGCCTGCTTCAGGTAGTTCGGGGCCTTGTCATCGAGGATCCGCCCCAGGTGCATCAACTCGTACCAGCGACAGAGATCCTCTCGGCTGGGGCCACTGTCGCCGTCCAGCGCGTTCAGGGCCACGTTCACCAGGGTCGGAGTGTCCAACATCCACCTCCAAAGGGCCGGGGTTCCCACCGGCTGTACCAGAGCCTTCCATCATCCCATGGACGCGGGATGGGGGCCAGCGCGGACCCTGTCAGCTGTGGTGCCAGACGATCGGCACACCCTCTCGACTGGCGTCAGTAAAGGCTTTCGCCACGCGTCGCAAAGCCGACTTCAAGGTCATGTCCTTGCCGTCGGGAAGCCACAGCGTGGCGCCGGTGGGGTGCTCGCCGAGTACCTCGCGAAGGCGCGCGAGCAGCACTTCCGCGCCCGAATCCGTGGTGTGCGGCATGAGCAGCAGGTACTGGTCGGTGGACAACTCCACCAGCAGGTCTTCGCCGCGGAGGTGCGCCGCCACGGCGGCGAGCCGGCCCTTGGTTCCGGCGACCATGGGCTGCGACCAGAGGGCGAGCGTCATGGGCTCGCGGCGGCGGCGCGCCAGGAAGAGCGTGGCGCGCAGCCAGACGTCGAGGTAGTGGCGGTTGGGCAGGCCCGAGCGCGAGCTCTGCATGGCGCTGTCTTCCACGATGGCGCTGCTCAGCTCGAGCGCGTCCAGCGCGGCCCGCAGCTCCTGCTTCAGGTTTTCCGATTCCAGCGTGCGGCCCATGAGGTGACCCATGGTCTGCAGCAGGGACAGCTCGGTGTGCGTGAAGGCGCGGGGCGCATGATGCTGGACGCAGAGGGTGCCGACCGTCTCGTCGCCGACCTTCAGCGCCACGCCCGCGTAGGCCTGGATGCCCAGTTCCACGCAACCGGGGCTTTTCCGCCAGTGAGGATCGGTGCCCGCGTGCTTGATGATGAGGGGGCGTTCCGGGTGCTCGATCACGAAGGGACAGAACCCCTTTTCGGGCGCCTCGAAGACGGGATCCATGGTGGCTCTGGGCCCCACGGCCCACCAGAACACTTCGTAGCCGAGACCCGTCACCCGGGTGAGCAGGGCCCGGTCCACCCCGAAGGCCTGCACCAGCAGCGCCAGGCCGTGTTCGAAGAGTCGCGCGGAATCCGTGCGGCTGGCCTGCAGCAGTTCGGAAAGACCCGCCAGGTGGTCGAGGGAATCCTTCGCAACCTTTGCTGGCTTCGCCACCACCACGCACATCTCCCCGGGTTGCCTCTAGGGTGCCGGGCTTTTCCTGTGGTGCAAGACTTACCCGATGGCCCGGCGCCGACGACCCGGGCCCGTCGGCAGCGTGGCCTCTGCCAGTCCCCTGGCAGTCGTCTCGACGCCTCGGACGTCCGGCCTACCAGCTGACGACGCGGAGGCTCGGACTGATCTCTTCCTGCAGGAGCCCCTCGATGTAGCGGAGGGTGCCGCTGGTGGAGGAGGGGCAGGAGCCGCAGGCGCCGTGGTAGCTGATCTGGAGGGTCTGACCGTCGAAGGAGATCACTTCGAGGCCGCCACCGTCGCCAGCGAGGCCCGGGCGGATGCGGGTGTCCAGCAGGTGGTTGATGCGCTCCAGCGTGGCGTCCGCGTCGCCGCCGGGCGTCAGGGCGGCGAGGTCGCCCGTCTCGTTCTCGGGCAGCTTGAGGTCCTCGATGGCCTCGCAGATGGGATCGATGAGGTCGCTCCAGTCCGCGGACGGTTCCTTGTTCACGGTGACGAAGCGGTCCATGTAGAAGACGGACGTGACCTTGCCCAGGCCGAAGAGGCACGATCCCAGGGGATCGCCCACCGCGGCGCCGAAATCCTTGAAGGAGCGCGAGCCCATCTTCAGGATGGCGGGATGCACCAGGAACTTGAGCGCGTCCGGATTCGGGGTGGGTTCGATGTTGATGACCTTGGGCATGGCAGACTCCCTGTAAAGTTTACCAAATTCGTCAGGATTTGCGACTGACTCATACTTCCACCCGGAGATCCCATGACCCGACCCAAGGCCCTGTTGAGCTGGTCCAGCGGCAAGGACGCGGCCTGGGCCCTGCAGGCCCTCCGCCAGGCGGGCGAGGTGGAGGTGGTGGGTCTGCTCACCACCACCAACGGCGCCTTCGACCGGGTGGCCATGCACGGCGTCCGGGAGGCCCTGCTGGAGGCCCAGGCCGACGCGGTGGGGCTTCCTCTGTGGAAGGTGCCGCTCCCCTGGCCCTGCCCGAACGAGGCTTACGAGGCCCTGATGGCCGCGGCCTGCGCGCGGGCCGTGGCGGAGGGGGTGACGGCCATGGCCTTCGGCGACCTCTTCCTGGAGGATGTGCGCGACTACCGCATCCAGAAGCTGGCCGGCACGGGGCTCCGGTCCCTCTTCCCCATCTGGAACCCCGACACGGCCGCCCTGGCCCGGGACATGGTGGCCGCGGGCCTCAAGGCCACCCTGGCCTGCGTGGATCCCAAGGCCCTGAATGCCGGATTCGCGGGCCGGGAGTTCGACGCCGGCCTCCTCGCGGAGCTGCCGCCCTCGGTGGATCCTTGCGGCGAGCGGGGCGAGTTCCACACCTTCGCCTGGGACGGACCGATGTTCCGGCGCCCCGTGCCCGTGCGGCGCGGCGAGGTGGTTGAACGGGACGGCTTCGTGTTCGCGGACCTGGTGCCGGCATGAACGCCCCAGCCCCCCAGGGCGCCAACCGGATGGATCCGGGCCGACCGCTCGTCCTGGTGACCGGGGCCACGGGGTACATCGGGGGCCGGCTCGTGCCGCGGCTGCTGGCGGCGGGGCGGCGGGTGCGGTGCCTGGCGCGCAACCCGGAGCGCCTGGCGGGACGCGCCTGGCCCGGCGCGGAGCGGGTCCAGGCCGATGTCTCCGATCCCGCCTCCCTCGAAGCGGCCCTGGCGGGCGTCGCCCAGGCCTACTACCTGGTGCACGCCATGGGGGAGGACCGCCCGGATTTCCGGGGCCGCGACCTGCGCCAGGCCCTCACCTTCGCCGAGGCCTGCGCCAAGGCGGGCGTGCGACGGATCATCTACCTCGGCGGCCTGGGCGATCCCGCGCGCCACCGCAGCGACCATCTGGCCAGCCGCCAGGAGGTGGGCGCCGCTCTGGGCTCGACGGGCGTGCCGGTGCTGGAGTTCCGGGCGGCGGTGATCGTGGGCAGCGGCAGCGCCAGCTTCGAGATGATCCGTCACCTGACCGAGCGCCTGCCGGTGATGATCACCCCGCGCTGGGTGAACACGCGCTGCCAGCCCATCGGCGTGCGCGACGTGCTGGCCTACCTCACCGAGGCCCTTGAGCACCCGGACGTGGCGGGGATCTTCGAGATCGGCGGCCGGGACGTGCTCGACTACCGGCGCATGATGCTGGGCTACGCCGAGGCCCGCGGGCTGCGGCGCCTGATCCTCCCCATGCCCGTGCCGCTGCCGGGCCTCTCGGTGCTGTGGGTGGATCTGGTGACGCCCATTCCCCTGGCCCTGGCGGGGCCCCTGGTGGAGGGCATGAGCACCGAGGTGGTGGTGCAGGACCCGCGTGCGCTGGAGGTGTTCGGCGTGAAGCCCATGGGCTACCGCGAGGCCCTGGCGCTGGCCCTGCAGCGCCTGGACGAGGACGCCGTGGAGACCACCTGGGCCTCGAGCCTCGCCGGCGCGCCGGAGGGGCGGGAGCTGGGGTCGTACGAAGGCCTGCTGCTGGAGCGACACCACCGCCACGTGAAGGCCCCGCCCCACGTCGTCTTCCAGACCTTCTGCGCCCTCGGAGGTGAAAGTGGCTGGCCCGCGGGGAACTGGCTGTGGCAGATCCGCGGCTGGCTGGACCGTGCCTTCCGCGGCGTGGGCATGCGCCGGGGAAGGCGCCATCCCAGGCAGCTCCGCGTGGGCGACCCCGTGGATTTCTGGCGGGTGGAGGCCCTTGAACCCGATCGTCTGCTGCGCCTGCGGGCCGAGATGAAGGTGAACGGGAACGCCTGGCTGCAGTTCAGCGTGTGGCCCGAGGGCTCGGGCTCGCGCCTGGAGCAGACCGCCTTCTTCGAGCCCCTGGGCCTGCTGGGGCTCCTCTACTGGTACTCCGTGCTGCCCTTCCACATCTTCGTCTTCCCCGGCATGATCCGCACCCTGAAGCAGCGCGCCGAAGCCGCCGTGACAGAATCAGACCGAGGACGGTGACCATGTACGACGCGCAACGGGATGCCTGCCTGGCGGCGGCCCAGGCCGGGGGCAAGGTGCTCCTCGGCTTCTTCCGAAAACTGGATCCCGCCACCATCACCGAGAAATCCAAGAACGACGTGGTGAGCGAGGCCGACCGCGCCGCCGAGGCCGCCATCCGCGCCGAGCTGGATTTCCGGTTTCCCCAGTACGGCTTTGTCGGCGAGGAAGGCGGCGCCTCAGGGGATGCCGAGCGGCGTTGGATCGTCGACCCCCTGGACGGCACGTTGAACTTCGTCCAGGGCTTCCCCCACTGGTGCGTGTCCGTGGCCCTGTGGGACGCGGAGGGCCCCGTGGTGGGCTGCGTGCTGGATCCCTTGCGCGACGACTGCTTCCTGGCCGTCCGCGGCCTGGGCGCCACCTGGAACGGCAGGCCCATGCAGGTGTCCCGGCAGCCGGGCCTGGACGGCGCCTTCCTGGCCACGGGGTTCGCGTTCCAGCTGGGCGACCGCTGGCCCGCCTTCAACGCGGCCCTGGGCCGGGTGTTCCCCCGCGCCAAGGGCATCCGCCGCGCCGGCAGCGCCGCGCTGGATCTGGCCCACGTGGCCTGCGGCATCTTCGACGGCTAC
>JAFJUR010000234.1 GCA_017859995.1 Holophagaceae bacterium | reverse complement strand
GTGGAGTGCAGCGACCGCTCGTCGAAGGGCTTCAGGAGGTAGCCGTAGGGGCCGCTCTCCTTGGCCCGCGCGAGGGTGCCCTCGTCGGCGAAGGCCGTGAGGAAGACCACCGGCATGCCTGCCGCCTGCACGTGCCGGGCGGCCTCGATGCCATCCATGCCCGCGCCGAGCGAAATGTCCATGAGCACGAGGTCGGGCCGCAGGCGCAGGGCGAGCCCGATGGCCTCCGGGCCGCTAGCGGCGAGGCCGACCACGCCGTACCCAAGCTCCTGGAGGTGCAGCTTGAGATCCATGGCCACGATGGCCTCGTCCTCGACGATCAGGATCTGCGGTTGGTTCATGGCTGCCGGCGGGTCGGAGGGAAACGGAGGAGGAAGGAGGCGCCCCGTCGCCGTTCCAGTTCCAGGACGCCTCCCAGCTGATCGGTCAATGCCTGTACCAACTGGAATCCGAGGCCGCCATGGTCCAGTTCCACCGCCTCGGGAAGGCCGACGCCCGAATCCGCCACCCGGACGAGGATCCAGCCATCGCCGTCCGGCGCGATCTCGATGTCGAGGCTGCCGCCCGTGCCCGGGGGGAAGGCGTGCTGGAGGGCATTGGCCACCAGCTCGTTGAGGATGAGGCCGAGGGGCACTGGGGCGTCCGGCCCGATGTCCACCTCGGCCACGCGCACCTGCAGGTCGATGAGGGCGGGCACGCTGGCGTAGCTGCGGACCAGGCGCTCGGCCAGGGTCCGCACGTAGCCGGGCAGGTCCAGCTGTGAGTAGTCGGGCGCGTGCTTGAGCTTCTGGTGGATGAGGGCGATGGCCTGGATCCGCTCCTGGGCCTCGTGCAGGGCCCGCTGCAGCGCGGGATCCTCGTGGGTGGAGGCCTGGAGGCGCAGCAGGCTGGAGACCACCTGCAGGTTGTTCTTCACACGGTGGTGGATCTCCCGCAGGAGCAGGTCCTTCTCCTTCAGCGAAGCCCGGAGGGCGTTCTCCTCGGCCCGCTTGTGGGCATGGATGTCGAAGAGGAAGCCCATGGCGCGGTCCGCGGCGCCGGGTTCCAGGCCACCCACGGCTCGCACCCAGTGCTCGTCCCTGTGCTCGCCGCCACCCGCCCCGCGGAGGCGGAACTCGAGCTGGTGATCCTGCTCGGGCCGGCCCATGTCCTTGAGGAACCGCAGGAACGAGAGCTGGTCATCGGGATGGATGACCTCGCCCCAGTACGGCTGCTTGTGCCAGAGCTCGGAGGCGTGCCCCAGGAGGGACCCGGCCCCGAGGCCCAGGTAGCCGCAGCGCCCGGTGACCAGGTCCATCTCCCAGGGGATGGCGCCGGTGCCTTCCAGCAGCTGGTTCAGGCGGCGGGAACTCCGTTCGTGGCCCACCAGGATGGTCGCGTGGGCGTCCACCGCGGCGCCGAGGTAGAGAGAGACGCTGAAGAGCACGAGCAGGAAGGCCTGGGCGCCGAGCACGGCATCGACGGTGACCTGTTGCTCCAGCACCACGAGGGCCATGGCCAGGTTCAGCACCAGGAAACCCAGGCTGGCCACCCGGGTGCCGCCCCGCACCACCATCCAGAAGATGGGCACGAAGAGCAGGTATTTGAGGTGCAGGGTGCCAGGCTCGCTGAACCGGGCCACGACCAGCATCGCCAGGACCACGCCGAGGCACTGGAGCAGGAACTCCGCAGGTTGGAAGGCGGGTCGGCCGCGGCGGAGGCGGGTCCAGCCGAGCCGGAGGCCCGGCCAGGCCCAGAGGAGGAGGGCCGGACTCAGGGCCATCACGCCCAGGATGTCGCTGGGCAGGACCGTGCGCAGGGCGGTGCCGAGGGCCGGTCCGGCGATGTGGCCCGGGCCCTTCAGCAGCAGGGCGACGGGGAGGATGGCCAGGAGCGGGCCCAGGAAGGCCAGGAGGATGAACCCGCCCACGTCCCTGGGCCTGCGGAGCCGGGGGGAGAAGCCCGCCCGGCGGAAGGCCAGCACCGCCAGCGCGTGGGCCAGGCCGAAGGACACCGCGATGCCCACGAGGACCAGCGGAGGTAGGCCCAGGGGCCGGAAGAGCAGATCCAGGGGCAGGGGGGCCAGGATCACGGCGGGCAGGTACCGCAGGCCGAACACCAGCAGCAGCGCCACGCTCAGGGCCGCGGGGTAGTACCAGAGCGCGTCATGGGGGCTCAAGGCGTTGGCCGCGACCTGGAGCAGCAGGTAGGCGGCTCCGTAGGCGCTGAGAAGCAGGCCAGGACTGGGGTGGAGTCGTCGCGGGGGCGCCTGGGTGGCGTGCCCGCCCGAAGGCGGGGGCTGCTGGAGGGGGAAGCGCGTCATGGGGTCATCCCATGGCCTGGAGGGGGGGAGCGCCCGCCATGGCCCGCAGGTCGGGCGATCCGGCGGGCAGGGTCAGCACCTGGAGGTCCACGGGCTTCCCGAGGGTGGCCAGGTCCGCCGCGAGGGCCGGGCGCAGGGCCGCCACCTGCTCGGGGTCCTCGAGCCAGAGGCGCACCCGCAAGCCCGCATGGCGCTGCTCCAGGCCCATCCGAACCTCGCCCAGAACGCTGAAGGGAACGCTCAGGAACACGCGATGGACCGGGTCCTCCACGTACGCCGCCGCGCCGTCGTCCTCGATCCAGATCCGCATGGGCTCGGCGCCGGGCGCCCAGGGCAGCGGCACCTCGAATAGGCCGGTGCCCTCCTTCGTCTGGAGTTGGTGGAAGGCCGCCTCGGCCGGGGAGGCGGCGGGGTCCGCCAGGGTCCGCAGGGCCTCCTTCAGCCAGGTGGCCCAAGCCTCGGGCTGCTCGGCCGCGGCGACGCCAGCCTGCACAAGACCGCGCAGCAGGGTCGCCAGGGGGGCCTGCGCCTGGCTGGTCTGCAGCCGGGCCAGCAGGGACGCCGCCTCCCCCTGGACAAGGGGTGCCAGGATCGGTGGCGACGGAGGGGGCGAGGCCCGGACCACCTGGAGCCGCACGCCCGCGCCCTCAGGCAGGGGCAGGGCCTTGAGGGTGAGGGCGCTGCCGGGCGGGAAGGGCAGGCTGCCCTGGGCCTGCAGGGCCTTGCCGTCCGCCAGCCGCAGGAGCAGGCCTTCGGGCAGCACCGCTTCCAGCGTGGCCTCGAGGGTCTGTCCCGCCGTCAGGTTGACGAGGGCCGGAACGGACGGTGCC
>JAFJUR010000022.1 GCA_017859995.1 Holophagaceae bacterium | reverse complement strand
CTTCAGCCTCATGCAGTTCATCGCCTCGCCCATCCTGGGCCGGGTCTCCGACCTGGTGGGCCGGAAACCCGTGCTGTGGATGAGCCTCGTGGGCTCGGCTCTGGGCTACCTGATGCTCGCCCTCACCAGCCGCTTCGAATGGATGCTGGCCGCACGGATCCTCGACGGGATCACGGGCGGCAACATCTCCGTGGCCCAGGCGGCCATGGCTGAAGGTCATGGGCATGATCGGCGCCGCCTTCGGCCTGGGCTTCGTGCTGGGCCCCGCCATGGCGGGCGTGCTCAGCGGCAGCGCCTTCGGCCATCACCTGCTCGAGACCCGCGGCTGGCACCTGCCCTTTTTCGTGGCGGCGGGCCTCTCCCTCACCGCTTCACTGATGGTCCTGCTGTGGCTGCCCGAGACCCTCACGGACGAGGTGCGCGCCCGGGCCCGTTCCCACGAAAGCCGGGGCCACGCCCTCGTGAAGGCCATCAAGCGCCGCGGCATGCCCCAGATCCTGGGCGTCTCCCTGCTGGCCATGGCGGGCTTCGCCATGATGGAGGGCACCTTCGCGCTGATGGTCCACCAGCGCTTCGACTTCCACCAGCGCGAGGTGGGCTACCTCTTCGCGGGCATCGGCGTGCTGCTCGTGATCTACCAGGGCGGCCTCGTCCGGCTGGTGGCCAAGCGCATTCCCGAGCGGGTGGCCCTCATCACCGGCCTGGTGCTCATGGGCCTCGCCCTGCCCCTCATGCCCAGGCTCGCCTGGATGTGGCCCTTCTTGCTGATCCTCATTCCCCTCTCCTGGGGCAGCGGCATGGGCAACACCGCCGGCACGGCCCTGGCCAGCCGCCTCACGCCCCCCGAGGACCAGGGCAGCCTCTTCGGCGTGCTCAACGCCATGACCGGCCTGGGCCGTATCATCGGCCCCGCCGTGGGCACCTTCATCTTCGCCCGGTGGGGCGGCGATGCCACCTACACGGTGGCCGGCCTGACCCTGGGCCTGGCCCTGCTCCTCGCCCTCACCATCTCCCCCAAGGAAGCCCGATGATCCGCCTGGATGGACGCTCCCTCACCGCCCCCCTGCTGGCCCGCATCGCCGCGGGAGAAGGCGTGGCGCTCGACGAAGGGGCCCTCGCCGTCGTGGCCGAGAACCGCGCCGTGGTCGACCGCATCGTGGCCGAGGGCCGCACGGTCTACGGCATCAACACCGGCTTCGGCCAGTTCGCCACCGTGGTCATCGCGCCCGACCAGCTGCAGCAGCTCCAGCTCAACCTGATCCGCAGCCATGCGGCGGGCGTGGGCGAGCCCCTGCCCAAGGACCAGACCCGGGCCCTCATGGCCGCCCGCATCAACTGCCTGCTGAAGGGGCACAGCGGCATCCGGCCCGAGCCCATCCGCCTGCTCGCCGAGTGCCTCAACCGCGACGTGGTGCCCGTGGTGCCCAGCCAGGGCAGCGTGGGCGCCAGCGGCGACCTGGCCCCCCTGGCCCACATGGCCCTGATGCTCGTGGGAGAGGGGCTGGCCTGGTCCAGCGATCGCCAGATCCCGGGCGGCGAGGCGCTGGCCGCGGCCGGCCTCCGGCCCGTGACCCTCCAGGCCAAGGAGGGCCTGGCGCTCATCAACGGCACCCAGCTCATCACGTCGCTGGGCAACCTGGCGGTGGAGAAGTTCACCCGCCTGGCGGCCCTGGCGGACGAGATCGCCGCCCTGAGCCTGGAGGCGCTGCGCGGCACCCGCGCCGCCTTCGACCCCCGCATCCACGCGGCCCGGCCCCACCCTGGCCAGATCCGCGTGGCCGAGCACATGCGGCAGCTGCTGGGCGAATCCAGCGCCATCGCCGATAGCCACCGGGACTGCCACCGGGTGCAGGACGCCTACAGCCTCCGCTGCATCCCCCAAGTGCACGGCGTGACCCTGGACGCCCTCCAGTTCGCCGGCGCCATCCTGGAGCGGGAGCTCAACAGCGCCACCGACAACCCGATGATCTTCACCGACACCCAGGAGTCCCGCTCCGGCGGCAACTTCCACGGCCAGTACCCGGCCTTCGCCTGCGACGTGCTCGCCATCGCGGCGGCAGACCTGGCCAGCATCTCCGAGCGGCGCCAGGAGCGCCTGGTCAACCCGGCCTACTCGGACCTGCCCGCCTTCCTCACCCAGAACGGCGGCCTGGAATCGGGCTTCATGATGGCCCACGTCACCTCCGCGGCCCTGGTGAGCGAGATGAAGGGCCTGGCCCACCCCGCCTGCGTGGACACGATCCCCACCAGCGCCGGCAAGGAGGATCACGTGAGCATGGGCCCCATCGCCGCGCGCAAGCTGCTGCGGGCCGTGGACGCCCTGGAGCAGGTCCTCGCCATCGAGGCCCGCATGGCCCTGGAGGGCGTCCGCATCCTCGGGCTGGCCCCGGCGGCGGGGCTGCAACCCCTGATGGACCGCCTCGCCAAGGCTTGCGCCCCCTGGGCCGACCGCGTCATGTTTGAAGAGATACATCGCACCCTCGATGCCCTCCATGCCCACGAGGAAGCCCGTCCATGACCCAGCCCACCCCCTGGCGGACCGCCTGTGAACAAGCGCTGCGGCGCTTCTCGGACGCCGACGCGATCCGGTTCTGGGGCATCGGCCACGAGGTGGACGGCACCTACCAGCCCATCTTCAACTACCGATTCGAGCACACCTACGCGGCCGTGCTGCTGGCCCGGTGGCTGGCGCCTGCCACGGGCGCGGACCTCGAAGTGGTGGAGTGCGCCGCCTGGCTGCACGATGTCGCCAAGCGGCTGAAGGATCCCCACGCCAAGGACACCCACGCCCAGGATGCCTCCGCCAAGGTCGAGGAGCTCCTCGCGGGCACCGACTTCCCGCCCGCGAAGATCCCCGCCGTGCGCCATGCCATCGAGCACCACGTGGGCCTCAAGCTCACCAGGAAGCTCGAGCCGCTGGAGACGGCCTGCCTCTGGGACTGCGACAAGCTGAGCAAGATCGGCGCCGCGAGCCTTATCCACTTCGGCTGCATCAGCGGCGCCTTCCAGCCCATCACCACCGCCGAGATCCTGCGCCGCGGAAGTGCCTGGCTGGATCTGGCGCGGGGCATCACCGCCTCCTTCAACACGGAACCGGCCCGGGAGGAGGGACGCCGCCGGCTGGCGTTCATCGAGGCCCACTACGACCAGCTCCGCCGGGAATGGTCGGATCCGATGGAGATGACCCCGCCGTGAGCGACTTCCCGCAGCTTGCCCAGAGCCTGGCCGTCGCCCTCAAGGCGCTGCAGATGTACACGGCGTCCCACCCCCGAACCCAGGAGGCCCTCATCGCGGGGCATGCCGTGCTCGACCGCTGGCTACTTGAGGCGGAACGGCTGCAGTTCGTGGTGTCCGGCCCGAAGGCTTTCGTGGACGGGCAGGTCCAGGACGCGCGGAATCCCCACGTCGCGCTGCTGGTCAAGCTGATCGCGGAGCGGGGCGTCAGCGGCTTCGTCTTCGAGCGGGGAGTGGCCGTCGAGGAGCTGCTCGCCTTTCTGCAGGGATTTGCCACCAAGCCGGCCCGGCTGGAGGAGATGGGGGGCTTCGAGGCCCTGCTGACCGCCTCCGGGGTGCGCCACATCCGCGTGTCCCAGACCCGTTATCAGGAGGTGCTCGAAGGCGAGGAATCCGGGTCCGACGACAAGGCGCCAGCCTTCGCGCCCGCCCCGCCCGCCCCACCGGCGAGCCCCTCCCCGGACAACCTCGTGAAGTTCATCCGGGATGCCCTGCAGGCCGCGCTGGCCCGGGGCGCTGGGGCGACCTCCGGGCCCCACACCGCCTACAGCTCCGGGTCCCAGCCGGCCTACAGCTCGGGTTCTCACGCCGCCTTCGGCTCGGCCTCCAGCGCCGCTTCGGAGACGGACGATGGCCTGGGCTTCCTGCGCGGCTTCCATCCCGCCGACCTCAGCCACCTGGGCCCCCTGGGCCAGGAACTGGGCCTGGGCGAAGGCATGCCCACCCCTTCCCAGCTCGGCACCCTGCGGCAGGTGCTCATGGGCCTGACGCCGGAGGTGCAGCTGAACCTCCTCGCCGGATTGTCCAGCCTTCCGGAAAAGCCGGCCGGCCTGGCCCTGGGCGTGAAGGCCCTGGCCGGGGAGCTCCTGGCCGTGGCCACCAGCACCGCCCTGGCCCAGGGCGCCTCCTGGGTGCAGCTCCGGGGCCCCATCCAGGACATCCTCCGACCCCTCGCCGAGCGCCAGGTCCTGGGCCGGGCCCTGTCGGCCCACCTCCGCAGCTCCGGCCAGGACGCCGCCCAGGCCGAGGCGATCCTGCGCCACCTGGAGTGGGAGGCCCTCAGCCTGGAGGCCAAGCTTCTCAAGGTCCTGGAGGAGGGCTACCTGTTCGAGCTGAGCCTCGAACACCGCCTGGCCTTCCTGCGCGAGCTGCTGGACCTCCGCCGCCACGACGATTTCATCCACATCATGGAGGCGCTCCTCGACATCCTGCGCAGCGAGCGGAGCGACCTCCGCATGAAGGCCGCCCAAACGCTCACGGGCGTGGCGCGGTGGGCCCACGACCCCGGGTTGCCGCCCGGCGGCGAAGGGCCCCTGGCCGAAGGGCTCCGGGCCCATTTCGCCTGGGAGCCCGAGCCGCCCATCCACCGCTGGACCGCGGAGAGCCTCGAGGTCGCGCTGGCGGCGCTGGTGCTGCGCGGAGACTTCGCGGCGGTCATGTCGGACATCGGGGAACTCGAAGGACTCTGCGCCTTCCTCGAGGAGCAGCATCCCTGGCGCAATGACGCCCTCGCCCGTCTGCGCGCCGCCCTGCTGCGGCCCGCCCTGATGGACGCGGTGGTCCAGCGGGCCTTCAGCCTGGAGCGGGACCAGATGATCCTGCAGGTGCATCCCTACCTCGAGTTCCTGGGCGATCCCATGACCCGGCACCTGGTGGCGCGGCTGGGCGAAGAGGCCGACCGCACCCGCCGGGGCCGCCTGGTGGAGGCCGTTCGCAGCATGGGCCCCTCCGCCCTCCCGGCCCTCCTGGACGCTCTGGCGTCGCCGGCCTGGTACCTGGTCCGCAACGCCCTCACGCTGCTGGCCGACCTCGGCGATGCCGGTTGCGTGCCCGCCACCATTCCCCTGCTGCGCCACCCAGAGCCCCGGGTGCGCCGCACGGCGGTCCGTGCCCTCTGGAAGCTGGGCGGCCCCGTGGCCGAGCCCCACCTGCTGGCCCGCATGAAGGACGCCGACGCCGAGACCCTGCAGGAGATCCTCTTCGCCCTCGGGCAGCTGCGCTCCGAAGGGAGCCTGGGGTCGGTATCCGAGCTGGCCCAGGACAAGCGGGTGATCGAGAAGCTGCGGATCCAGGCCCTCGACACCATGGGCCACATCGCCTCGCCCAAGGCCATTCCAATGCTGATGGAATGTCTGCGCCGAAAAAGCTTCTTCGGCGGCGGCGAGTCCCAACCCATTCGCCTGGCGGCGGCCAGGGCCCTCGCGGCCATGGGCCATCCGGAGGCCACGGCAGCCCTCCAGCGGGCCGTGGACGCGGAACCCAAGGGCGAGGAGCGGGAAGCCATGCGCCGCCTGCTGGAACCGCCGGTGCAGCCGTGACGGGCGTGCAGGATCATCCGGACCCCAGACAGCTGCTGGAGGCTTTCGAGGCTTTCACCGCCGCTTCCGAACACCTGCAGACCCGGTATGAGGCCCTGCAGACCCAGCTGGGCCAGCTCCAGGGCGAGCTCCAGACCGTGCTGGAGGCGGTGCCCTTCGCCATCTGGGTGCTGGCCGAAGACGGCTCTCTGCGCTTCACCAACCGCCCCCAGGGCCTGGAGGGCCGCTTCCTGCAGGATCCCGCCCCCTGGGAGGCCGGCAGCCCCGGCGGTCAGCGGCGGTTCCAGACCCAGGAGGGGCGCGAGCTCATCTTCGAGGAGGAGCGCCGCTCCGCGCCCCACGGCGGCGCCATCGTGACCCTTCGGGACGTCACCGAGGCCGTGCTGAGGGCCCAGCAGGCCTCGCGGGAGGACCGCCTCGCCGCCATGGGCCGCATGGCCGCGGAACTGGCCCACGAGATCCGGAACCCCCTGGGCAGCCTCGCGCTCTTCTCCGGCATGCTGGTGGAGGACCTCGCCGACCAGGAGGGGCCGCTGGAGCTCGCCCGCAAGATGCAGGAGGGCGTGGGCCGCCTGAACCGCGTGGTGGGCAACACCCTCTCCTTCAGCCGCGACCTCCAGCCCAAGGTGACCGACATCGCCCTGCGCAGCTTCTGGGAGGAGGCCCTGCGGAGTGCCACCCTGGCCGAGGCGGTGCCCTGGGACAACCAGATCCCCGAGCAGGCCACCTGGAAAGGAGATCCCGACCTGCTGCGCCAGGTCGCGCAGAACCTCCTTCAGAACGCCACCCGCGCCGTGGAGGACACGCCGGTCCCGCGCATTCTCCTCACTGCCGCCGAGGAACGGCTCGAAGGCCAGCCCTGCTGGCACCTCACCCTCACGGACAACGGCTGCGGCATTCCCGCCGAGACGCTCTCCAAGGTGTTCGATCCCTTCTTCAGCACCTTCGGTGGCGGCACCGGCCTGGGGCTGGCGGTGTGCCACCGCATCATCGTCGCCCACGGCGGCCTGCTGTTCATTGAAAGCCAGGCGGGGCGCGGCACCACCGTGCATCTGCGCCTCGCGGCGGCGACGGAAGCGTGACGTCCGTCACAGTCCGTGTGAAAATAGGGGCCTTCGCGGAGCCCCCATGTCGTCCTTGATCCACCTGAGTCCCGGCAGCCAGGCGCCCGAGACGGTGAACGCCATCGTCGAGATTCCCACGGGCTCCCGCATCAAGTACGAAATCGATCACCAGACCGGCCTGGTGCACGTGGACCGCGTGCTGTTCTCCCCCTTCCACTACCCGGCGGAGTACGGCTTCATTCCCGGCACCCTCGCCGACGACGGTGATCCGGCCGACATCCTCGTGCTCATCAACGGCTCCACCTACCCGGGCGTGGTGATCCGGGCCCGGCCCATCGCCCTGCTGCGCATGACCGACGACAAGGGCCATGACGCCAAGATCCTCGCGGTGGCCACGGACGACCCCACCTACGCCCATGTGACCTCCCGCAGCGACCTGCCGCCGCACTTCCTCCTGGAGGTGGAGCACTTCTTCCTCACCTACAAGGACCTGGAACGCAAGAGCGTCTCCAGCGACGGCTGGGGCGGCAAGGACGAGGCCCACGCCTTCGTGCGCGCCTCCATCGAGGCGTACAACCGGGAAAAGAAGTAGCTGCCGATGATGCCGGCCGAGTCGGCCCCCGGGCTTGTCTGCTTCGACCTCGACGGCACCCTGGTGGATCCCCTGCTGGGCGTGACCAACTGCCTGCGCAAGACCTGCGCGGCCTTCGGCCTCACCCTGCCGGACGAGGCCACGGTGCGCGACTGGATCGGCTTCGGCATGCGCGAATCCCTGGCCACGCTTCCAGGCCTGGAGGACCCCGAGCGCCTGGAGGCGGCGCTGGCCTTCTACTGGGAGCGCTACCGGGAAGACGGCGTGTTCGAGCACGAGCTCTATCCCGGTGTGTTCCACCTGCTGCATCGCCTGAAGCGCCAGGGCCACCGCATCTACATCGTGTCGGCCAAGCCCAGCGTGTTCGCCCGGCGCATCGCCTACCAGTTCGACCTGAACCTGATCTTCGACGACATCTTCGGCAGCAGCCTCAAGGGCCGCTGGCAACCGAAGACCGACGTGGTGGCGGAGCTCGTGGCGCGGGGCACCGTCTGGCCCGGCGGGGTCTTCATCGGCGACCGCGGCGTGGACATGATCGCGGCGCGGGACCACGGGCTCGAGGCCGTCGGCGTGGCCTGGGGCTACGGCAGCCGCGCGGAGCTGCAGGCGGCCGGGGCCGAGCGGATCTTCGACACGGTGCCCGAGCTTGACGCCTGGCTGCGGCTCCGCTTTCCCCAGGCCGAGATCTTCGACGCCTTCAGCCGTTCGGAGTAGCCCAACGGGTGCCGGAGGGCACCTGGGCCCGGAACGCGCCGGGATCCACCTTGCCCGTGACCCTGGGATCGAGCAGCTCGAGCTTCTGGCGGGCCCCGGTGGGATCGGTCCAGGCGAGGCTGCGCAGGAGGCCGCCCTTGCCCGTGGCCGTCAGGGCCGGCAATCCCGTTTCGCGGGGCACGAGGGTCACGGTCTCCCCGCCTGCGGACTCGACGCGGTAGAGCCGCTCGAGGCGGGTCGGATCCAGGAGGATGCCCAGCAGAGGGAAGTCGCGGACGGCGCGGGCCAGTTCGATGCGCTGGGCGGTGCGCGTGTCCGGATCGTACTGCACCAGGTGGCGGCCATCGCAGGTGACCGTCAGGCCCCCGGCGTAGGCCACCTTCAGGCGGCCGCCCCGGGCCAGGACCAGCCTGCCCTCGCGGGACAGTTTCCCGAACACCAGGCTCTCGCTCTCCTGCCGGAACCGGCTCTCCAGGCCCGGGGCCCGGAAGAAGGCGCTCCACCAGCCGGGCGTCGCCGCCATGGCCGGCGTGACGACCGCCGGTGCGACGGCCAGCAGGGCCAGGATCAGGCCACGCATCCTAGCTCCGCTTCAGTTCGACGCTGAGCTTGGCCGTGCTGCCCTTGCCGGGCGCGGGGCGCTGGATCTGGCCCTCCGCCAGCACCTGCCCCTGGCGCCGCAGCTGGACCACCACCTCGATCTCCTGCCCGTCCAGCTCGGCGGGCACCTCCAGGCGCAGCACTGAGGGCGCCCCGGAGCGGCCCACCTGCGTGAGTTCGCCCATGAGGGAATGGATGGCGTCCTTGGCGTCGACGGCCTTGGGCTTGGCGGCGGGCCGCTTGGATTCCAGCTTCAGCGAGGCCAGAACCGCCAGGGGATCGGCCTTGACAGCGGATTTCGCCGGTCGAGAAGGGCCCGCGGCGGGCTCCGGTTCGTGAGCCGCAGGCGCCGCCACGTGAGCCACCGCCGCCGGCTCGTCGGCCGCGGCTTGCGCCATGGGCGCCGGGGCCGGGAGGACGGGTGCTGCGGGTTCCGGCAGGGGCGGAAGCTCGATGGTTTCGGAGGCTGCCGAGGGCAGGTCGTCCAGATCCGTCAGGAAGGAGATGTCCCCGTCCCCGGCCTCGGGCGGCTCGGGCAGCACCGGGGCCTCGATGAAGAAATCCGTGTCTTCCCCTTCGTCCGGCAGCGGCGCAGCGGCCGGCGAGGAGCTGGTGGACGTCGCCCCCTCCATGTCGAGGAGGTCGGTCACCGAAGGCAGGTCGGACAGCGTGAGGGCCTCGCTCTCCTGGCGCGGGGCCGGCCGGGGCTCGGGGGGCGGGGGCGCGACCACCTGGGCCTCGCCCAGCACGTGGGTCTTGATGTGAGAGAGGGCCAGCTTGGTGATCGCAGGGTCTCGAACACGCCCGTGCCGTCCGAGGCCACGGACTGGAAGCTGGGGAGGCCCCGGGGATTGAAGGCCGCCTCGAGTTCTTCCACCGGTACCACGTTGCGAAGATCCCGCTTGTTCCACTGGAAGACCGTGGGGATCTCAGAGAGGTTCAGCCCCAGTTCCCGGAGGTTCTCCTCCAGGTTCTGGTAGCTCTCGCGGCAGGGATCGAGCATGGGCGTCTGGCTGTCCACCACGAAGACGATGCCGTCCACGCCCTTCAGCACGAGCTTCCGGGTGCTGTTGTAGAACACCTGGCCGGGCACGGTGTAGAGCTGCAGCTTGGTCTTGAAGCCGCCCACCATGCCGACGTCCATGGGCAGCAGGTCGAAAAACAGGGTGCGGTCCGTCTCGGTGTTGAGGCTCACCATCTCGCCGCGGGCCTTCTGGCTCGTCTTGCCGTAGATGGTGTTGAGGTTGGTGGTCTTTCCCGGGCCCGTAGTAGACGATTTTCGCCGTCATCTGCCGGGTGGCGTGGTTGAAGAACACCATTCCAGAACCTCTTTGGATGAGCGAGTTTAGCCCAGAAACTCTCCCGGCCTCAATGCAAATGCCCGAATTCCGGCTCTCGGCTAGGACATTCCCTTCAGGAGGGCGAGCACCTGCCGGTCGTGATCCTGGGTTCGGGTGTCCCGGATGACCTTGCGGACGACGCCTTGGCGATCAATGAGGAACGTGACCCGCTTGGCGAATCCGAGCAGTGGCATCTTCACGCCGTACGCGGCGATGATGCGCTTCTCCGGGTCGGCCAGGAGGCTGAAGGGCAGCTTGAACTTCTCGGCGAAGGCCCGATGGCTCGCGCCGGTGTCGGCGCTCACGCCGAGGATCACCGCGCCCGCCGCCTGGATGGCCGCGAAGCCGTCCCGCAGGCTGCAGGCCTGGGCCGTGCACCCCGGCGTGTCGTCCTTTGGATAGAAGTAGAGCACCACGGCCGCCTTGCCCTGGAAATCCGACAGCCGCACCTGGGCGCCGTGCTGGTCGACTGCCTCGAAGGCCGGGGCCTTCGATCCCTCCGTGATCTCGGCCGCCGAAGCCCATCCCAGCATCGCGATGATTCCCATGCCAGCCCTCCACCTCCGGGTCATGCCATCCTCCGGGAAGAGCCTGGAGTGTGGCACCATCGCCTGAGCCAGGGAGGGCTCGAGTTTGGACAAACCGGTTCGCATCGCCCTCATTTCCGGCGACGGGGTCGGCGGGGAAGTCCTGGCCGAGGCCCTGCCCTGCCTGGACTGGGCGCGGGCCCGGGGCCGGAACCTGGAAATCCTCCGGCTGCCTTACGGCGCCGATCACCACCTGGCCACGGGGGAGATCCTGCCGGACACGGCCTTCCGGGAGCTGCGGGACGGCTGCGATGCCATCCTCTTCGGGGCGGTGGGCGACCCCCGCATTCCCGACGGCCGCCACGCCGAAGGCATCCTCCTGCGCCTGCGGCAGGAGCTGGAACTCACCGTGAACTTCCGCCCCTGCCGGCCGCTGCTGCCCGGCCAGCCGCGCCTGGACATCGAGGTTTTCCGCGAGAACACCGAAGGGCCCTACTGCCTGCAGGGGACGACGGAACCGGGCCGGGCGGTGGACCTCGCCATCCACACGGAACCGGCCGTGCGCCGCCTGCTGGAGAGCGCCTTCGCGGCGGCGGCCCGCCGGCAGCTGCCGCTCACCCTCGCCCACAAGGCCAACGTGCTGAAGCACGGGCATGGTCTGTGGCTGCGCGTGTTCGAGGCGGTGCGGCTGGACCATCCCGCGGTGTCCGCCCGGACCATGCACGCCGACGCCCTGCTCTGCGCCCTGGTGCAGGATCCGGCGGCCTTCGGGATCATTGCCGCCGACAACTACCTGGGCGACCTCATCAGCGACCTCTGCGCGGCCTTCGTGGGCGGCATGGGCGTGGCGCCCTCCCTCAGCTGGGCGCCCCACCGGCCGCATCGCTGCGCCGCGCTGGCGGAGCCCGTCCATGGCTCGGCCCCGGACATCGCCGGCAAGGACCTGGCCAACCCCGTGGGCATGATCCTCAGCACGGCCCTCCTGTTCCGCCACCTGGGCTGGGAGGCGGAGGCCGCGGGCGTGGAAGCCGCGGTATCCGCCGCCCTTGGGACAGGAGCCCGGACCCATGACCTGGGCGGGTCCCTTGGCACCCGCGGCATGGGCATGGCCATCCGCAGACACCTGCCTGCTTGAGCCGGGTCGGTCAAATCAGGTTCTAGGAATTGCGCATGACGGCCGTGTCCGTAGGCGTCAGCAGCTGCGCATGACGCCGATGCCCGTAGGCGTCAACAGCTGCGCATGACGCCGATGCCCGTAGGCGTCAACAGCTGCGCATGACGCCGACGAGCACGCCCTGGATGTCGATGGCCTGGGGCGGGTAGCAGCGGGGCTGGAGCTCGGGGTTGTGGGGGATGAGCCACACGCCCTTGGCATCGCGCCGGAACTCCTTGAGGGTGACCTCCTCCTGGTCGATGAGGGCCACCACGCGATCCCCGTTCCGGTACTCGCCCTTGCGCTGCAGCACCACCAGGTCGCCGTCCAGGATGGCGTCGTCCACCATCGAGTCGCCGCGAACCCTCAGCACGAACAGCTCGTCGCGCTGCCGGTGGATGCTGTTGGGCACCTCGATGGGCAGGGCGCGGCTCTCAGGCAGGATCGGCGAACCGGCCGCCACATCTCCGCAGAAGGGGAAGATCCGCGTCGAGGGCGCGGATTCCGGCCGGGGCTCCGACCGGAGGGCCCGGTGGGAACCGGAGCCCGCGTCCACCTCAGCGGCCACCACGAGGTTGTTGCCCTTCCCGTGGCTGCGCACGAGGAAGCCCTTGTCCATGAGGTGCTGGACATGCTTGTGGATGGTGGACACCGCGCTGGAACCCACCCCCTTGGCGATTTCGGCCAGGGTGGGGCTTCGCCCTTCGTCCTGGACGAAGGTGCGGATGAACTTCAGCACGGCCTGCTGACGCTTGGTGAGATCGCTGGCTTTCATGAGTTTCAAGTTAGGAGTGGAGCCCGAGGTCGTCAATCCCTTTTTTTTCGCTTTATTTCAGACCGTCCCTTTTCCCCGCCCCAAGACCCTCGATAGAACCCTTCCGCCGCGTCTGCCATACTGAGAGACGGCCTTAGGGGTCAAGTATTTACGCCCTCCGAGTCGTCTTTCCGACCTCTTCGGCGCCCCCCCGACCAGATAAGAAAGGAGTCCTCATGACTGCCAGCCTTGCCGCCCCTGCCTTGACCAAAGGGGCGAAAACCAGGATCAATGATTTTTCCATCCAGGTGGCCACGGTCAACGGGTCGGGTTCCCAGACTGCCAACACGGTGCTGCTGCGGGCCATCTTCCAGATGGGCGTCTTCGTGAGCGGCAAGAACCTCTTCCCCTCGAACATCGCGGGCCTGCCCACCTGGTTCACCATCCGCGCCAGCGCCAAGGGCTACGTCGCCCGCAAGGCCAGCAACGAGATGCTGATCCTCATGAACCCCGAGACCGCCAAGGAAGACATCGCCAAGGCCGATCCTGGCGCGCTCGTGATCTACGACGAGCCGCTCCAACTCGACAAGCTGCGCGATGACCTGGACTTCACTCCGGTGCCCTTCCAGAAGCTGGTGACCGCCTCCTGCCCCGAGCCCAAGCTGCACAAGCTGGTGAAGAACATGATCTACGTGGGCGTGGCCTCCCGCCTGCTCGGCATCGACATGGAGGAGGTCAAGAAGGCCATCGCCAAGCAGCTGAAGGGCAAGGCCAAGGCCATCGAGCTGAACCAGACCGCCTGCATGGCGGGCTACGACTGGGCCATGGAAAACCTGCCCGACCAGGACCACGTCAAGGTCGTGCGCGACAACAAGACCCAGGGGCTCATCATCGTGGACGGCAACGAGGCCTGCGCCCTGGGCGCCCTCTTCGCCGGCGTGACCGTGGTGGGCTGGTATCCCATCACCCCCGCCTCCAGCCTGGTCGAGACCTTCATCGAGTACGCCGAGGAATACCGGAAGGACCCGAAGACCGGCAAGTCCACCGTCGCCATCGTGCAGATGGAGGACGAGCTGGCGTCGGCCGGCGTGGTGCTCTCCGCCGGCTGGGCCGGCGCCCGCTCCATGACCTCCACCGCCGGTCCCGGCGTCTCGCTCATGAGCGAGTTCATCGGCCTGGGCTACTACGTCGAGGCGCCCGGCGTGTTCTTCAACGTGGCCCGCACCGGCCCCAGCACGGGCCTGCCCACCCGCACGCAGCAGTCCGACGTGGAGCTCTGCGCCAAGTGCAGCCACGGCGACACCCAGCACATCAACCTCTACCCCGGGAACATGGAGGAGTGCTTCCAGTTCTCCTACGACGCCTTCGACCTCGCCGAGCGCTTCCAGACCCCCATCTTCGTGGTCACCGACCTGGACCTGGGCATGCAGAACTGGTCGTCCAAGCCCTTCGCCTATCCTTCCAAGCCATATGACCGCGGCAAGGTCCTCAACCAGCAGCAGCTGGCCGAGATCAAGGACTGGGGCCGCTACAAGGACGTGGATGGCGACGGCATCTGCTACCGCTCCCTGCCCGGCACCCCCGGCGGCAAGGGTTCCTACTTCACCCGCGGCTCGGGCCACAACGCCTACGCCCAGTATTCCGAGAAGCCCGAGGATTACGTGGCCGTGGTGGACCGCCTGAAGCGGAAGTACGAAACCGCCAAGTCCCATGTGCCCGGCCCGGTGTTCCGCAACCTCGGTTCCGACAAGGGCCTGCTGGCCTTCGGCTCCAGCGACCCGGCGGCCATCGAGGCCCAGGACATCCTGGCCGAGGCCGGCATCAAGACCGACTACCTGCGCCTGCGCGCCCTGCCCTTCACCGCCGAAGTGGATGCCTACGTGAAGGAAAAGAAGGTGGTCTACGTGGTGGAGCAGAACCGTGACGGCCAGATGGCCAACATCTTCCGCGAGACCTATCCCGAGCACGCCACCAAGTTCAAGAGCGTCCTGCACTACGACGGCTACGCCATCGACGCGAAGTGCATCGTGGACCAGATCACCGCCTTCGAGCAGAAGTAGAGGAGCCGACCATGTCCACCGCCACGCCTTCCGCTCCCAACACGCCGGCCGCCCCCACCAACAAGCTGGGTTTCACCAAGCAGGACTACGTGGGCTCCAAGTCCACCCTCTGCGCCGGCTGCGGCCATGACGCCATCACCGCCCAGATCATCAACGCCGCCTTCGAATCCAACCTCGAGGGCTACCGCGTCACCAAGTACTCCGGCATCGGCTGCTCGTCGAAGACGCCCGCCTACTTCCTGAACCAGGGCTGGGGCTTCAACAGCGTCCACGGCCGCATGCCCTCCATCGCCACCGGCGCCTCCCTGGCCAACCGGAACCTCATCAACATCGGCGTCTCGGGCGATGGCGACTCCATGTCCATCGGCATGGGCCAGTTCGTGCACGCCGTGCGCCGCAACATCCCCATGATCTACATCATCGAGGACAACGGCGTCTACGGCCTCACCAAGGGCCAGTTCTCCGCCACCGCCGACAAGGGTTCCCATCTGAAGTCCGGCGCCGTGAACGACCTGCCCCCCATCGATCCCTGCACCCTCGCCATCGAGCTGGGCTGCGGCTTCGTGGCCCGCTGCTTCTCGGGCAATCCCAAGCAGCTGAACACCATCCTCAAGGCCGCCTTCGCCTACGAAGGCACCGTGGTGCTCGACATCATCAGCCCCTGCGTCACCTTCAACAACCACGACGCCTCCACCCGCTCCTACAAGCACGTAAAGGACCACGACTTCCCCCTCCACGACCTGGGCTTCATCCAGTACTCGGAAGTCGAAGACGTAGACATCGCCGCAGGCCAGACCGAGGTTGTCACCTTCCCCGACGGTTCCAAGGTGGCCATCAAGGCCATCCACGAGGGCTACGACCCCACGGACCGCTTCGGTGCCATGAAGGCCATCCACGAGTCCATGGCCAAGGGCGAGTTCCTCACGGGCCTGCTCTACATCAACCCCACCCAGGCCCCCCTGCCCCAGACCCTGAACCTGGTGGACGAGCCCCTGGCCAGCCTCGACGAGACGGTCCTGAAGCCGAGCCCCGCCGTGCTGGACGACATCATGCAGGCCCTGATGTAGCCGTTTCCGGACGGCCTGAGCATTGACGCGGGCCCAAGGCACGGTAGACTGGTTGTCCGTGGGCCTGTAGCTCAGCTGGGAGAGCGCTGCGTTCGCAATGCAGAGGTCGTCAGTTCGATCCTGATCAGGTCCACCAATGAGCCCCCTGAGACATCAGGGGGCTTTTTGATCGACATCCCCTGATTGTGCCCTCGGCCATCGGCACCCATTCGGCCAAATCGGCCGGTGAGCCTGGGCGAGACGGTCCGGGACTGCCGGGGCATTCCAAGATCCCTCGATCGACCTGCCGAACTTGATGGCCGGCCTCTGCGTCACGGGCTCGACCCATCCTGAGACATGTCCGACGGGCCGACCTTGATCGGCCTTTCGGCGGGGTCGGCGAAGCCTCCTCGGGCGCCGGCCCCTAGGCCATCTGAAGGGTGGGTGGCCGGATCCCCGGATCCACTGGACCTCACGGGCCATAGCGGGTTGGCAGGAACGCCAGCTCCCGGGCAACATCCCTCAGAATCGACGACAGCTGCGCTAGGGGCAGCTGGTCGGCCAAGGGATAGACGCCTTCCTCCTCGAAGGTGTTGTGGCTTTCCAGCCGGACCTTCAGGGCCGCCACGACCGCCCTGACCGATCCCAAATCCGGCCCCGGCTCGCGCAAGGTTTTCAAGACCCCTGCCAGGGAGGCCATGAAGTCGTCATGGTCCTCACGGAGGAATTGGAGCGCTGGCCGGAGATCCAAATGGGTTTCTCCCAGAACCGGGAATACCACCTTGTGTTCTGCGCGGATATGAACGGCCAGTCGCATCCAGATCCGATCCAGCGCCCTGCAGGCGTCTCCCGTGGGGCCAACGTCCGGCGCCGTCTGGGCCAGGTCAAACAGCCGGTCGATTTCCTCGTGATCGCACGAAAGCAAGGCCGTGAGAGTGGATGACTCCGGGCCGTCTGGTGACCGTGTCTGGGAAGGCGTGACCATGGTTTGGGGTCCCAAAGAGAATTGTCGCTGCCAGGAAAGAAGGGTGGCGCCCGGTGGGGAGGAGGTCGAGGGGATCTGGTCAGGCTCCCCTCATGCGGCCCAAGGCCAGGAGGTCCCAGGGTGACCCGGGTGGGCTGGCCGGGAGATCCGGCAATGCCTGGGACGACCCAGGGTTCAGACCCTGTTCAATGACCGTCAGGAATAGCTCGGCAAGTTCAACGGCGGCCCCTTCCACATGGCGGGAGGCCTCGATCAGGGCCGCCTGCGACAACCGCCCCGCATCCCGCAGGCGGTACAGCAGGTACCAGATCATGAATCTTCGAGTCTTCCTCCGTACCCAGGCGAGGAGTTCCTGGCGCCTGAGCAACCGGCCGGCGGGTCCAAGCTCCCCACCCAAGAGCCGCGTGAAGATTTCCCAGCGATCCGCCCAGTCCGACTCTGGCTCCTTGGTATAGTCCTCCAGGGACTGGGCCACACTCACAAAGCGTTCCGCCCGCACCATCGAAACGCGGCCCGTGACGATGGGATTCCGGGCCACCAGGTACCCGGCCACATCTCCCTCCAGGTTGGGTCGCAGGTCATAGGTGCGCGTCGAGAACAGGAGGGGAACCGCCCGGGCTGCTGGGTCTTCCAGGCGCTGTAGGACCAGGAGGCCCGCCGCGCCGCCGAGGTCGCCCAGCCAGGTGCCCAGTTCCAGGCCGGTGCCTCCCTGACCCCACAGGGGCAGCCGCGTGGCACCCAGGCGCGTGCGGGCCTCCAGGCCCACCAGGATGTGGCCCGCATCCACCCGGCGGTCCCCGTGCCACACCACGGTGGTGTCCTTCAGAGAACGGACCAGGCATGCCCCCAGCATCGGCGTCGGGTCCGGGGGCGAGCTGGCTTGCAGGTAGATGTTGAAGCCCCAGTTGCGCAGTCGACTGTTCCGGCGCTCAAAGTCGAGGCTGTGCGAGGTCCCGTAATAGAGCCCGCGAAGGATGTGGATGCGCTGGAGCGGGCTCAGGCCGTGGTGCTGAAGACGGTCGGCGGCTTCCTCCAGCAAATGGATCAGGGAGCACAGGGTGGGTCCGGTCCGCGGGGTGAGGGGCGAGTCGACGTGCTGCATGCCAGGCCCTCCTTGGGTGAGCTGGGGCGGGGATCGAATCCAACAATGGAAAACCGCAGGCGCCAGCGTGACGATCTGTTGGACGAGATCATCACGCTGGGTCACGAATCTTTCGGGGCTTCCGGGTTGCGCACATTCCATCCGGTCTTGAACGTGCGCTTCGCACTTTCAGCCGACTTCAGCCGAGTGGCGTGGGCCTCCAACAGATCACTTCTCGTGAGCATGCCCACAAGCTTCGAGTCCTCATCCAGGACAGGGAGCCGGCCGACCCCCTCCCGCACCATGTGGTTGGCGGCCTCCCGAATCGAGTTGCCTTCGAAGGCCACTGCCAGTTCGCGGTGGAGCAGAGCCCGGAGGGGAGATTCCATGGAGTGGGTGGACTCCAGCAGATCGCGGCGCGTCAGCACGCCGATCACGGTCCCCCCCTCCTCCATCACGGGAAATCCGTGATGTGTGGCCCCGTTCGCCCCTGCTTCAAGCCACAGCCTCGCGCTTCCGAGGCTCTGGGACGCATCGAGGGTCACGACTTCTCTCGAGGCGGCCTCCTTCACCAGAATCTGGTCCAGAAAATCCGCGGAGTATTCTTCCGGGACCCGGAGCCCCCGGCGGGTCAGTTTCTCCGTCATGATGCTGTTTCGCATCATCAGGGCCGAGATCATGTAGGCGGCCGAACATCCGCCCAGGAGCGGCAGCAATCCAATGGGTTGCAAGGTGATCTCGAAAGCGAAGACGGCCGAGGCCAGCATCGCCCGGGAGGCCCCGGCAAAGATCGCGGCCATGCCGACCAAGGCGCAGATCTTGGGATCCACCCCGGCCTTGGGAAGCATGGCCGTGATGAGCCCGCCCAGCAGAGCGCCTAGGGCGCCGCCAATCGTGAACAGGGGCGCCAGCGTGCCGCCCGAGGTGCCGCTTCCCAGGGCGATCACCCATGAGAGGAACTTGGCCAGGCATAGCCCTAGGAGGGTCGCCCCGACGAGGTCCACGGAGAGGATGGCCTGAATGTTGTCATAGCCCACGCCCAGGGTGCGAGGCACGAAGTAGCCGATGCCCCCGACGGCCAGTCCCCCGATGGCGGGCCACCACATCCAATGGACCGGCAGGCGCTCAAAGCCATCCTCGACCCAGTAGACAGCTCGCGTCACGTACACCGAGGCCACGCCGATCAGCGCGCCGAGGGTGATGTAGATCGCGAGGGAGAATCCGCTGGGTGTCGACAGGATGGTGATGGGAAAGACCGGCTTGATGCCCACGAGGGAGAACCGGACGCCTGTGGCGGCCACGCTGGCCAGGGCCACGGGGATGATGGATCGCGGCCGGAGTTCGAACAACAGCAACTCCACCGCCAGCAACACCGCGGAGACGGGAGATCCGAAGGTTGCCGCCATGCCAGCAGCGGCACCGGCCGCCAGGAGGGTTTTTCGCTCAAGGGCCGTGGTGGGGAGCAGCTGGCCCAGCAGCGAACCAAGCGCTCCGCCCGTGGCGATGATCGGTCCTTCCGCGCCAAAGGGCCCCCCGGTTCCGATGGCGATGGCGGCCGAGAGTGGCTTGAGCAAGGTGAGTCGCGCGGGAATGCGGCTCTCGTTCAGCAGCACTTGCTCCATCGCCTCGGGAATTCCATGCCCGCGGATGGCCTTGGAGCCGTACCGAGCCAGGAGGCCAACGAGAATTCCGCCCAGCGCCGGAATGAGGATCGCTGTCCAGCCAAGGTGATGCCCCGCCGGAGAGACAAATTCCATCGAGGTTCTGTGGTAATAGGCCAGGTTGGTGACCAGCCCGATCAACCTCATGAGCGCCTCGGCCAGGTACCCCGCCACCACGCCGAGTCCGACAGCCAGGGCCCCTATGTAGGCGGTGCGGCCATCGATAACCGCGGTGACGAGGGGTATCCGAGCATTCTGCAGGGAGGCTTCCAGACTGGGAGCAATCGGCAGGCCATCCCCATGGATCGCATCGAAGGAGGTCCGATCAGTCATGACTCCCCCCCTTCTTCGAGGCATCGCCTGGAGATTCCTCGAAGAACATGGGTTGATCCTCGCTCCCCGGAGGAGTGATCCGGTCCAGAAGCCCCGCAAGCAGTCCTCGGTCATGAATGGGCAGGCTGGCAATGCTCTGAATCAATAGATCCTGGACCGCGGGTGGCGTTTTCTCGGACAGGCGCTTGCCCCTGGCGGTGAGGCTGAGCTCCAGCCGACGCGCATCCTTGCTGGAGGTCCGTTTCTGCACAAGGCCCTTTTCCTCCAGTTTCCGGACGACGACCGAGACCGAACTTTGGTCGGTGGCGGTTCGCTCGGAGACCTCGCTCAGGCTCATGCCCGGCTGGCTTCGGAGAACCTGTAGAACAAACAACTGGGCCGCACTCAGGCCAAACTGCCTCTCGTAGGAGATCGAGGCGCGGCGCAAATCCCTGACGATGGCACGGAGGGATTGGAGGATCCGCCGGGTGGTCGGGTCGGCGGTTGGGGAAAAAGGTTGGGATCCCATACAATTGATGATCGTAGCAGACGGGTGACCGCCGCGTCACCTCCTTGATGTCACTATCTGGGCCTCACTGGCCAAGCATCTGATCAAACGGGAGGGGGGCCATGGACATCGGCTTCATTGGATTGGGGAAGATGGGTGGCAACATGGCGCGGCGCCTGGCACACAGCCGCCATCGGGTGGTGGGGTTTGACCCGGATGAGACCACGCTCCAGGAGCTGGCAAGGCAGGGCATCGAACCCGTCCTGTCACTCGAGGCGCTCGTTGCCAGCCTTCAGGCACCTCGCGCCATCTGGTTGATGATTCCAGCCGGAGAGCCGGTGGACAGGACCATTCGCGCCCTGCTGCCGCTGCTCGCGAAGGGGGACGTGATCGTCGATGGCGGCAATTCCCACTACAAGGACACCTTGCGCCGCGCCGCTATGGTCCAGGGAGCGCGAATCGACTACGTCGACTGCGGCACAAGCGGCGGTATCTGGGGTCTTACGGAGGGATACAGCCTCATGGTCGGCGGAGACGCTCGCGTGGTCGAGCGGCTGCGGCCCGTCTTCGAGGCCCTGGCAACCGCTGGAGAACGTGGTTGGGGCCGAGTTGGACCGAGTGGTTCCGGTCACTTCACCAAGATGATCCACAATGGGATCGAGTATGGAATGATGCAGGCCTATGCCGAGGGTTTCTCCCTCCTGCAGCATAAGGAAGCGTTCGAATTGGACCTTTGCCAGGTGGCAGGCATCTGGCGCCATGGGAGCGTGGTGCGCTCTTGGCTATTGGATTTGATCGCCTCGGCCCTGGATAAGAATCCGGACATGGCCGGCGTCGCCCCCTACGTTGCAGATTCTGGAGAAGGCCGTTGGACTGTGAATGAAGCGTTCGATCTAAACGTACCGGTGCCTGTGATCGCCCAGTCGGTGATCCAACGTTTGCGCTCCCGAGATCCCGAATCCTTCTCCGATCGGCTGTTGTCTTCGATGCGGAATGAGTTTGGCGGCCACCCCATCAAGAAGGCATGAGGACTCGGCTTCCGGACTCGAGCCCCCATGGACACTCGCGGGAACGCCCTCTGCAGAGGCCCCGCCAAGGAAGCCACCGCAGCCGTCGGAACCATGACAGACGTGCTTCGCCCCCTTCACCCGCCATCTCCTCGTGGGTGGCCTCAGGCTGGCGCCACCCGGGCGCCCCGCTCGGCGAGCAGTTCGCGCAGCACCGAGCGGTGGCAGTGGGCCTCCTCTGCGCAGTAGCAGCCCACCGAGAAATCGCTGTGGTGGGATAGCGCCGCCAGCAGGTCGAGGGTGCGGCTGTTCTCGGGCGTGCCCATCTCCGCCCGGTACCGCTTGGCGAACGCCGTCCACTGCGAGGGCGTGGCCGCGGCCTGCCCCAGCTTCATCGTCTCGACGCTGGGGGCCAGGTTGGGGTACCAGACGTCGTACCAATCCTGGGCAGCGAACTCGGTCTTGGGAACGCCACGGGGCGGCCGGCGGACCGTGCCGATGCGGAGGCCTTCGCCCGCCACCCGCGGGCTTCCCAGCCGGAGGATGCGCACAGCCACGGATTCCCCCTCAGGCCGAAGGCCCGCTCGGGGGCTGCCAGAGCTCCACCCGGTTGCCTTCGGGATCCATGACCCACCCGAACCGGCCGAAGTCCGAATCCTCGACCTTGGAATCCACGTCGCAGCCCTCGGCGCGAAGGGCCGCCAGCACCCCGTCCAGGTCCTCCACCACGTAGTTCACCATGAAGCCGGCGCGGCTCGGCGAGAAGTAGTCCGTCGTCTCCGGGAACAGGTTCCACACCGTCATGCCGCCGGGGCGGTCGTTAGGAAACACGGCGCCGCCCCAGTCCTGCACGTCGACGCCCAGATGGCGCTGGTACCAGTCCCGGAGCGCCACCGGATCAGCGGCCTTGATGAAAATCCCCCCGATGCCAACGACTCGTTTCATGGTTGTTTCCCCGTCAGTGGAAGCCTGAAGCCATAGACCTGGAGCCCCTGCTGGGAGAAGTCCAGGTCTTCCGATCGCGTGAACCCCAGCCGTTCGTAGAGGCCCCAGGCCACGCGCATGGCCTCGGTGGTGTGCAAGATGACCTGGCTATGCCCCTGCCCCCGTGCCAAGTCGATGCAGGCCTGGGTCAGGGCCCGGCCCGCCCCCTGGCCGCGGAACCGCGGATGGATTCCGAGCAGCCGGATGCCAGAGGCATGCTTCTCCGCCGTGGCGGTTCCGCCGGATCCGTACTCGGCCATGTCGCCAAAGTAGACCACCCCGCCGACCAGCTCGCCTTCGGCGGTGAGGGCCACCAACACCCGCGCGTCCTTCTTCTCCGCAAAGCGGCCGATGTTCGCCAGCAGCTCGTAGTAGCGGGGCTGCTCCTGGGGCGTGGGGAACCCCTCCAGCTTCGAGTACACCTCGACCATCAACTGCCCGAGCACCTCGAACTCGGCGGGCCGAAGGTCGCGGATGGTGAGGGGGATCGGCATGCGGGGCTCCTCGCTCACCGAAGAGGTTACCCCACACCGCAACCCAGGTTCTGCGCCGCCGTGGCCTCAGGCTCCAGGTTGATGGAAGAGGAAGAACGTCACAGGGGTGGCCTCGCCCCCCACCGCCCGGTAGAACGCAAGGGCATGGGCATCCCCATCGTCCACCGGCACATAAAGCACCCGGATCCCCTGCTCGGCGGCCGCTGTTCTGAGGGCCGCCAGGAGCTGCCGGCCGATACCCTTTCGCTGGTGGTCCTCCCGCACGGCCAGGTCGTAGACGAACAATTCGGAGACCTCTGAGGTGGTCATGGGCAGGGCGTGGGCGGTGAGCCCCCCCACGACCTCACCCCCTTGCAGCGCAGCCAGGGCCCAGAAGGAGGACCGGCGGAGGAGCCGGTCCAGATAGCGGTCCCCAAGCGGTCGCCGTGCCTCGCCGAAGACTTTGGCCATCATCTCGAACAGCGCCCGGGCGTGGTCCCGGTCCGGCGGTGCGAGTCGTCTGATCTGCATGGGACCTCCTTGAGTGGCAAACCTCCAATCCCCGGGTCGTCCACGCCGCAGATCAGGGATGAGGGCCCCCTCCCCGAGGGCCGTTCCCTGAGGGCATCAGGCAGCTGGGGCCCCGGATCAAGGTGCTCAGGGCGCAGAGTAGGCGTTTGGGTTGACGATCTCCATCAGGCGCGATGGATGGGCGGCCTCCCTGAATCCGAATTGGCGGTAGAGGCCGTGGGCATCCCGCGTGGCCAGCATGAATCGCCTCAGGCCCTGCAGCTCGGCATGGCCTGTGATCACTTCCATCAACCACTTGGACAGCCCCCTGCCCCGGTGCGACTCCAGGATGTAGACATCGGCGAGGTAGGCGAAGGTCGTCTGGTCCGTGATGACACGGGCGAATCCGACCTGGTCCGGGCCGTGGAAGACGCCGAAGCAGAGCGAATGATCGATGGCGCGCCGGACCATCTCGAGCGGAATGCCGGGAGACCAGTAGCTTCGTGACAAGTAGGCGTGGATGGCCTGGACATCCAGACGAGGTTTCTCGGTGGAGATCGAATAGGGATGCCGGTCAATGGTGAGCATGTGAAACCCCGCGCCGGGATGGATGGAGCAGTCTGACACCGGAACCCGCGACGCCCGCAGGTCAGGCCGTGATTTCGATTCGGTTCCCTTCGGGATCCAGCACCACGCTCTCGTAGTACCCATCACCGGTCCGCCGCGGGCCGTCCAGCACGGGAACCCCGTCCTGTTCCAACCGGCCCGTCAAGGCGTCCACCTGCGCCTCCGAGCCCACCGAGAAGGCGAGGTGGGTGAGCCCCATGCGCTGGGCGCCCGGAGCGCTCTGAACCAGATCCAACACGGTGGTTTTCATCAGCTCCAGTCGGGCGCCGCTTGGGAATGCGAGAAACCGCGATGCGTAACCCTTGGATGGGTTGTGGTACGCCGGGCCGACGGTCGCGTCAAAGTACTTCGCGTAGAAACCGCTGAGACCGTCGAGGTTCTCCGTCCACATGGCGATATGCTCGATTCGAATCATGGTGCCCCTGGAGAGGTGGCCGACCGGGCCGGAATGCCCCGCAGGGCTGAGTCATGCGCGGGTTGGAGGTGCGCCCAGGGGGCTGCCCGGCGGCGCGGCCCCCCCCCCCCTGAGAGGAGGTCATGCCTTGAACAAGGGTTTGTAGCTGTCCCGGTGGGCATACGCCACGAAACCGTTCGCGAGCACCAGGAACAGGGCGACGGGAAGCCCCTTCGGATCCAGGAACGCATGGACCAGCACGATGTTGACGATGATCGGTGCGATCAGTACCGCCGCCAGCGCCACGAACCGGCCAGACAGGAAACAAAGGCTGCAGGCAAGTTCCAAGGCCTTCACCGTGGGGAGGAGATAGCCGGAGGCCGCCAGCCCATCGCTGAAGGTCTTCATGGCGCCCGTCGGGGGTGGCGGGGTGATGAGCTTAAAGAGGTAGGTGACGGACGCGAAAAGGAATAGCAGGCCCATCAGACTGCGCACAATGTGCGTGGCGATTTTCATAGGTCATCTCCTGAGGCGTGAAGGGGAAGCCAATAAAAAACGGGCAGCGGCCCGAGCGCACTTGGGCCGGGTCAAGGGGTGAGAGCTGCTAGGGGATGGCGATTGCGTTCATGGCAACCCCATTAAACGTGGAACAGGAATCTATCGAAAGAGGTTAACCCAGGGGGGGGTGCATGGGGTTGGAAGCGGCATCACCAACCGCCGTGACCCAGTCCCGAATGTGCCATTGGGTGACCAGGCCATGTTGGACATAGGGGTCCGCCCTGACAAACGCCTCGACGGGAGCGGTCGAATCGCATCGGAAGTGAAAGACAGCTCCATCCGTGGGGTTGGCAAGCACCCCGGCAAGGATGAGATGGCCCGAGGCCTGCGAAGCCCAGGCCAGGGCCAGATGCTGATCTCTGAATGGGGCTCGTCCCTCCAGGTAGTCCGCGGCGTAGTCGTAAATCAAAAGGTAGTCCATGGTTCACCAGAGAGTTGAGATCCAGCTCAAGTCGCTATTTTGGGGTGCCCTGGCTCTCCTCGCCGGTTCCTGCATCAATCAGGGGCCGCCGATGTTTGGGTGGATGTGTCTCATTGAAAGCGACAGCTTCCCGGATCAGTTCCCGAAACCAACGGGGGTCAAGTTCATCCTGGGCCCTGAGGTCGAGGGCCCGGCGGACATTCCCGGTCAATCCAGAATTGAACAGATGATGTGGATCTGCCAGAAAGGCGCCCTTGGCGAAGGTCAGCTTGACCGTCTCCTTGTAGGTCTCTCCGGTGCACACGATTCCCTGATGCGACCAGACGGGCGTTCCCATCCACTTCCATTCCTCGATGATCGCTGGGTCAGCCTCTTGGATGAGCCTTCGGACGAGGGCGAGTTTCTCGCCGCGCCAGTCCTGGAGCTCCCGGATTCGCGCCGTGATCAGGTCGGAAGCGGTCCCGTGGTTCCCCGTATCCCTTGTGCCTTGGGCCCCAGGTTCCGTTGCCTTCTTGCTCGCCCTTTTGTCTGTCATGGGGACTCCACGTCTGAACGGAATTCGACGCCTGCCAACGGAGGATATTCAAGCGAGGGTCATTTGGTCATTTTTGCTTCAAGCAGTTTAACCACGGAAGGGACCTCCTCCAGCGCCCGGATGGGGAAGCGGATTCCACGCCCCTCTCTGTAGGGTTTGGAATCCGCAAGCAGACCTTTGATCGAATCCGGGAGAAAGCTGCTCATGGCGATACGAAAAGCTCGATCGCCAAGGATGATGGCGACCCAAATTTGGTCACCGTCGGGAGAAAGATAAAGCAGGGTCCGCTTCTTATGTTGGAGCAAGCACGTTTGGCCGAACCCTGTTTTGGAATCTCGCCAGATCAGCGAGACTGGGGCATAGGTTCTTTCAGCGTGGTGGAGAATCTCAAGCCATACCGGCAAGGCCAGGCCCAAGGCGGCCCGTAGCTTCGCTTCGTTCGGAGAGTCGGCACACTCAGACATGTCGGAGAACACGGTAAAAGCAGGCCTGCCCCGCCCGTCGAGAGACCCTCCCAAAAGTCATGATTCCTCGTGTTGGCGACATTTGAATAACCCTCCAGACAGGGTCTCTTTCGAGAAGTCGATCAGGTTGCTCGCGCCGCGCCTGACCCGACTTCACGAGCCAATCGTTCCAGGTTTTGTTCGTTGGCAGCTTCCAGGAACGAACGCATGCTCTCGGCAAAGGTGGGGTCCTCAAAAACCCCGACCCAGGTGACAAGGGTTCCGTTCGCATGGGATTCGAGTGAAATGGATAGCTCGAAATGCGGCAGGTTCACGTGTTTGATCCTGACCCGCGAATCAGGAACAATTTCCAGGAACTCTGATTGGTTCGGATAGTCAGTCCCATCTGGACCATGCATGGTGAAGACCCAGGGCCCACCTGGTCTGAATTCGAAGGTGTGAAAGGTGTTCGTGAACCCTTCAGGCCCCCACCAGCGAGCGAGGCGCGCCGGGTGTCGAATGGCCGAAAAAACAGAATCTGGAGGCGCCGGGATCTCTCGGGAATGGCGAAAGACAGACATCAACACCTCCGTGAGCGCAGGCTTTGAATTGTATCGTGGGAGCGGGTCGACAGACGGAACAGCTCTGCCGTAAATGAAGCCAAACCATGAGGCGTAAGCACCCGCGACCAGCAGAAGAATGAAGTAAAGAGTGACAAGATGCGGAGAAGGATGCCGGCGGACCAAGTTGGGTGGGCCGGGTGAGCGGTCCCGCCTGGCGCCCCACTCGCTGGAGCGAGAGCGCTGTGGATGGAAGCTCGCATCGTCCTTAGGGCTGGCGGGATGGAGACGATCCTTGCTTCAAAGGTCCAACAAATTTGTAAGTACTGAAGATGATGCCGGAGGGAAATGCTTCCGTGCCGACAAGTTCGAATGAACGTGGCGAGGTTTTTTCCGCAAATAGGCGCTTCCCTGTGCCCAACAAGACCGGATAGACGGCGAGCAGCACGTCATCCGCAAGCCCATGTTCGAGCAGAGGCGAAGTCAGCGTGGAACTACCTGAGAGGATGAGGTCAGGACCATCCTGCGCCTTGATGCGGCATATACCTTCGATGATGTCAGGTCCAAGGCGTACGAATGGGCCCCATTCAAGGCCTTCCGGACGGTGAGTAGCGATATATTTTGTGGCCGCGTTGAGGCCGTCCGCCATCGGGCTTCTTGGCGCATGTGGCCAGAAGCCCGACCAGATGTCATAGGTGCGGCGGCCAAGCACCAGATCGAAACTCCCGCCATATGCCGCGAGCATGGCATCCCTTCCGGCGGGGGTCCGATAGGGTGCGGTCCAGTCGCTGTGTGGGAAAAAATCACCGTCGTCGGAATGCTGGATGACACCATCCAGCGAAACATGTTCGATGATCCTTAATTTTCTCATACGCGCCTCCGGGTTCTGAGGTTTGAGATTTAAGGCTCTGAGGATACCTTCGCCCTTGTCTGGCCGACCGGAAGCATCGTGAGCGACGATTGAAAGAAGCCAGTTAGACATGCCTGCACCGAGGCGTCGAGCACAGTGCAGGAAGCAGGAAGCCAAGAGGGATCGAAGGCCTGCAGCCGGGGGGCGGGCTGAGCGGAGGGTTAGCGCCTGTTTGATACGACGTTGAACGACCCTACGTCTTTAGCTTGCCCCTGCAATCGGGGCATATTCCGTGAGTGAATTCAGCCTTCGAATGGCGCTTCACATAGTCTTCAAATTGAAACCAATAACCATCATCATTTTTAATTTTTCGGCACCACGCACAAACAGGCAGTAGGCCGGTCAATTCTCTGACTTGAGCAAGTATTTCTTCTTTTTCTCTCAACACCTTTTCCAGGGATGCTTCGCGTTCACGAAGGAGCGTGACATCAGCGACATGAACAGAAAAGCCAAGAATCTTCCCATCAACAACATCGGGGGTATATGTGGCAATCGTATCCCTGTAGCCGTCATGGGGGAGCGGGATTCGACGCTCAAATACCTGTTTCTCCCCTTTGAGTGCAGCGAGTATGTAGGGAAGATTTTTATCATATAGTGGTCCAAGCAATTCTTTCAGGCTCATCCCGACCATCTGCTCTGGTGTCTTCCCGAACCACTCAAGATAAGCATCATTAGAAAAAACGCATCTTTGCTCACTGTCCCAGTAGGCCACCATCGCCGAGATGTGGTTCACGACTCGAAGGGCGATTTGAGAGGGTGCTCTTTCCATCTCGGATGTCCCTCCCTTCACAATTAATACCTCATGATCATTTTACCATCCGGATTCAACCGGATGTATTCCGTCATGGATGTGATGAGGTCATGAGGATGAAGGCAAAGCCTACCGATGAAGCGAACCGGAGCAGATGCTTGCACCTGCTCCGGCTAGAACAAAGGGTTGGGCGGCACCGCTTACAACTGAGCAGGCAGGTACGGCCTGATGTGCCGAAGAGCCCTGGAAACGTAATCGTCTCTCTCCCCCACAGGGGCCACATATCGGAGGGCATCGACTGCAGCTTGTTGACCTTCCAGTCGAATGATTATCCACGCCGCAAGATAGTGTGATGCGAGGCAACCACCCGCCGTAGCGATATTCCCTTGGGCGAAAAAGGGTTGGTTGAGCACCCTGACCCCTGCTTCTTGCACCCAGGGTTTTGTCGAGAGGTCAGTACAAGGTGGCAGGGTGTCAAGAAGGCCCAGCTTAGCCGCCAACAAAGTTCCCGAGCATTGGGCCCCGATTAGTTGTTTGGTGGGATTAAGTTTTAGCGAGGCCATCAGTGCGTGATCATTAGCGATTTCCCTGGTCTTAACCCCACTGCCGATAATGAGGGCATCAGCGTCACATGCCTCAGCCAGTGAACATTGCGCCTTGAGCGTGACGCCATTCATGGAGGTTACCCATGGGGTTGGAGATGCGAGAGAAACTCGCCAATCAGCCCTCTGAACGCGACTGAGAATCCCCATCGCGATGAGGGAGTCAAGTTCATTAAAACCGTCGAAAGTCAGGATCGCGATGTTCATGATTCACAATTCTAGATACCTAAGGGAAGATGCCAACCGGCCCCGCCTGCACCGAGACAATGAGCGAAGCCGAGATAACGAAGTGTTGAGAGAGAGCGGAAGGCAATGCAGGCGGGGTCCGGGTTGAGCCGAGGGTTAGGTTCCCGATTGATGTTGGCCGGAACAATTAGGAACCAGACTCACGGTCTTTGATGTAGGGAGGAGCAGAAAGGGTAATCCCAGCCTTTGCGAGTGCCTTCTTGAGTTTGTCTAATTTTCCCATGAATTGCCCTCGGTTTCGCAGGCTGCGTTCTGGAGGAGTAAAAACAAGCCCCCATGGGGGTTCGGAAGCACTGCGAATTGTTAATAGTTGCTCTTCATGCAGCAGTCTGAGGCGTGTTACGGCTTCTGAGATGCTCAACTTTTGAGTTCTGAACCAGAGTTCACCATTGGTGTCGATGGAAATGCCATATCTGAAATCATCGGTTGGACCAAATTCCAGATAATCTGATCTGCTATTTGGCAAGAAGGAATGAGGAACTTCAATTTCGTCGTTGAGGAACCAGACGCCAATAGCCGTCATACCGCAAGAACAGTCGTCATAGTGGCTTGGAAGAATTCTCAGGACTGGTGGAGAATATTTTGAAAAACCACTCAGCTGATTTTTTTGGTTTTGAGTAAGAGTAACTTTATGGGTTCGCTCCATCTCAACCTGCTGAGCCTGATTCAATTTGAGAACAGAATATTTCACCCCTACATGGGTTCTCGTCTCATTAAATGGAAAGGAATCTTCTTGAAGGCTGAGGCAAGCCATTAGAGCAATACACCGCCAGACGATGGAAATCATGGTGATTCTCTCCAGAGTTCGATCATGACCAGCAACCTAACGAAAGAAGCTAACCGGACCCGCCTGCACCGAGGCACTGAACGGAGTCGAGAAAGCGAGACATTGAGAGGGAGCGGCGGGCCGTGCAGGCGGGGTCCGAGTTGAGCTGAGGGTTAGGCGCCGGTTTATGGCCATTCAAAGCCTTCGCCGATCAGTGTGAGTGAACCATTGAAGTGATAAATTTCGGTCAGGACTCTGTTAGCTAGCCCTTCGAGGTTAGCCCCGGTGACCTTGATGAGTGGGCAGCCGTTTTCGGCCACCATTTCGATCTGGCTGAAGCCATTTTTGTTAAAGAACTCGATCAGCAGTGGTTTGTCTTCGATGTTCTTTGGTGCCAGCAGACACCAGTTGAACTGGAATTCTCCATTTGAAACGGAATAATCGAGTGCAATGTCAGAGTCCCTTTGGTTGGGGTCAGTCACTGCGATGATCTGGGCCCATGCAAGCGGACCTCGGGCCGACTTCAGTTTTGAAACCAGTTGCGGGATCTCACTAGGTTGAATGTCCCACTCCTTTGCGACTCGTGATCGCAGGAAGAGGACGGCACCTACCGCCAGAGCTATGACCATCACAACGGTCAGAAGTGGGTTCATGGGTTGCGCCTAACGAAAGAAGCTAACCGGACCCGCCTGCACCGAGGCGCTGAGCGAAGCCGAGGAAGCGAGATGTTGAGAGAGAGCGAAATGCAATGCAGGCGGGGTCCGAGTTGAGCGAGGGGTTAGGCCGCCAGTAACGGGAGAGTGGTGTATTGAAAGGACATTTGAACCAGTTTACAGGGTGAAAGGCACTACAGCTGACAGCTGTAGATGAAGAGTGAGCCAGTATTGCGGTCCTCGAGGATGAGCACGTTGGGCGGTATGTGAGTCCCGTCAGTTCGCGGAACCCAGGCCGAGTATGAATCGGGTGAGCCAGGAGCGAACCAGGGAGGCCGTGGGCGGGAAAAGCCGCCCGAGATGGCCTCTTTCGAGGATGCGGGAACAAGCTGGTTTGCTTGAATGAAGCTGGATTTGACTCTGGAATCCGGCGGGAGTTGAAAGAAATACACTTCCTCGCGAGTGAAATGGGAAGAACGCCAGTAAGAAGAATGAATGGCTTGGATATCTTGAGCGGCGGACCTTCCCCATGCACGAGATAGGTTGTTTGGATCGTCAATCCACTCACCTGCGTAATGACATCCGCAGGCCATGAGGGTGAGAAGAAGTAGGAGTAGGCGCATTGGAAGGCGGTCTAACGAAATGAGCTAACCGGATCCACCTGCGCCGAGGCGACGGGCAGAGTCGAGATAGCGAAAAGGTTGAGAGAGAGCGGGAGGTCGTGCAGGTGGGGTCCGGTTGAGCGACAGGTTAGGCGGCTGGGATACGTTTAATGAGGAGCCGATGGGCGGCCTCGCCCTTGCGCAGGAAGTAGAAGGCGAAGAAGCCATAGGTAACTAACTCAATGCCAACATTGCTCCCGTTTCGGATGCTATCCAACACGAAGTCAGGCCGAGACACTGGACTCCCATGAGTGACGTACAATTTCTGAGCCGATTCTGATTCTTTGCTCCGGGGTTCGGTCATCGGATTTGGCGCCTAACGAAAGAAGCTAACCGGCCACGCCTGCACCGAGGCGATGAGCGGAGCCGAGATAGCGAGATGCTGAGAGAGAGCGGGAGGCCATGCAGGCGGGGTCCGAGTTGAGCTGAGGGTTAGGCGGCTGAGGTAGCTCACGACACAAATTACTGATCTATAGATTCTATTAACGATTTGATGCCAAAGAAGAAGAACGCGATCGACAAGATGAAGATTGAAGAATTCAAACCCACGCCAAGGTAATAGTTGAACGGTTCAACCGAGCGTGGGTAGTAAAAAGGCTTACCACCCCTGCTAAAACCTTGATAAACCTCAGAGGAAATACACTCAATAAGCCTTCGCCCAAAAACAAAGGCGCCAAATGGGCCGGCTGCAATTCCAATGACGGCGATGGTGATTTCTGAGCCGATTCTGATTCTTTGCTCCGGGGTTCGGTCATCGGATTTGGCGCCTAACGAAAGAAGCTAACCGGCCACGCCTGCACCGAGGCGATGAACGAAGCCGAGATAGCGAGAAGTTGAGAGAGAGCGGAAGGCAGTGCAGGCGGGGTCCGGGTTGAGCTAAGGGTTAGGCCGAGCCCAGAATCATTGCTTTTTGTTTTTCTTGGCAGCAACAGAACCACCTACAACCGCGGCGAGTATTGCCACCAGGATGACAACGATTACGCCGTTATTGCGCCGTGATGGGTCTTGGAGAATTGCCATTAGAGGGACTGGATTCAGAATCATCGGTGCTTCTCCTTTCAGTGAGGCCTAACGGAAGAAGCTGCCTAACGGAAGAAGCTAACCGGCCCAGCCGCGGCTGAAACGATTGGCAGAGAACGGGTGAAGGAATCACCAGGATGACAGGACCGAGCCGCTTGCGGCTGGGTCCGGGTTGAGCGCGATGTTAGGCCGAGACGCCGGGGTTGCCAATGCATGAACCGAGGCGACCTGGTGACAGCGTGCTGAATGGAAAGAACGAGACCAGCCCTGCCACCATGAACGCATGCCAGCCACGAAACCCGAAGTAGAACGGCCGAACGGGCGAATTGGCAACCTGAACGGGAAGCAAGCGGACCTGCTTTTCGAGGCCTAACGAAAGAAGCAAACCGGACCCGCCTGTGCCGAGACGCTGAGCGGAGCCGAGGAAGCGGGAATTTGAGAGAGAGCGGAAGACAATGCAGGCGGGGTCCGAGTTGAGCTAGGGGTTAGGCCGTTGACGACTTTTCTTCTTTATCGAGCGCACCATGCAGGCAGTCCAGATAACAGAGGCTTGAGTAGCAGGCCAAACAAGTAGACAAATGAAAGCGTACAAAAATAAAACTACAAACGATTGATGAAGCGTAAGAAAAGAGACAACCACCAAGCAAGCAGCGACACTGAAGAAAAAACCAAAGAACACCGAAATCCAAGCCCATGTGATTGAGAGGTTGAAAGCCTTAACATCTGAGGCAGAGAAGGTCGGATTTCGCAGATTGGACCAAGCCCATCGGTATGCCTTCCAATAAAGGCCGGAGGGATTCCGCCTGGTTGAGTAGAACTCCGTGGTCATTGAGTGAGGCCTAACGGAAGAAGCTAACCGGCCCAGCCGCGGCTGAAACGATTGGCAGAAAACGGGTGAAGGAATCACCAGAATGACAGGACCAAGCCGCTTGCGGCTGGGTCCGGGTTGAGCGCGATGTTAGGCCGAGACGCCGGGGTTGCCAATGCATGAACCGAGGCGATCGGGCACAGCGCACTGATTGGAAAGAACGAGGCCAGCCCTGCCACTATGAACCCACGCCAGCCCCGAAACTCCAAGCAGAACGGCCGAACAGGCGAATTGGCAACCCGAACGGGAGGCAAACGGACTTGCTTTTCGAGGCCTAACGAAAGAAGCTAACCGGCCACGCCTGCACCGAGGCGTTGAGCGGAGCCGAGGAAGCAGAGAGTTGAGAGTGAGCGAAATGCAATGCAGGCGGGGTCCGAGTTGAGCGTAGGGTTAGGTCGCGGGAGAAACCTTGATTGGAGCACTGAACTGTGGGCCCAAGAATATCGTTGCCAACCAAAAGAGGGCGATCACGAAGAAGAACCATTTGATTGCTGTTGTAGTTCTTGGGCGGGCCTTTGGACGGTCCATGAATTGTTTGTAGTTCAGAATCGCCTCAAGTTGCACACCACGCTTCATGAAATGTGACCAGAATTGGTCGGCGCGGTGTTCTAGGTACCAGAACAGCGCTGTTGCAAGAAGTCCACCGACCTTCATTGACAAGATGAAGGCAGGAGAAAGCTTCTCTGCGTCAGCTCCGAAAACCCTTCCGGATAGAACGGCAAGGATTGCGAAGAAGAGAGTCAACTGCGCAAGGCGAACATTGCTGTACCAGTGAAGATTGTCGTTGACGATTTTGTATTCATCCTTTGGATCGCTTGATACCTCGGTCATGTGGACTCCAGGTTGAGCGGCCTAACGGAAGAAGCTAACCGGCCCCGCCTGCACCGAGGCGCTGAACGAAGCCGAGGAAGCGAGATGTTGAGAGAGAGCGAAAGGCAATGCAGGCGGGGTCCGGGTTGAGCGAGTAGTTAGGCTGCCAGTCTAGTTGGAACCCTGGGTGGAGTGGGTCGGATTCACCAGCTGGCGATGGACCTTCTGTTGACGGCGCCGGGCGGGCCGCGTGGCCAGGCCAAACGAGCATACTCGGCGCGACCCCAGCGAGAACTGCGCCCAAGTTGACTCACCGAAGGCGCTGTGTTTCACCAGGGCACCGACCCGATCTGATCAAAGAACAACCGAATGGTGTGTAGCAGCCTAACGGAAGAAGCTAACCGGCCTCGCCTGCACCGAGGCGCTGAGCGGAGCCGAGGAAGCGAGATGTTGAGAGAGAGCGGGAGGCAATGCAGGCGGGGTCCGAGTTGAGCGAGAGGTTAGGCAGGGGGCTCAATCAAAAAATCCCGAGGAGAAGAAACGACCAGATTGCTTCACCCATTGACCTTCTTTGTTTTTTGAGAATCTAACATGTTCAATCAAACCTACTGACGAAAGAGATTCCTTTGGGAAAGTCCTGTATGTCTCGTTGTCCAACATAGTCAATTCACCGTAGGTCCATCCGCCTGCATCGGCCTGAGGCGTAAAATGGGACCATATTTCCTCTTCGAGCTGCTTGCTCCCTTCTTTATGTCGGTTATTAGCAGGCTGAAAGACAATTACTTCAAAGTAGCCCCGTTCTGTGTTGGTTCTGACGAAATTGAACTCACTGCCCGATGCCAGCCTTTGAACGTGATGCTTCGGTTGCTTTTCTCGAAGACAAGCCATTAGTGAGAGGCAAGCAATCAGCACCAATCCTTTGTTTCTACTCATGGTGGCGCCTAACGGAAGAAGCTAAGCGGCCACGCCTGCACCGAGGCGATGAGCGGAGCCGGGATAGCGAAATGTTGAGAGAGAGTGAAAGGCAATGCAGGCGGGGTCCGACTTGAGCTAAGGGTTAGGCGCCACAGGAACGGGATAGACAGTAATGCGACAGGAGGCGCCACAAGCTGAAATGCGTGCAAGAGAGTCCTGGCTTAGATCGTAAGACAGTGAGCTTGGATGAGTACCACTCTCAAACCCGAAATCAAAAATTCGTGATGTACATCGGTTCCAGGTAGCCAGGAGCAATGGAGGTAGCCCCTCGATTGCGCTGGCCATATGCTGGGCATGGAATTCTGGCGGTTCGTTAGGAGAGTCCGAGATGGGTGGCTCCAAGACTGCGTAGAAGCCACCGGCCTCATCTGGACCCGTATAAACGGGGAATACGCGATCTCCAAATGCTTCGACAAGAGAGGACAAATCCTCGTTGGACCCGATCAAAAGGTCGAGAGTCATGTACCTCGTTTCCTCAAGCGGATTCAAGTGGCACCTAACGAAAGGAGAGAGCGGGAGGCAATGCAGGCGGGGTCCGGGTTGAGCGAGAGGTTAGGCGTAGCTTGGCCGTTTGTAAACGAGAGACCCGAGCTGCCAAGCCCCAAAGGGGCCGACGAATGAACCGAGGCAAGGCGGACATGGGGAAGTTGCAGCCAGAACGACCCGTCATTGCCCTTGAACTTAGACGAAACCCAGCGGGGCGTTGAAGCCAACGAGACAAAGAACCAATGCAGCACCAACCAGCGCGAGAAGGCCCTTCGCGCCTAACGAAGGAAGCTAACCGGCCCTATTGCTGCGGGGACATGGGATTTGAATTGTTTGAGGACACTAGCGCGCAGCGATAGGGTCCGAGTTGAGCGGAGGGTTAGGCAACTGAGATGCAGCATTCGAGGTATCAAAGCACTTCATAATCATGTTTCAGCATTTTTCCGAATTTTTGTTCAAAACGTTGAACGACGTCACTAGAAACCTTACCTCCTGCGAGGTCTGCATCTAATCGAGATTCCACGATTTTTAGGTACTGCTTAAGCTCACGGGTACTGTTTTCTATAACCAATTTTCTCTCTTCGATTTTGTTTTGCGCCTCTGCGATTGCTAGCTCGCTTGCTAGTTCGTTTTTAATTTGTAAGAGTCGGACTCTTTGCAAGAATAGGGCATAAAACATCCTTAAATAGGGATAAGTAAATGAATATAGCAAAGCGAAGATGATAGGTAAAATATAGGACTTGAACGAATGTGGCCAGAACCGCTCAAGCTCAGTGATAAGTGCCTCACCCTTAGCCTCGTGGCTGAAAATCAAAACGACCGTACGCCAGTGAAAGATCACCAAAAAAAATGTAAAGCTACCAAGAATGGGACTCGAAAATCGTTCTCGAATTGAGTGTTGGATAGATTCTTTCACATTATCAAGCACGAGGGACCTCCAGGTAGTTGCCTAACGAATGAAGCTAAGCGGCCACGCCTGCACCGAGACGATGAACGAAGCCGAGGTAGCGAAATGTTGAGAGAGAGCGGAAGGCAATGCAGGCGGGGTCCGACTTGAGCGCAGGGTTAGGCCGCTGACAGGGTCGCGGCAGTTGATGAATGAATCATGGTTTCAATGGCAGCTTTTTGTTGATTTCACATTTCAATTCAGACATGACATCGATGGCAATCTGAAGCGAATTGCCAAATGACAAATTGGCTTTGCGCCAATCTACTAACTGGTTATAAGTTATTTTGCCTCCGTCTTGGTACTTTTGAAGAATGGCATGAACCATAAGAAGCTCTGATTCATTAAATACGAATGGAGGCATGCTTTCCATGGATTTTCTAGCTTTAGAGCCGAGGTCCTGCCAAGCGGTATCTAATTGCCGAAGTGGATCTCGAGAAAGAAAAATGTCTTGAGCCTTGTTGACCATGAATCGCTGCGATTCAAGGTCTAGTCCAATCTCTACTGATTCAATTAATTCAAGATTGGGTGATAGATTGGTTGTTAATACGTTATACAGTTCACAACTTATAAAAACAAATCCTCGAAGTTGAGATGTGCATGTTGTCAGCCAATTGCGTGCACGAATATAGCGATCGGCTCTCCTTCGCTTCCAATCGAAGTAAACAATAATCGTTGTCGGTATCACGGAGGCCCATAATCCAACAATGGCGAGTTCGCGATCGGAGATTTGCATGAGGGCCTCGAAATATCTGGAGTAGTGTTGGGCGGCCTAACGAACGAAGCTAACCGGACCCGCCTGCACCGAGGCGCTGAACGGAGCCGAGGTCGCGAGAAGTTGAGAGAGAGCGCAAGGCAATGCAGGCGGGGTCCGAGTTGAGCGGAAGGTTAGGCATTCTCGGCCTTGACCGAAATTCATTTCTTCAGTTCTTCTGGAGACATCAGATAAACCACCTGGTTGCCAGTGAAACAGAAAAGTCCCTTCCTTGTTAAAAGGTAATGGGGGTGCGGGTCTGCGTAGAGCATGAGAACAGCCGCATCTGTTTCGGGGGGGAGATCCTCCTCTAGGGTGTGCGTGTGGAACCCTCCGGCCGGTTTTGCCTTATCAGCATTGGGAGGGTTGATTGGCATTTTCAGGTAAGAACGATGGAGGGCTACTGTCTTTAGAATCTTTGTTCCATCCGGGGCAAGGGTTAGGCGGAAGTCGCCACCGATGGGGACAATGCCGGGCTCTGAGTTGGCTGGCATCAGATAGGCAGTTATGGTTCGATCAGGCTCCCGAAAAACACTGTAGTTCCACCCCATACCGAGAGAAGACGGATGCTTCCGTGCTAAAGCAGCAGCCTCAGCCAAGTCGGGTAATTCTTTAAATGCTTCTGGAGAAGAGCGAATTTCCTTCCCGATATCCAATTCGTGTACTTCGCTTGGTTTTCCAACGGGAGCCCAAAATCCGTACACGACGGCAAACCCTTCGGGTTTTTCTTTGGGATCAGCAGCATCCTTGAATCGGCCGAAGAATATCATTCGCTTCTGATTCGCTACCAGTTCGACCCAAAGCCCAAGATCTCTCTGGTCCGGCTTTTTCTCCATGAGCAGATCTGAAGCGACCCAAGCGAGACGCTCGTATTCAAAGATTTCCTGAGAGCGCTTCATTCGGCTCTCTAGTGTTGCTTGCAACTCGGGCGGAAGCTTACTTGGATTAACTTGCGCACTGAGGCTCAAGCAAAGCACTAGGGGAAGGATTTTAGGAATGATCATGAGGATGCCTAACGAAAGCAGCTAAGCGGCACCGCCTGTACCGAGACGATGAGCGGAGCCGGGATAGCGAAATGTTGAGAGAGAGCGGGAGGCAATGCAGGCGGGGTCCGACTTGAGCGAGAGGTTAGGCGTGGGAATGAACTTGCTTTAGGCATATGGGATTGAAATCGAATTGCATTTCACGATCTGGGTGTTGGATGGAACCTCGAATTCTGAAGCGGTTTTGCAATAAAAAGTAAGACCTTTGTAGTTGAGTAGATATTTTTTGTAATTCCCCCAAAAGCAACCAGCCACGGCTAAAAGCGGTGCCTCAGCTTCCTTGAGGATGCTACTGAACGCATCGACGTCCACTCGGACAATTGGACCAAAAGCTTTCATCGCATTTATCTGGGAAGCTGCGATTGCAGCATAAATTGGGATCAGACTGGCAGCACTCATGTTGTGAGCTCCTGGATTTGCGGGGGTGAATTAACGCCTAACGAATGGAGCTAACCGGCACCGCCTGCGCCGAGGCGCTGAACGGAGCCGAGAAAGCGGGAAGTTGAGAGAGAGCGGAAGGCAATGCAGGCGGGGTCCGAGTTGAGCTGAGGGTTAGGTTGAGCGTTCCGAGAAAAGATTGGGATCACGGAAAATTTGACAGATGTGAAGGCGAACTGCACTAGGTTTACCCCATATTTCATTCAGGCTGAATCGCTGATTGAAAATGGTGATGCCAAGACCCTCTGCTGTTCGTTCGCCCTGGTTTTCAGGCGCGATAATTACGGCGAGGGACATACCAACAATATAACTACCAGGCAGATTCCATTGGTCACGGCCAATTTGAATGCCCCCATTCCTATTGAAGGCTAACCGGGAATCTAGTTCCCCTTCGTGCGAGATGGCTGTACGACCAAATTTGTACAATGCGTCGTGAAACGATATTCCGTCGACGCTGAAATTCTGGAATATATTTCCGGTACCTACAGCTGTGATTAGAACCTCTTCATCATGGAGGAATCCCTTAATTCGTTCTGCTACCCCGGCTTTCGGCCGCCGCTTCTTACCGGTTTTATCAATCGCAGGGAAAAGATTGACCAACGCGCCTTCAAAGTCATCGACATGAAGGCGTTCAATGCATTGTTGAATCCTGCGACTGATACCTGATGGAGTGGCCATCGAAACCTAACGGAGGAAGCTAAGCGGCCACGCCTGCACCGAGGCGACGAGCGGAGCCGGGATAGCGAGAAGTTGAGAGAGAGCGGAAGGCAATACAGGCGGGGTCCGACTTGAGCGGAGGGTTAGGCCGATTCACCGGGACGGAGTATTGGCTCTACCCATAAGCGATCTCCTTCAAGAAACAACTGGACATGAAGAATAAGGAAACCGTGATTGATACCACCCGCATCTCGATTTGGGTCAGATGTGAATTTATTGATTTGGTCATAACCCAGGGTGGTGACATAAGGAATTCGCAAGTTCCGAATATGAGCCCCATCTTCCTCAATGAATTCAATGAGCCAATCATCATCGAGCCGTTCCAATTCAATTCCATTGGAGAACCGCCGGGCTATCGGCCGGAGACGAACTCGCTTGTGTAGGTTCTTCTTGAATTGGTCTCTATTCATTGTAAGCGGCCTAACGAAAGAAGCTAAGCGGCCACGCCTGCACCGAGGCGATGACCGGAGCCGAGATAGCGAATTGCTGAGAGAGAGCGAAAGGCAATGCAGGCGGGGTCCGACTTGAGCGAGAGGTTAGGGCGAGCGATTCAATCACCATCGTAGATCACGATCTTGGAGATAGTGACCCGCCCATTTGTTTGGGTGAAGTCAACCTGGCTTAAGTACCATGTGTTGTGATTAATGCCCATGTTGTCGTACTCGTATCGGTCCGGCCCTGAGAACTGCCCCTTTCGAACTTCACGAAATGGGTGGTGCTCATTGATTGACTCGTCATGGAATCGCTCGTGTGATCGAAGCCATTGTTCAATCTGTTTGAAGGAACGGAACCTAGCTTGTTCAATGCCCTTTGGGGGCTCAATGAGTGAATGAACAATCAGTATTGAAACTTTCTTTCCCCCTGGATTCTGAAACGAGCCCAGGTCACGCTTGATGAAAAGAGTTTCGAGGTTCTTGAGAAGCACCGCCTGTTGTTCTCTGATTGAGGCTTCTCCCGCAGCGCAGGCGAGGATTACTGCCGAAGCGACGAGGAAGGCTCGGAGAATGCGGATCAATGGGGGAGCCCTAACGAAAGAAGCTAACCGGCCCTGCCTGCACCGAGGCGACGAGCGGAGCCGAGGAAGCGAGATGCTGAGAGAGAGAGAGCCAATGCAGGCAGGGTCCGGGTTGAGCGAAGGGTTAGGCGTTGACTATGGCTCGATTGCTTTTTGCAGCCTTGGAGTTATTGCGAGTGTTGGGTGTTCTGACCGCCAGGAGCGAACTCGTCTCAAGGTTTCCTCGGCAACCTGGGCACTTTGCCCCTGGCCCTTGGCAATCTCTCTAAGCGACTCAATTTGGAGAGGTAGATTGATTTCGACCAAGCGTTGAGCACCCGCGCTGTCGTTAGAACCCAAGTGAGAGATTACCGGCAGGGAATTCAGGACAGCGAATGATAGGGCGTTGCACTCTTGCTCTTGAGTGCGATGAAGGTAATAGGCCCGAGATGCGAACGCGCCCATAAAGCCACCGATGAGAAGGGACAGTATGGAAGCAATGTAGATGTGACGAGTGCTCACTGAAACGCCTAACGAATGAAGCTAAGCGGCCACGCCTGCACCGAGGCGATGAGCGAAGCCGAGATAGCAAGAGGTTGAGAGAGAGCGAAAGGCAATGCAGGCGGGGTCCGACTTGAGCGAGAGGTTAGGCATTCGGGCCCTCACGCTCGACAGTGGAAGGAAGGGAAAGGCAACGCTTTTGGAATTCGTGATGCATAACGTGGAATGCATCGCACTCCTTTACAAGTTCTTGGTTTACATCATCACCCCGGAGCCGAAATAGGTTGATGTTGGCCCCTAGCTGTCGAAGCGTCCGACAAAGCGGGGTAAAGTCGAAATCATTGGTATACAGAAACAAGCGATCTAATTTTCCAGTCG
>JAFJUR010000233.1 GCA_017859995.1 Holophagaceae bacterium | reverse complement strand
TCCGGTCTGCGACCTACACCCCCGGAGCCCCCGCGGCCTCCGCAGGCTGAGCCTGCTTCCGGCCTTGCTGACGCTCACAGGGGGTCCGGTCTGCGACCTGCACCTCCGGAACCCCCGCGCCGCGGGCAGGCGCAGCCTGCCCGCAGACGCACTGCAGGCACCGGCGCAGGCGCGGAATCGGATTCCGAAAACCTCGACCGGGTCACGCTCTGTCTTTCGAGCCAGGTGGGCTGCGCGATGGGGTGCACGTTCTGCGCCACGGGGCAGATGGGGATCATCCGCAACCTCACGGCGGCGGAGATCGTGGGCCAGGTGGTGGCCATGCTGGCCCACCACGGCCACCCCCTCGACCGCCCGGTGAACCTGGTGTTCATGGGCATGGGCGAGCCCCTGCACAACCTCGACCACCTCATGGCGGCCTTCGACATCCTCACGGATCCAGAGGGCCTGGCCATCCCGCCCCGCCGCATCACCGTCTCCACCTCGGGCCTGGTCTCGGGCATCGACCGCCTGGCGGGTTTCGCCCGGCGGCCGCGATTGGCCCTCAGCCTGAACGGCACCACGGACGAGCACCGGTCGCGCATCATGCCGGTGAACCGGGTGTGGAACCTGGAGGCTCTGGCGGATTGCCTGGGACGCTTCCCCCTCCAGCCGGGCGAGCGCATCACCCTCGAGTACGTGCTGCTGAAAGGTGTCACCGACACACCGGAAGACGGCCGCCGTCTCGCCGCGTTCGCCCGCCGCTTCCCCGCCAAGGTGAACCTGATCCCCTTCAACCCGCACGAAGGCTCGGGGTTCGAGCCCCCCGACGAGGCCCGCATCAGCGCCCTCTGCCGCCAGCTCGTGGACGCGGGGCTCACCGTGAGCGTGCGCAGAAGCCGAGGCCAGGACGTGTCCGGCGCCTGCGGCCAGCTCGTTCGGACGGCCCAGCGGAACCCGGCTGCCAGGCGGGGCTGAGGTCGGAGGCCCGGTTTTCGGTCATTCTGGAGGGGTGCATTCCATCCCCAGGCCCTTTTTCCAGACCCTCCATGCCCTGCTCGACGAGGAGGGCGAGATCACGCTCGGCGAACTGCTCGACGCAGCCGGAGAGCAGATCTACGGCCTGCTGGTGCTGCTCATCGCCCTGCCGAACCTCATCCCGGGACTGAATGTGGGTCTGGCGCCCGTGGGCGGCATCGGCCTGGTGGCCCTGGGCGCCCAGCTGGCCTGGGGCATCCCGCACCCCTGGATTCCTCGCCGCGTCCAGGCCCAGCCCATCCACAAGGGCCGCATCAAGGACGCGCTGGCCAAGCTCGAGGTCCAGCTGAACCGGTTCCGCTGGCGAGGCGCCGAGCAGCGGCCCCTCAACCGCCGCTGGATGGGCGCGATCATCGCCTGGACCGGATTCCTCCTGGCCATCCCGGTTCCCCTCCCCTTCGGCAACCAGCTGCCCGCCGCCATCCTCTGCCTGCTCGGCGCGGCCCTGCTGGAGGAGCGACCCACCTGGGCTTGGATCGGCACCGCAGCCGCCCTCGCCAACACAGTCTATTTCGCCTCCAGCTTCGGCCTCATCTTCCGCGGCTTCGCGAAGGCCTTCCAGGCGATGGTGAAGTGATGCGCTTCGATGCCCTCACCCTCTTCCCGGAGTTCTTCGAGGCCGCCCGCCTGGGCGTCACCGGCCGCGCCTTCCGGGAGCTGGGACACACCCTCCAGACCCACAGCTACCGGCCCTTCGCCGGCAACACCTTCGGCCATGTGGACGATGCCCCCTTCGGCGGCGGGCCCGGCATGGTGCTCCGGCCCGAGGTCCTGCGCGACACCCTGGCCTCGGTGCCCCGGGCCGGATCAGGCCGCGTCATCCACTTCAGCCCCGCGGCGCCGCCCCTCACCCACGCAAAGGTGCTGGAATTGGCCCGACTCGACCAGTTGATCCTGGTCTGCACCCGGTACGAGGGGCTCGACCAGCGGGCCGTCGACCGGTACGTGGACGAGGAACTGAGCGTCGGCGAGGCCGTGCTGAGCGGCGGGGAGCTGCCCGCCCTCTACCTGGTGGACGCGGTCTGCCGCTGGCTGCCCGGCGTGCTCGGCAACGAGGGCTCCGCCGAGGCCGACAGCTTCGCCACGGGCCTGCTGGACCACCCCCACTACACCCGGCCCGCTGCCTTCGAGGGCCTGGAGGTCCCGGCCGTGCTCCAGGGCGGCGACCACGGGGCCATCCGCCTCTGGCGCCTGCGGGAGGCCATGGCCCGAACCCGGCGCCTGCGCCCCGACCTCTGGGCCGCCTTCCTGCGCGACCGGCTGCCGGACCTGGACCGGCCCGCCCAGTGGTGCGCCTGGCAGGTGGAGCACGCGGCGGACTGGGAGCGGCCGAAGCCCCGGGGCTGGAAGGGGTGGACGGCGCGCGCCTGAACCTGGTTGCGGGATGCGACTTGCATCGGCACGCATTGCAACCTTTGCGATCCGGACTCCCTGGTTCCTCGGCAGGCCTGCAAGGCTTAACTCCTTTTTTTGAAATACATCCGACTGCAACCGCGAGTTGGCATCCTGCCTGCTCTACCCAATCCTGGCCCCGCTTGGGCCTATCTGGAGATTTCATGAACCTTCGCGCGCTCACCCTGATCGCGGCCACCCTGGCGGGCACGGCCCTCAGCGCCCAGGAAGGCCCCCGTTTCGGGCTGCAGGCAGGCATCAACCTCCCCCAGAGCGACCTCAAGGATGCCGTCGACAGCAAGGCCGGCTTCAACCTCGGCGCCCAGGTCACCTTCGACCTCCGCGGCGGCCACATGCTGCGTCCCCGCTTCGACTACACCTGGTACCCCGAGTACACCGTGAGCGGAGGCGGGGCTTCCGCCAGCGCCAAGTTCTCCAACCTCACTCTCGGCGGCGACTACTTGTACTTCGTGGAAGGACGGCCCGAGGGTTTCTACGTCACCGGCGGCCTCGCCGTGGTGCAGTGGAAGGGCGAAGTGAACGCCACCTTCCTCGGCATCAGCGATTCCAGCAGCGAGACCACCACCAAGCTGGGCCTGGCTGCTGGCGTCGGCTACCAGTTCAACAAGACGGTGGGCGCCGAGGTCCGTTACCTGAAGAGCAAGGCCTGGGAAAGCGTCTTCGACACGATCCAGGTGGGCGCCACCTTCCGCTTCTAGAACGACCCCGGGCGAGCGGGGCCGCCCAGGCGGCCCCGCTCG
>JAFJUR010000232.1 GCA_017859995.1 Holophagaceae bacterium | reverse complement strand
AGAACTTGAAAGGCCACTCGTACCCGCTGCCGATGGCCTTGCCCGCCTTCAGGCTCATGGCGATCTCGAAGCCCACGATGGTGAGGGGCACGATCTCCAACGCGCTGAACACAGAGCCCAGGGCCGAGATGGAGGCGGGGGACCCCGTGTAGTAGAGGTGGTGGAAGGTGCCGATGACGCCGCTGCCGAGGAAGAGGCCCATGGAGAGGCTCACGGCGCGCAGCGCGGTGCCTTCGCGCAGCAGGCCCATGCGGGTGGAGAGCAGCGCGATGGCGACGGTGGCGAAGACCTCGAAGAAGCCCTCGACCCAGAGGTGGACCACCCACCAGCGCCAGTACTCGGCCAGGGCGACGTGGGTCTCGCGGGTGTACATGAAGCCCGCGGAGTAGAAGAGAGGAATGGCGATGGCCGACAGCACGAAGAGCTTCAGGAGGCCCAGGCGGCCCGCCTCGCCCTTCAGCGCGGGGATGAGCGCGCGCAGCACCAGCACCAGCCAGCCCACCATGCCCACGGTGAGGAGGATCTGCCAGAGGCGGCCCAGCTCCACGTACTCATAGCCCTGGTGGCCCAACATGAAGGAACCGGAGAGCTTGCCCAGGATGGCCTGGTGGCTGCCCGCCAGGGCGCCCACGACGACCACCACCAGCGCGACGAGCAGGCCCGCCACGCCGAGCCACTGGCCCTTGGGCTCCTTGGCGCTGAGCTTCGGTCCCAGGTAGAGGCCCGTGGCGAGCCAGCAGGTGGCAATCCAGAAGACGGCCAACTGCAGGTGCCAGGTGCGGGAAGCCGCGTAGGGCAGGATGTGGGAGAGATCCAGACCGTAGAGTCCGTTGCCTTCCACCGCGTCGTGGGCGGTCATGACGCCCATGCCGATCTGCACGAGGAAGAGGGCCATGGCCACGGCGAAATAGAGGGCGGACCAGCGCTGGCTGGGGGTCGCCGGCGCCGGCGGGATGGGCTTCGGATCGGGGAATTCCTCCGCGGGCTGGCTGGCGTGGTGCCAGACCATCAGGCCCACGCCGAGGATCAGCAGGATGATGGAGAGGATGCTCCAGAGGTGGCTGATGGGCGTGATGGCGTTGCCCACCAGGGGCTCCTGGGGCCAGTTCTGGGTGAAGCTGTGATCGGCGCCGGGCCGGCGGGCCGCGGCGGACCAGGCCGTCCACAGCCAGAAGTCGGCCACGCGCTCGCCCTCCTGCATCGTGGGAATCCACCGGGCAGGAATGGCCGCGCTCCGGTCGCCGTCCACGGCGACCTTCGCCAACTCGGCGCGGGTCTTGAGGTAGGCTGCCGCCTGGGCGGCGCCGAGGGTCAGCGTGCCCGTCGATGATTCATACCTAAAATTCTGAAATATGGAGATGGTGCTGGCCTTGGCATCCGCGGGGGACCCGCCCTGGGCCTGCACGCCTGCCAGGGTGTGGGAGGCCCACTGGTGCAGCGCCTTGGCCGTCCAGTCGGGCGCCAGGTAGGCGCCATGGCCCCAGATGGAGCCGATGTGCTGGCCACCGTGACCCAGGTAGCTGACCTGCCCCTCGAGGATCTGCCCCGGCGCCACCAGCACCGTGCCGTCCTCGGCCACCACCCGCTGGGGGATGGGCGGGGCGTTCTGGGCGATCTGCCGCCCGCCCAATCCGAGCACTCCGAACCCCGCCAGGAGCACCAGCAACACCAGCCACCAACGTGCCTTCATCGAAACCTCCATCACGGCGGATCTGCTCGCCGGACAGCAGTGTTTCACAAATCTCATTATTTAGGACCAACTATTCTTAATTGTGATCCAAGGCACGCCTTGCCCTTCCCTGGAATCGCAAGCCCACGCTGGCAAAACCACTGGCCTGTGGGGTCGGATTCCAAGTACCTTGGGCTTGGTTCTTCCGGTCTGTGAAAGGGAATCCTCGCCCATGGCCCATCCAGCGCTTCTGCCCGTCGTCCTGACCTGCAATACGGATCTGCGCTTCATTGACCTGATCCAGGTGGTGGGCGCCGAGTTCCTCAAGCACCTCAGCTTCAGCCAGGAGGACGGCGAGCGGCTCTGGCTGGCGATCCAGGAAGGCATCGCCAACGCCATGCGGCACGGCAACAAGCTTCAGAAGGACAAGCCGGTCAAGGTGACCTTCACGCCGCGGGTGGATCGCTTCGAGATCCGCATCGAGGATCGCGGCCCCGGCGTGGACCTCGAGGCCCTCCCGGATCCGAACCTGCCCGAGAACCTCCTCAAGCCCGGCGGCCGGGGCGTGTTCTTCATGCGCCAGGTGATGGACGAAGTCCTCATGGAACGCACCCCGGGCGGCTCCACTTTGGTGCTGGTGAAGGCCCGCAAGGTCCGCGAGCCCCATTCGTGACGTCGGCGACGGTGGACTGGCGGCGGCGGGCCCTCTGGCTCTCCGCCTTGACCATCGTCTACAACCTCGCCGAGGGGCTGGTGTCCATGGCCTTCGGCTGGGCAGATGATTCCATCGCCCTCTTCGGCTTTGGCGCCGACAGCTTCATCGAGGTGGCCTCCGCCCTGCTGGTGCTGTGGAAGCTGCTGGACCATGGCAACCTCGCGCGCGAGCGCAAGGCCACCCGCGCCATCGGCTGGCTCTTCCTGGCCCTCACGGCGGGCATCGCTGGCGGTGCGCTCCTGCAGCTGACGGCGCAGCGGCACCCGCCGACCACGGTGCCGGGTCTGGTCATCTCGCTGCTCTCGCTCTCCTTCATGGTGTTTCTGTGGCGCGCCAAGCTCCAGGCGGCCCGCGCCCTGGACAGCGCCACCGTGGCGGCCGACGCGGCCTGCAGCCTGGCCTGCATCCAGCTCTCCCTGGTGCTCTTCGCGGGCAGCCTCCTCTTCCTGGTGGTGCCCACGCTCTGGTGGGTGGATGCGACGGCGGCCCTGGGCCTTGCGCTGCTCATCGGGAAGGAAGGCGTCGGCATGATCCGCGCGGCGCGGAGCGCGGCCTTCACCGGCGGCTGCGGCTGCGGGCACTGACGCCGCGGGCGCCTAGACCTTGATCCCTTCGTTGATCACGCCGCATTCGGCCGCCATGCGCACGTAGAACAAGGAGAGACCTTCGGCCTGGATGAAGGCCAGGAGCTGCTCGGCCTCCTCCTCCGACATCATGAAGGTCACTTCCACCGGAAGGTCGCCCGCCAGCTCGATGAAGGAATCCGCGTGGATGAGGCCGTGGCGGCCGAACCCGGCGATGGCCTTGAACA
>JAFJUR010000021.1 GCA_017859995.1 Holophagaceae bacterium | reverse complement strand
GACCAGCTGGCCCGGTGGACCGTGGGCGTCTGCCTCATGGGGTTCCTGTGGCCCCTCGTCTTCTTCACCGCCTCGGGCTCCAAGCTCGCGCCCTACATCCTGCCCGTCATCGCGCCCCTGGCGGCCCTGGCCTGCGCCTTCGAGCGGGAAGGCGAGGAGATCGCGGCCCTGCGGCGCATGGGCCGGGAGCTGATGGTGCTGGGAGGGATCTTCCTCGCTGCCTCCGTGGTGTTCCGGCGGGAGGTCGTGGGCGTGACCTGGGTGGTGGCGCTGGGCCTCGGGCTGATCGCCCTGGGCCTCTGGACCCACCGGCCGAAGGGCCTCACGGGTCAGCGGCTGCGGGTGGCCTTCGGCGCGCTCCTGTGCCTGATGGTGGTCGCCGCGGAGGCCGCCGCGGGACCGGGGAAATCCATGGCGGGTCTCGTGCGGAAGGCCCCGCCGGGCGCCCGGTGGATCGCCTTCGGGAACTACTTCCAGGGCCTGCCGTTCTACGCCCGCAGCCGGGTCGTGGTGGTGGCGGGCACGGGGGAGCTGGCCTTCGGCCGGAAGCGCCTGCCCGACGCGGACCGCTGGTTCGACGAGAACCCCGGGGCCCTGGGCGCCGTGGCGGACCGGCTCAAGGCGGAATCGCCGGGTCAGCCGGTCCTCGTGATGGCCAAGGCCGCCGCCTGGCAGGACCTCAGCCCGGAGGAGCGGGGCCGCTGGGAAGAACTCGCCCGCAGCCCCTCGGCCGTGGTCGCCCGCCGCCGCTAGGGAGACCTACTTCACGGCGGCCTTGACCCCCTTGGCGGCTTCCTTCGCCCCCTTGGCGACGCCCTTGCCGGCGGTCTTGGCCCCGCGGCCCACGGCCTTGCTGCCTTCCTTCGCGGCGTGGCCGACCGCCTTGCCGCCCTTCTTGAAGCCCTGGCCCACCTGCCGGGCGGCCTGCTTCACGTCTTCCTTCACCCCTTCGGTGACTTCGGGGCCCGGCGCCGGCGCGGCGGCGGGCGCGGCCAGGAGCAGCAGGCTGAGGAGAAGGGAATCCATGCCTCCATTCTACCGCCCCTCTTCCCGCCCTGTGCGGAAGGGGCGCTTCCGGGCGAAGATGGTGGGATGGATGGATTCCCGATGCCCGACCGTTCCCGGCTGCAGTTCTGGCTGCGGGCGCACGCGCCTGAGCTGCTCTTCGCGATCCTGCTGCTGGCCGTGCTGCCCATGCGCGACCTCTGGGCGCCGGACGAGCCGGACTTCGCCCAGTGCGTGAAGGAGATGCGCCTGCGCGGCGACTGGCTGCTGCCCTACATGAACGGCCTGCCGTACAGCGAAAAGCCGATCCTCTACTACTGGGTGATGAAGGCCTCCGCCGTGCTGCTGGACGCCCTCACCGGCGGCCTGGGGTTCACGCAGGGCGTCGCCGCCTGGGCCCTGCGCCTGCCTTCGGTGATCGCCGCGGTGGCCTTCCTCTCGGCCTTCCGGCGCTGGGCGGTCCGCTTCCTGGAACCGGGGCTGGCGGAGCCCGCGGCGCTCGTCCTGGCCACCACCCCCCTCTGGTTCTGGCAGAGCCAGTTCATCCAGATCGACCTGCTCTTCTCCGCGCTGCTGGCCTGGAGCTGGCTCTGCTGGCTGGGCGGCTACCTCCTGCTGCGGCAGTCTCCAGAAGATGCGGAGCCTCCCCGTGCCTGGTTCCTGAAGGCCTACGTCTGGTTGGCCCTGGCCTTCCTGGCGAAGGGGCCGCTGGCGTGGCAGCGCGACGTCGCGGTGCTGCGGAAGACGGGCATCGCAGCCGGACTCGCGATCACCCTGCTGCTGGTGGCGCCCTGGTACGTGGCCGCGGGGCTGAAGGGCGGGGCGCACTACGCCTACGAGCTGATCGTCCTCCAGAATTTCGATCGGGCCACCAAGGCCTGGGACCACATCCATCCCTGGTGGAAGTACGGTGAATACCTGCTGGGGGATTTCTTCCCCTGGGTGCTGCTGCTGCCGGCCCTGGCGCTGCACCGCTGGCGCGCCTGGAAGCCCGGGGATCCCGCCCGGCGCTTCCTCCTGGTGGCCTTCCTGGTGCCCTTCCTGTTCCTCAGCGCGGTCCAGAGCAAGCAGGGCAAGTACCTGCTCATGGGCTACCCCTTCCTGGCGCTGCTGCTGGTCGACCTCTTCCGGTCGGCGGAGCCCGCCCGCACCCGGCGCCTCGGCTGCCTGCTGGCAGGCGGCCTCGCCCTGCCGGCGGCGGCCCTGACGGCGCTGGCGCTGGGCTTCGGCGGCGCCAAGGTGCAGGGCCAGGTCGCGCCCTTCCTGGGGCCGCTCCGGCTCATGGCCGCGGTCATGATCGCGGGCACGGGGTTCGTCCTGGTCCAGGCCATCCAGGGGCGGATGGCCCGGCTGGTGCCCGGCGTGGCGCTGACGCTGGGGCTGCTCTATCTGGTGGGCGGCACCTGGGGCTTCCGCCTGCTCGATCCCCAGAAGGCCTACCGCCGCTGGACCACGGCCGCCCAGCCCCTGATCGCGGGCCGCCAGGTCTTCTACTGGCAGACCATGCGCAGCGGCGTGATGGTCTACACCGACCACCTGATGCCGGAGCTCCGCACGGCCGCCGCCCTGGCGGCCATGGATCCGGAGGCCCGCCTGGTGGCCCAGCGCGGCGAATGGGAGACCGATGCCTGGGGCATGACTCCGGAGCTGAGGGACCGTTTCGAGGTGCTGCTCGCCGTGCCCACCGGCGGTGGCGAGATCCTGCTGCTCCGGAAGAGGTCCGCATGATTCCTGCTGATGCCCACTGGGTGCGGGTGAACCGCTTCTTCGGCGACGCCATGATGGCCTACGCGGCCATCGAGCCTCTGCGCCGCGCCGGGCTTCCCCTGGTGGTCTGGGGTCCGGGGCACATCGTGGATCTCTTCGCGGGCAGCGCCCAGGTGGTGGGCACCGTGGCCGAACCCAACCGGAAGTACGGCGTGTGGGAGGCGGCGCGCATGCTGCGGGAGCTGCGCCCGGCCTCGGTCATCGGCTTTCCCAAGAGCGCCCGGCCCCATGCCGCCAGCCTGCTGGCGCGGGTGCCCCTGCGGCTCGGGTGCGGGGATGGCGGCGTGAGCCTGCTGCTCACCCACAGCGTCCCCTTCTACAAGCGCCAGGATCACTTCGTGGAGCGCTACGCCTCCGTGGTGACCCGGGCCTTCCCGCAGCTAGGCCCCATGGGCTTCACGCCCTTCCGCCCGCGGGAAGAGGCCTTCGACCGGTGCGCCGTCCAGGCCGCGGAGGCCGGAATCACCGGCGACTACGTGGTGTTGGCCCCTGGCGCGAACAGCGGCTCCAAGCGCCTGTCCGTGCCCCTCTTCGCCGCCCTGGGCCGGCGCCTGGAAGGTCGGGGCCTCCAGGTGGTGATCCTGGGGGCGGGCGCGGAGGACCAGCGGCTGGCCGGGGAGCTTACCGCGCGGCTGCCCCACGCCCTCAACCTGGTGGACCGCTGTAGCCTCTCGCTGTCGGCCGCCTGGATCTGCGGCGCCCGGGGCCTGGTGGGCATGGATTCTGGGCTGGCCCACATCGCAGGCGGCGCCGGAATTCCCACCCTGGCGGTGTTCGGCCCGACCCGGCCCCAGCATTCCCGCCCCTGGGGACCCCGCGTCGGGGTGATCCGCCGGGAGGACCTCGCCTGCCTCGAGTGCATGACCTTCCACTGCCCGCTGCCGGATCATCCCTGCATGAACGACCTCTCTGAAGACGCCCTGTGGCAGACGCTGACCACGCTGATGGAGGCCCCTTGAGCCCCAACCTGAAGGCCATCCCCCTCATCGTGCTGGGCGTGCTGCTTAATGCGGCCGCGCAGATCTGCCTGAAGAAGGGCCTGCAGGCCGTCGGGGGCATGCAGCTGGCCGCGGGCCCGCTGCTGCGCCTCATGCTCGAACCCTGGGTGATCGCTGGGCTGGCCTGTTACGCCGTGAGCGTGGTGGTGTGGCTGGGCGCCCTGTCCATGGTGCAGGTCAACTACGCCTACCCCTTCCTCGCCCTGGGCTTCATCGCCAATGCCCTCATGGCCCGGGCCTTCCTGGGCGAGGCCATGACCCCCATGCGCTGGGTGGCCCTGGCCATCATCGTCGTGGGCGTGGGGCTGCAGGCCCTGAGCGGCCGCGGGCACTGAACCTTCGGCTTCAGCGGGTCTTGGAAGCCTTCAGCACCGCCTGCAGCAGGCCGGGGAACCGGGCCTCCAGATCCTCCGCGCGCAGGCTGATGTAGCGGTAGATACCCTCGACCCGGGTGTGCGTGATGCCCGATTCGCGGAGCACCTTGAAGTGGTGGCTGAGGGTCGCCTTCGTGGCCGGCAGGTCGAAGGTGCCGCAGGCCCGCTCGCCCTCCTTGGCCAGGCGCCGCACCACGGAGAGGCGGGTGGGATCGCTGAGGGCGTAGAGCACGGCGGAGAGCTGCAGCTGGTTCGTCTTGGGATGGTGGAGTTCCCGCATGAGAGGAGCCTGACATGGGAACCGGCGAAGGTTCAATTGTTAGATGATCATCGAAATAATTCTTGATTACCGTCGGTCCGCCTGGCTATACATATAAAGTTCGACAACATTCAAACAGTAGGAGGAACCCATGAACCACCGCATCTCCTTCGACGCCCCCGGCGGGCCGGACGTCCTGCAGTGGGTGGAGGCGGCCCTGCCCGAGCCCGGTCCCGGCGAAGCCCGCATCCGCCACACGGGCATCGGCGTGAACTACATCGACGTCTACCACCGCTCCGGAGCCTACCCCGTGCCGCTGCCCGCCGGGCTCGGATTCGAGGCCGCGGGGGTGGTGGAGGCGCTGGGGTCCGGCGTCTCGGCCGTGGCCCTGGGGCAGCGGGTGGCCTATGTGGACGGCCCGAGGGGCGCCTACGCCGAGGCGCGGAACCTGCCCGCGGATCGCCTCGTGCCGGTTCCGGACACCGTGTCCGACGAGGATGCGGCGGCGGTGATCTTCAAGGGACTCACGGCCCACATGCTGGTGACGCGGGTGTGGACGCCGGAGCCTGGGGCCTCGGTCCTGGTGCACGCGGCGGCTGGCGGCGTGGGCCTGATGCTCGTCCGCTGGCTGTCGGCCCAGGGGGTTCGGGTGATCGGTGTGGTCAGCACGCCCGAGAAGGCATCGGCCGTGCGGGCGGCGGGAGCCGAAACCGCCCTCGTGGTGCCGCGGGGCGGCGCCTGCGACGACCTTCCGGCCCAGGTGAAGGCCCTCACGAACGGACGGGGGGTGCGGGTGGCCTACGATTCCGTGGGGAAGGACACCTTCGAGGCCTCCCTGGCCAGCCTGGCGCCCTTCGGCCTCCTGGCCTCCTTCGGCCGCGCCAGCGGCGCGCTCCCGATGGTGGATCCGGCTGGCCTCGGGTCCCGAGGTTCGCTGGCCCTGCAGCGCCCGAGCATCTTCCACCACATCGCCGATCCCACGGACCTGCGCCAGGCCGCCGGGGAAGTCTTCGAGGCCCTGGCGCAGGGGAAGATCCGAGCGCAGATCCACGCGCGGTTCCCCCTGAAGGAAGCCGCCGAGGCCCATCGGCTGCTGGAATCCCGCGCCACCCAGGGTGCCCTGCTGTTGATCCCCTAGCGTTCCGCTCGACCCCGGGCCGGGCTCCCTGGCGAGCCCAGGTACAATTATCGAGGCCTGGGACCATTCGCCGATAACGGTTCCGAGGAGCCGCATCGATGCTTCCGCTCTGGGGATCCCGTCCTGCCGGGCCGCCATGGCTCATGCGGGCAGCCTGGGCGATCTTCGCCGTCAACCTCGTCCTGCCGGCTTTCCTGCCGTCGGGGAGCGGCCTGAGTTCCTGGTTCCGGCTCTTCGCGACGGCTTCGCTCTGGCCGCCCCTCTGGTACGCCCTCCGCCTGATCCGGGCGCGGGAGAACCCTCGGGTGCTGTGGGACCTCTGGGCGGCCTTCTTCGGCTTCCTCCTGGCCGTGCGCGGCGTCTTCTTCCTTTTCCCGGAGGTGAAGGCTGCTTTGCCCCATCTGCCCTGGGGACAGACCCACCATCTGGTGTCCTACGGAATCGAAATCCTCGCGTTCATCGCGTGGGGAACAGCTCGAGAGGAGCGCGGCCACACGGGATGGAATCTGCTGGAGGACCTTCTCTTCGCCCTCGGTGCCTTCTTCCTCGTGTGGATGCTCGGACTTCGGGCCTTCGTCGTGGATGTTTCGCTCCCTCGGCTGGAGACCGGGATGCTGATTGGAATCGTCCTGTTCACCGCCCTCCTGCTCGGGATGTGGGGCAGCCTCTTCCTGAGGCCCCCGCCCGGGGACCGGCGGCGGCTGGCCTGGATCGGCCTCGGGCTGACCTATTCGGTGGGCCGCAACGCGCTCCTTTCCTTTGCCCACCATGAGGGGCAGGCCTGGCTGCTGATGGAGGCCCAGGCGCTGGACCCGCTCACCTGGCTCTGCTTCGGCCAGGCCTTCGCCACCCCCAGAGGTGCGGAAGCCGAGGACCATCGCTACGGGACTCGCTTCCAGCGCCTCCTGCCCTACGTTCCCGCGATGCTGTCGCTCGTGCTCGTCTGGATCCTGCTGTTCGTCGAGCCACGGCGGCTCGACTGGCAGGTGGTGCTCCTGCTCACGCCCATGATCGTCCTGCTTCTCTGGCGCCAGAGCCTCGTGATGGGAGAGACGCGGGCCACCGCCCAGTCCCTGGAGCTTCTGGTGGAGGAGCGGACGAGATCCCTGGCCGAGGCGCAGTCGCTGCTCCTGAAGACGGAGCGCATGAACACCATGGCCAGCATCGGCGCGGGCATGGCCCACGATCTCAACAACCTCATCGGGGCATCGCTGCTCTGCGCGGAAAAAATGGAACTCGAGCTCGCCGAGGGCGGCGCGCCGGAGGCGAGGGATCTCGACCGGCTGAAGGAGGCGACCCGCCGCGCCGGCGAGCTGACGGCGCAGCTGATGGCCTTCGGGAGGCCACAGGCACTGCCTATCCAGGCCTTCGACCTGGGGGGCCACCTCCGGGACAAGCAGAATCTGTTCAAGGCCGTGGTGCCGTCCCACATCTCGTTCATCGTCGAGACCGGGCCCAAGCCCATTCCCGTCCTGCTGGATCCCTCCCAGATCGACCAGATCCTGGTGAACCTGATCTCCAACGCCGTGGACGCGACCCGGGCCGGGGGGCGGATCTGGGTGAGGACCCGGAAGGAGGGAGATCAGGCCCTGCTCGAGGTCCAGGATGAAGGGGTGGGAATCCCCGAGCAGGTGCTGGACCGCATTTTCCAGCCCTTCTTCACCACCAAGGCTCCGGGGCGGGGAACAGGCCTGGGCCTGGCCTCCGTCAAGGCACTGGTGGATCAATTCGCAGGAACCACGAATGTGGAGAGCACCGTGGGCCGCGGCACCACTTTCCGGATCCAGTTCCCCCTGGAGCGGGGGGACGCCGGGGAAGTGGCGTGAGGAGGGCCCCGCGAACGCTCAGCTGGGGCGGCAGAGCGGGCCCAGGGCGCCGGCCTTGAGCTGATCGCGGCTGAGCACCCCGCGGTCCAGCACCAGGCTGGTGACGAGGTCCACGGGGGTCACGTCGAAGCTGGGGTTCCAGGCGGGCATGCCTTCCGGGGCCCACCGCAGGGGCCCGAAGCCGCGCACCTCGGCGGGGTCGCGCTCCTCGATGGGGATGGCGGCGCCGTTCGGGCAGGTGAGGTCCACGGTGGAGAACGGGGCCACCGGATGGAAGGGGACGCCGTGGTGGTGGGCCTGCACGGCCACGCCGTAGGTGCCCACCTTGTTGGCGAAATCGCCGTTGGCGGCCACGCGGTCCGAACCCACGAGCACGCGCTGGACCCGGCCGTCCCGCATCAGGAGGGCCGCCATGCTGTCGGTGACAAGGGTGGCGGGAATGCCGAGCTTCCTCAGTTCCCAGGCCGTGAGGCGGCCGCCCTGGAGCAGGGGCCGGGTCTCGTCGGCGTAGACGTGGATGCGCTTGCCCTGCTCAAAGGCGCGGCGGATCACGCCCAGGGCCGTGCCGATGCCCGCGGTGGCGAGGCCGCCGGTGTTGCAGTGGGTGAGCAGGCCCTCGCCATCCTGGATCAGCGCCGCGCCATGTTGGGCCATTCCCTCGCAGAGCCGCACATCCTCCTCGAAGATGGCCTGGGCCTCAGCCATGGGATCGGAGGCGTCCTTCATCCGATCCATGGCCCACATGAGGTTCACGGCCGTGGGCCGCGCCGCCCGCAGCGCCGCGCAGGCGGCGGCGTACTCGCCCGCGGAGGCGCCGCGCTGCGCGAAGGTGGCGAGGCTCGCCGCCGCCGCCACGCCGATGAGCGGCGCGCCGCGCACCGCCAGGCGGCGGATGAGGGCGACCATGGCCGCGGGGTCGCTGCCGTCCAGCCACACTTCCGCATCGGGCAGCAGGGCCTGATCCAGCACCCAGAGCGTGCGGCCATCGTGTTTCAGACCGAGGGATTCGAAGGGGTTCATCAAAGCTCACCATCCACAGATTTCACAGATTCACACAGATTTCTTCCGCAGTTGAATCTGTGCCATCTGTGGAATCTGTGGATTCATTCTTTCTTTCTAAATAATCTTCGGTCCGAGCTTCGCCCGCAGCGCGCGGAGTTCGGCGAGGTCCGACACGGCCAGGGGCTGCGCGCCGCCCAGGGTTTCGGCTTTCCACAGGATGGTGGCCACCTGTTCCAGGCGCTCCATGCCGCCGACGGCCTCGTCCAGGTGCTCGCCCCAGCAGAGGCCGCCGTGGCGGGCCAGGATCATGAGGCGATGGGCGGGCAGGAAGGGCAGGAGGTTCTCACCCATGGCCTCGGTGCCAGGGATGGCCATGGGGACGATGGGAATGCGGCCGGCGGCGAGGATGACCTCGGGCAGGGCGTCGGCGGGGAGCTCCTGCCACTCGGGCCGCGCGATCGACCAGGCGATGGCCGTGGGCGGGTGGGCGTGGATCAAGGCCTTCGCCTCAGGCACGGTCCGGTAGATGGCCAGGTGCATGGCCCGCTCGCTGCTGGGCCGACCTGCGAGGATGGTGCCGTCCAGGGCGAGCATGGCCAGGTCCTCCCGCTTCACCTTCGCCTTCGGAACCCCGCTGGGCGTCATGGCGATGCGGCCGTCCGGCAGCCGCACGGACAGGTTGCCGTCCGACGCGGCGAGCAGGCCCCCCGCGTGCAGGCGGCGGCAGGCATCGAGGAGATCGCTCAGAAGGGCCTCGGACATGGATCCAGTGTAGGGGCTATTTCGACTTCGTCCCCTTCCTGCCCGGCGACGGGCCGGCGGGCAATGCGGCGTAGCGCTCCGCCTGCCGGAGGTTCTCGGCGAGGACCAGGTTGTCGGGCTCCAATGCCAGCGCGGCCCTGAAGTCGTCGCGGCTTCCGACGTACTGCTTCAGCTCGAAGCGGGCCCGTCCCCGGTTGAACAGCGCTTCCAGTTGACCGGGATCCAGGGCCAGGGCCTGGTCCAGGGCCGCGGCCGCCTCGCCCCAGGCTTTTCGCTCGTTGAGGCAGCGGCCCAGGTTGTTCCACGCGTAGGCGATGGTCGGATCCTTCGCCAGGGCTGCTTTCAGGACGGGCTCGGCCTCGGAGAAACGTTCCAAACGGGCGAGGGCCTCGCCCTTCCAGGCCAGGCCAAGGCCGTTTTCCGGCCGCTGGATGAGCAGCGCCTCGGCATAGGCCAGCAGGGCCGGCCAGGCCATGCCCAGCCGGGCTTCGGTGCAGGCGTTGGAGAAGCCGTCTGGATCGCCCAGGCGTCCATTCTCGGCGTGGGCCGCCGCGGCCTCCGCATGACGGCCCAACCCGCTGAGGCTCCGGGCCCGATAGAAGCGGTAGCTCCCGAGACGCGGCCCGGAGGTGGCCTCCAGCTGGGGCTGCAGGGCGTCGCAGATCTCCACCAGGCGGCCCCAGCGCTGGCTCTTTTGAAGCGCCTGGAGCCAGGTTTCGAAGTGACGGCCGCGCACGGCTGGGGTCTGGGCCTCGAACCAGTCGGCCAGCCCCGCCCAATCCTTGGCCTGGCGAAGGGCTTCGGCCGGGGGCGGCAGCGCGGAGGCGAGTTCCAGCATCTGGGGAGGTGGCGGTGTGGGAGCCAGGAAGAACACGGGTGCGAGCACTGGAAGCTCCAACGGTTGGGCAGGGGCGTAGGGATGGGCCGGGGCGAAGGGATGGGCAGGTCAGAACCTATTCAACCAAACCATGTCGGTAGATGGAGGAGTTATCCATGAGGGGGAGCTTGAATGCGAGGTTGTGATCCATATTTAGGAATTAATGGTATGAAATAAGGGGATGGAGGTTGCATGTCTTTCCGCCGCGCTCTTCCCGCCCAGTTCTGCCTGCTCCTGGTTGCCGCGCTGGCGATGCGCCTGGGCTTCCCGCTGATCCTGATCGTGCCGCTGACGGGCATGCTGATGCTGGCCGCCATGGTTCCCTGGACCGAGGTGCGGGCCCTCATGACCGTCGTGCTGGGGTTCTGCACCCTGGTCTGGGCTGTCATGACCGTCATGCGGGTGGAGCTGCGCATGGCCCTCGAGCAGCCCTACCTTCGCCTGGCGGCCATCCTGGGCTGCGTGACCCTCTTCAACGCCTGGGCGGCGTGGCTGCTCTGGTCGAGCCGCAAGGCCATTCGCGCTGAGCTGGCGGCCACCTCAGAGCGGTAGGCGAGGTCACAGGGGAAGCCCCCGGGGCAGGGACCTGCCGCCGGGGGCTTCGGGTGTCTGGCGTCTATTTCGTCAGGTTCTGGCGCATGGCCGCCTTGAGCGCTTCCGCTTCCGGGTTCGCGGCGGTGGGAACCGACACCCCCGCCAGCTGCCCGGCCTTTTCGCTCAGCAACAGGCCCAGCAGGCTTTCGATGAGGCTGCCGCCGCCTTTGTCGCCACCGCCCATGTGGATCTTGGGGACCACGTCCACCTGGGACTTCTCGATGGCCTCGGCGAAGCGGCTCATGACCTGCTGCACCAGCTGGAACTGCGGGCCGCCATAGGCGCGGACCTGCTCCTCGATGGCCATGGCCTGGGCGATGCCCACGCGGGCGGCCTGCTCGGCCTGGGCTTCGGCCATGACCTTGATGCGCTTGGCCTCGCCTTCTCCCATGAGGCGCACCTTCTCGGCCTCGGCGCCGGCGAGGGTCTGGATCTGCGCCGCCTGCTGCTGGGCCTTGGCGTAGTCGGCCTTGCCCTGGTTGCTCTGCACCTGGATGCTGATGGCCGATTCCGTGAGGGCGGTCTGCTGCTTGGCGGTGGCTTCGGCCTCGCGCAGCTCCCGCTCCTTGGTCGCGGCGCTCTGCTGGCGGCCGTAGGTCTCCACCTGCTCATCGGCGATCTGGCGGCTGCGGAGCTGCACGAGGATCTGCTCGATCTGCCCGCCGGGGGCGCCGCTGGTGGGCGTGCCGATCAGCACTTCCTGGAGTTCCAGGTTGTACTGGCTGAACTTCTCCTTCATCTGGACGCCGCTCTGTTCCTGGATGGCGCTGCGGTCCTGGATGAGCTGAATGAGCGTGCGGGTCTGGCCGATGTTCTTGAAGTAGGCGCTGACCATGGGGTCCAGCGTCTGCTCCACCAGCTTCTTGATGTCGCCGAAGCGCTGGATGACCAGGGGAGCCTTGCGGTAGTCGATGTGCACCACCACGGAAAGCGGCAGGCTGGGCTCGAAGGCATCCTTGGTGATGAGGCTCACCTCGGTGAGGTTCTCGTCGAACTTGTGGCTGCCCACCTCGCCCTTGGTCCACTTCAAAATGAAGTTGGTGGTCGGCACCATGAGCACCTTGCCGGCGTAGGTGTTGAAGGCGTACTTGCCCGGCAGCAGCGGGTCGCTCCACACGCCCCGGGTGCCGTTGGCCACCAGCTCGCCGTGGCGGTACTCCTGGCCGCTGATGTCCGTCCCGATGGCGCCGGTGTAGCTCACCACCACACCCACGGTGCCCACCTCGACCACGGTCTTGGGGATCATCTCGATGGTCGCGAAAAGGCGGTTGATGTAGTAGGTGCCTTCCACCAGAACCTGGTACTGGCGTCCGCGCTGGCCGCCGGCCACCAGGAACTTGTCGGCATCCTGGAAGTTGTTGTGGTAGGTCGCGGCCTGGCGGGGATCCTCACCCACGGTGGAGGCGATGATCTCGCCGCTGGGCAGGCTCGGGCCGTCGTGCACGGTGACGATGCCCACCGCGTCATCGGCGCCGCGGATGATCACGGGCCGCCAGCCGGCGCGCTCGGCGATGATGGCGCTCATCTTCTGGAAGGTCTCCAACTCGCTCTTGTCGAGGGGCAGGTAGTAGAGCTGGTCTTCCGTGAGCACCACGAACTGCGCGAGGTTGATGGCGTAGATGCCTTCACGGAGGATCTGGCGCTGGGGGCCCTTCTGGCCGCCGTTCTGCAGGAAGGCCACCACGTCCTGGAAGTCCGCGCCCCGGGTGTTGCTGGCCAGGGTCTGCGTGGGCGGCAGGTCCTTGCCGTCACGGGCGAAGATGTAGCCGATCTTGCCCTGGGGGATGGTCACCAGAGGCATCTTGTGGATGCGGTACTGGAAGGGCGTGAGCAGGTGCCAGCCACCGCGGAGCAGCTGGGGCTGGAAGCCCGCCTCGCCGCCCAGGGCGATGAGGCCGGTCTTGACCGAGCCCTTGCCGCTGATGAGCTTCTCGACGATGCCCACGCGGTTGTTGGGGATGTAGCGGATCCACTTGCTGAGCAGCAGCAGGGCGAAGCCGGTGCCGAGAAGGGCCAGAAAGGTCAGGCCGGGGTTGGCGGAAAGCCAGGTGAGGTCCATGAGGACTCCAGGGGACGGGTTTCGGGAAGTGTACCGTTCCAGGGCGCCGTCCCGCCTGGATTCCGGGGTTCGTCCGTGGCCTGGCGCCCCGGTTCCGGGTGGAACGGGCGACTGGGATCCAACGGGGAAAGAACCATACGAAGGCGAAGAAGATAGGCGAATCCATCCCGGCTGCCGTGACGGCCATCACCAAATCTACGGGGGGCTGGCCGGTCCCGGGCGCCGTCCGGGGGGATCGCATCCTATGCTTTGAGACATGCACACCTCTCATCGCCGGGCGCCGGGCCGCCTTCGCGGCCTGCGGGCCGGACTGGCGGCCTGCCTGTTTGGCTGCGCCCTGGCCGCCCAGGCTCCGCCCAGCTGGGAGGACCTGGAAGCCCGGCAGGCACCCATCGCAGCCATCGAATTCCGCATCCACGAGATCTTCGATCCCTCCCATCCCCACGAAAAACACTGGGTGGGGCGCCTCGCGAACCTCCTGCACATCGAAACGCGGGAGCAGGTGGTGCGCCGGGAACTCCTCTTCCGCCCGGGAGAGGTGGTGAACGCGCGGCTGATTCATGAGACCGAGCGGAACCTGCGGGCCTTCCGCTTCCTGAAAGACGCGTGGATCGTTCCGGAGGTTGATGAGGCGGGCGCCGTCCGCGCCGTGGTCCACACCCGGGACGCCTGGACCCTCAAGGGCAGCGCTGGCTTCTCCCAGGTGGGCGGGCAGCGGAATTTCGGATTCTCTGTCCACGAGGCGAACTTTCTGGGCTTCGGCAAGGACCTCCTGCTGGCCCACGAGAAGACTCCGGAGCGGTCCACCGACACGGTGATCTACCGCGACCACCAGTTCCTCGCCAGCCCCTGGACACTGGGCGCCCGCTACCAGTCGCTCACGGACGGCCAGACCAGGTTCCTCGAGGTGGCCCGGCCCTACCGCAGCCTCGAGACACCCTGGTCGCTCACCTTCAGCGCCGAGTCGTCGGACACCGTCCAGTCGATCTACAACCTCGGCCTCACCGCCTATGCTTTCCGGTCCCGCTGGGACACGGCCCTCGCCGAGGGCTCCTGGGCCTGGTCGGGGGACGGGGACCGAGCGATTCGGCTGGGCGGCGGCTTCGACTTGAAGCGGACGGAATTCGGGCCCGTCCAGACCCTCGACGCGGGCCTCCTGCCGGCGCCCCCGCTGAGGGGCCGCCGCCTCACCGGACTCCACCTGACCTGGGCCCTGTTCGAGGCGCGGTTCCGGACCTACCGGGACCTGGCCGGGGTGGTCCACCCCGAGGACTACAACCTGGGCTGGGACGCCCAGCTGAGGGTGGGCTCCTTCCTCGGCGGCCTGGGAGGCGACGGGACCTCGCCGTTCTTCCGGGCCAGCCTCGCCAAGGGCTGGGCACCGGGCGCGGGCAACCTCCTCCTGTTCCAGGCCCTGTCCTCGGCGCGCCACGATGCCGATGGTTGGCAGGATGGTTTGGCGAACGCGAGCCTCACGGCCTACCACCAGGGCCTCCCGTACCAGACCCAGGCGGCCTACCTGCAAGTGGACGCGACGCACCGGCCCGACCCCGACAAGGTGCTCTACCTCGGGGGCATCGATGGCCTGAGAGGCTACGGAAACCACCTGCTGCTGGGGGACCGCCGCTGGATGGCCTCCGTGGAGGAGCGCATCCTCACGACCTACGATTGGCTGGGCATCCTGCAGCTGGGTTTCGTGGTCTATGCGGACGCCGGGGCCATCCGCCGGGCCGACACGGGCGCCTGGAGCCGCACGTACGTGGATGTGGGCGGCGGGTTGCGCCTGGGCAACCTGAAGAGCTCCATCGGTCGGGTGTTCCTCATGACCGTCGCCTATCCGCTGGTGCGGGAGCCGGGCATGGACCACCACCAGTTCGTCGTGGGCAACCTCGTGAAGTTCTGAATGGGGGCAGGGTAGCCTTGCCCCATGGACGCATGGCTTGATCGACTGCGAGAGCACTGGCGCGGCCTCGCGATGGCGCTGCTGGCCGGCGCGCTGATCCTCGCCGCCTGGCAGGGCCGCGCCCTGACCCAGCCCGCCGGGGTGCTGGCCCCGGAGGATCCCATCCAGACCGATCCGGAGGTCCCGGGCAGCTGGACCTACCGGGGACACCGCTTCACGCCGTTGGCGGGCTTCCAGCACCGGGCCCGAGTGCTGGGCGCAGAGCGCTACCGCCACGACCGGCCCGCGGAGCTCTCTCCGGTGGACCTGGCCCTGGGCTGGGGGCCCATGTCCGATTCGCGGGTCCTGGAAGCCATCACGGTCCGGCAGCAGGACCGCTGGTACTTCTGGAGCGCGAAGCGTCTGCCCATCCCCGAAGGCGACATCGTCCGGCACAGCGCCAACATGCACATGATCCCGGCGGATGGGGCGGTGGCGAAACAGCTGCTGGCGGCGCGGCCCGGGCAGCTCGTGACCCTCCGGGGACACCTCGTCCGGGTGGACGGCGCCGACGGCTTCCATTGGGTCAGCAGCCTGTCCCGGGCGGATACCGGGGATGGCTCCTGCGAGGTGGTGTGGGTGGAATCAGCGAGCCTCGCAGACCACTGAGATCACATGTGACCTGCAGGTGGAAAACGACGGCAGATCACCCTGATAGACTCGGCGCAGAGGCCCCTGGTGGCCTTGGAGTCCCATGTTTGACATCGAAGCCTCCCTCGACAGCCGCCTGCTGGCCGTGCCCCGGAACCGTCCCACGGTGGTTTTTCCGGAAGCCCTGGATGCCCGGACCCTCGAAGCCGCCTGCTACCTGGGGCGGTTCATCCGTCCCGTATTCCTGGCTCCCGAGGCCGAGGTCCGCGCCCTCGCGGCCCGCGAGCTGGCGCATCTCGGCGCGGACCGGGTGGCCTACACCCTCTCCGAGAGCGCCTTCGTGGATCCCGCTTCGCGGCCCGACCTGATCGAATCCTTCGCGGCCGCCTGCCTGGAGTGGTGCCAGGTCCATGAGCGCCCCATGTGCATCGAGGAGGCCCGGTCGCTGGTCTCCGAGTCGGGGCGGTTCGGCATCTGGGCCGTGAAGCTGGGCCACGCCGACATGGTGGTGGGCGGTGCCATCCATGAGCCGAAGGCCTTCTTCCGCCCCATGGTGGACCTGCTGGCCCAGCGCAGCGTCGCCTGCGAGGCCGGCGTGTTCGTGCTGCCCGACGAGCATCCCGAGGAGGTCTATCCCCACAACATCGTGGTGTTCGGCGACGTGGGCGTGAACGCCAGCATGACCCCCCGCACCCTGGCGGAGGTGGCCGTGGGCACCTGCGCCGTGGCCCGGGACCTCATCCCCGAGGACGTGCTGCCGGAGATCCGCTGCGCCATGGTGTCCTACTCGAATCGCGGCAGCGACGAGGGGCCCTCCCCCGAGCTGGTGCGCCAGGCCGCCGACCTGGTGCCGGAGATCCTGGCCGAGCGCGTCAAGCACGCGCAGCGCTACGCCAGCATCCAGATCCGCGGCGAGGTGAAGGTGAGCGTGGCTCTGTCCAGGCGCTCCGCGAGCCTCTACCAGACCGAAGGGCAGCCCTGGGAGGGCGTGCCGAACGTGATCGTCTGCCCCAACCTCGACATGGGCAACCTGCTCTACCACCTCTACGCCACCCGCTTCCCCGGGGCGCGCAAGTTCCCCGTGATGTTCGGCCTCTGGTTCCAGGGCGTGGACCTGCCCATGGACTGCACCCCGGAGGACATCCGCCTGGCGGTGAAGGCCTCGGTGATGCGCCTGCACCACTACGGGCAGTGGCAGCGCACGCCGAAGGACACCTTCTTCCGCCGGCACCGCGTGCTGGTGCTGAACCCGGGCTCGACCTCGACGAAGACCTCCATCTTCGAGGGCGACGAGGAGCGGTTCACGGAGGAGATCCAGCATCCCGCCGAGGCGCTCAAGGCCTTCGAGGGAAAACCCATCACCGAGCAGTTCGCGTTCCGCAAGGAGGCGGTGCTGCGGTTCCTGGCGGAAAAGGGCCTCGCCCTGGGCGACCTGGACGCCGTGGCGGGGCGGGGCGGCCTGCTGCGGCCCATCCCCCACGGCACCTGGAACGTGGCCGACGCGATGCTGGACGACCTGAAAGCCGGGCGCCGGGGCGAGCATGCCTCGAACCTGGGGGCCCTCATCGCCTCCGAGTTGGTGGCCGGCACGGGCAAACCCGCCTACATCGTGGATCCGGTGGTGGTGGACGAGGCCGATCCGAAGGTGAAGATCACGGGCGTGAAGGAGCTGCCGCGCCGGGTGATCAGCCACGCCCTCAACCAGATCGCCACGGCCCGCCGCTACGCCGAGGAGCACGAGACCTTTTACGAGCGCATCAACGTCATCGTGGCCCACATGGGCGGCGGCATCACCGTGGGCGCCCACCGCAAGGGCCGTTACATCGACGTGAACAACGGCCTTGACGGCGAGGGCCCCTTCTCTCCGCAGCGTTCGGGCAGTTTGCCGCCGGGCCAGCTCATCGACCTGTGCTTCTCCGGCAAGTATTCCAAGGCCGAGCTGAAGCTCCTCAACAAGGGCCGGGGCGGCTTGGTGGACCTGCTGGGCACCGCCGATTTCCGCGAGGTGGAGCGCCGGGTCGAGGCCGGGGAGCCCGAAGCCACCCTGGTCTACGACGCGCTGGCCTACCAAGTGGCCAAGGCCATCACAGCCATGGTGCCCGCCTTCGACGGCGAGCCCATCGACGCGATCCTGCTCACCGGCGGCATGGCCCGTTCTGCCCGCCTGGTGGAGGATCTCCGTCGGCTCACCGCGGGTCTCGGCTGCGGCGTGAAGGTCTATCCCGGCGAGAACGAGATGGCCGCCCTCGCCAAGGGCGCCCTGCGCGTGCTCTCCGGTCGCGAAGTCGCCCGGGACTACCCGCCGGCCTGAGGGGTTTGGGGCGTCCGCGCCGATTCCCTGGGAAGTGGGACGGGAGGCCGTCTAGACTGGTCCTTCCCCCTTCGCATCCTGGAGATCCCGTGCATTCAAGCCGCACCGCCCCCTTGGTCCTGGCCAGCCTGATCGGATGGTCGTCCCTGTGTCTGGAGGCCAGCCAGGCTCCGGCCAAGGCCCCCGCCGCTCCGCCGGCCAAGACCCCGGCTGCTTCGAATCAGCCCAAGGCCGTGGCCGACCCGGAGGCCATCCTGACCAAGGCGCGCGCGGCCTACATCGGCCTCTCGACCCGGGGGTTCCGCGGCTACCGCTTCGTGGCGCGGCCCGACTGGTCCGTGAGCCTCGCGGAGCTGGCCAAGTCCGACCCGACCGCCTATGACGCAGCGCTGAAGCTGTTGACCCAGATCCGATTCGACGTCCGGGTGGGGGCGCACGGCCAGTCCCAGGTCACCCACACCGTGGTGGACGCGCCCGAGGGTGCCACCCAGGGCCTGAACCAGATCTACCAGGGCGTCGAGCAGGCCCTCAACGGCTTCTTCCAGACCTGGGGGCCCTTCATGGTGCAGACCCCGGTGCCCGCCGCCGGCGTGCCCTGCAAGGTGGTGGATCTGGGAACCCAGTACCAGTTCACCTGGGAGGAGACGGGCGACGTCCATGTGGAGCTCCGGACCGACCGGAGTTTTGCGATCTCCGTGATGAAGGTCGCCTCGCCGGCCTTCGACGCCGTCATTCAGCCGACCTTCGACCGGACAGCCCAGGGCTTCGTGCTCACGGGCTACGAGGGGGATTTCAATCCGAAGGGGAATGGCGTGGCCATGAACCTCAAGATCCGGATCACCAACCAGGTGCTCGAAGGCCTGCCCCTGCCGGGGGCCCTGGACGCCACGGTCCTGATCCAGGGGCGGACGGATCGAATGGTCCTCGGGTTCTCCGAGCTGAAGGCCGAACCCAAGTAGGGTGGCGGCTAGGCCAGCAGCGCGGCCAGGGCGATGGAGCTGAGCTTGGTCTTGGCGCTGTCGCCCCGGCTGCTGAGGACGCAGGGCACCCTGGCGCCGGCCACCACCGCGGCGATCTCGGCGCCGCCCAGCTTGGTGCCGGCCTTGTAGAACACGTTGCCGGCCTCGATGTTGGGGAACAGCAGGCAGTCCGCGTCGCCGGCCACGGGGCCGCCCAGTCCCTTGATTCGGGCGGATTCGGGATCGAGCGCGCCGTCCAGGGCCATGGGGCCGTCCACGAAGGCGCCCTTGATCTGGCCGCGGTCGGCCATCTTGGAGAGCAGGGCCGCGTCGGCGCTGGAGCTGAGCTTGGGCATGACCTGCTCGGAGGCCGCCAGCACGGCGACCTTGGGCGTCTCCACGCCCAGGGCTTTGGCGACCTTCACGAGGTAGCCCAGGATGGCCGCCTTCTCCTTGAACTCGGGCTCCGGGATCACCGCCACGTCACCGGCGATGAGGAGCTTCGGATGGCCCGGGTGCTCCATGACGGTCACGTGGCTCAGGATGGCGCCGGGATCGAGCAGGCCCTGTTCCTTGTTCAGGATGGCCCGCATGTACTTGTCCGTGCTCAAAAGTCCCTTCATGAGCAGGTCGGCCTCGCCGGCGCGGACCATGGCCACGGCCCTGGTGGCGGCCTCGGTGTCCGTGGCCGCGTGGACCATGCGGAAGCGCTCCTTCGGAAGGCCGTGCGCCTGGCACACCTCTGTCATCACCGTCTCGTCGCCCACGACGATGGCCTCCACCACGCCCGCTTCCACGGCGGCGCTCACGGCCTCCAGCGTATGGGCGTCGTTGGCCCAGGCCACCACCAGCCGCTTGCGGGGGCGATCCTTCACGGCGTGCAGGAGGGCGTCGAGGCTGTTGATCCGCATGGTGGAACCTGTCAAAAGACGCCGGATCTCCGGCGGGCTCCAGGGAGGGTAGCATTGGGACCATGGCCGTCTCTGTGAGCTTCCGCACATACCTGCTCGAGCAGCTGGGCCAGATCCGCCCCGTGACCACCCGCCCCATGTTCGGCGGCCTGACCTTCTTCGCCGACGGCCGCGCCTTCGCCCTGGTGGCCGACGAGGTGCTGTACTTCAAGGTGGACGACAGCAACCGACCCGATTTCGAAGCCGCAGGCATGGGGCCCTTCCTGCCCTTCGGCGACCCGGACAAGCCCATGCAGTACTACGAGCTGCCCGAGGAAGTGCTGGAGGATCCGGACCAGCTGGCCCACTGGATGGTCAGGGCCATCGCCGTGGCCGCCAACGCGAAAGCCAAGCCCAAGGCCAGGCCCAGAGCCAAAGCCAAGTCCAAATCCAAATCGCCGGCGACACCGAGCGCCCGGCGGAGGTAGCCAGCCGTGAGCACGGCACACATCCGGCCTGCCACCGTGGCGGACGCGGGGATCCTGGCGGATCTCGGCGCCCGCACGTTCCGGGAAACCTTCGCCGCCATCTGCTCGCCTGAAGACCTGGCGTGTTACGTGGCGGGTGCCTACGGCGAGGCCGTCCAGGCAGCCGAGCTGGCGGATCCCGACCGTCCGGGCCTGGTGCTGGAGGTGGACGGCCTGCCCGCGGGCTTCGTCCAGATGCGGTTCGGGCACCGGGAGCCGGGCGTGCCAGGATCGCGCCCGGCGGAACTGCAGCGCATCTACGTGCTGCGTGCCCACCACCGCGGCGGGTGGGGCACGGCCCTGATGGCGGCGGGCACGGGCCTGGCCCGGGCCTGGGGCGCGGATGTGCTCTGGCTGGGCGTCTGGGAGCACAACGATCGTGCCCTCGCCTTCTACGCCCGCCACGGCTTCCGCGAGGTGGGCGAGCACATCTTCCGCATCGGCGGGCAGGTGGACCGCGACCTGATCCTGGCCAAGGGGCTGGCATGAACCTGGACATGAAGCAGGGCATGAAGCAGGGCAGGGCCCTTCCATGAATCTGGTGCTGCTGCTTCCGGAGGACCTGCAGGCGCCGGACCGGGCCCGGCTCACCGGCCGCCGTCTCGCCCACGTGCGCGAGGTGCACCGGGCGAAGGTGGGCGACGACCTGGCGGTGGGCCTGCTGGGGGGCGCCATGGGCCGGGGCAGGGTGCTGCGACTGGATGACGAGGCGCTGGAGCTCGCGTTGACTCTGGACCAGCCCCCGCCACCCAAGCTGCCCCTCACGCTGGTGATCGCCCTGCCGCGCCCCAAGGTGCTCAACCGCGTGGTGGCCGCCGCCACCAGCCTGGGCGCGGCCCGCCTGGTGCTGCTGAACGCCTGGAAAGTGGAGAAGGCCTACTGGGCCAGCCCCCGCATGCAGCCGGACAGCCTCCGGGCGCAGATGCTGCTGGGCCTGGAGCAGGCCCGAGACACGGCGCTGCCGGACCTGCGGCTGGCGCGGCTGTTCCGCCCCTTCGTGGAAGATGAGCTGCCGGCCCTCCTGGCGGGTGGGACCGGGCTCATGGCCCACCCGGGCACCGGGGAACCCGCGCCGCGGACCCTGGCGGCCCCGGTCACCCTGGCCATCGGGCCCGAAGGAGGCTGGGTCGAGGCGGAGGTGCAGAGCCTGCTGCGGGCCGGGCTGCGGCCCCTGGACCTGGGGCCGCGCATCCTCCGCACGGAAACGGCCCTCGCAGCCTTGGTGGGCCGCCTGTTTTGATTCCTCATTAGGCGAGGTATCCTGAGGCTCCCTTTCCGGAGTCTTTGATGCTGAGCGCCCGCATCTGCACCCTGCTCGCCGCCGCCTGCGCCCTCGTGGCCCAGGACCACTCCCCTCGGTTCGTCAGCGCCCCCGACGTGCACGGCGACCGGGTGGTCTTCACCTGGGAGGACGACCTGTGGCTGGGTTCCCTGAAGGGCGGCCCCGCCCGGCGGCTGACCACGCATCCGGGCCTGGAGACCGCAGCGCGGTTCAGCCCCGACGGCAAGTGGATCGCCTTCAGCGGCCAGTACGACGGCGCCAACCAGGTCTACGTGATGCCCGCCGAGGGCGGCACGCCGAAGCGGCTCACCTGGACCGGCTTCGCCTCCGTGCAGGGCTGGCTGCCCGACAGCAAGCAGGTGGTCTTCAAGACCGTCTCCGACCATGACTTCCGGCCCATCGAGCGGCTCTTCACGGTGGACCTGGAAGGCCACGAGCCCGTGGCGCTGCCGGTGCCGCGCGGCGTGCAGGGCACGGTGGCGCCCGATGGCCAGCGCCTGGCCTACAGCACCAAGGGCGTGGTCGAGTACTACTGGAAGCGCTACAAGGGCGGTCGCCACCAGGACCTGTGGCTGGCGGATCTGAAGACCGGCGGCTTCCAGAAGCTCACCGACTACGTGGGCCGCAACGGCGCGCCCATCTGGGCCGGGGGCAAGGTGCTCTTCGTCTCCGACCGCGGCGCCAACGGCATCACGAACCTGTATTCGGTGGATCCCGCCACCAAGGCGGTGGAGCCCCTGACAGACCTCAAGGACTTCGACGTGCAGCAGCCCGGCACCGATGGCCGTACCGCCGTCTTCGTGCAGGGCGGCCACCTGCAGGCCCTGGACCTGGCCACCAAGGCCGTGCGGGCAGTGCCCGTGACCATGGCCAGCGATGGCTGGAAGGCCGCGCCCCGGCCCGTAAACCCCAAGGACTGGATCCAGAGCATGAGCCTGGTGGGCGGCACCGCCGTGTTCGAGGCCCGGGGCGAGGTCTTCCTCCTGCCCACGGACGCAGCCAAGCCGGCGAAGAACCTCACCCGCACCCCCGGCGTGCGCGAGCGCATGCCCCGCCTCTCGCCCGACGGCAAGCGCGTGGCCTACTTCAGCGACGCCATGGGCGACTACGACCTCTACGTGCAGGCGGTGGATGGCGCGGCGGAGCGCATTCCCACGGGCCTGAAGACCGCCCTCTACCACCTGGAGTGGAGCCCGGACGGCACCAAGGTGCTCTTCGGCGACAAGAGCTTCGCCCTCTACGTCATGGACGTGGCCACGAAGAAGCTCACCAAGGTGGACGAGTTCCACGACCTGAAGAACGACCAGTTCACCTGGGAGGTGAGCGACTACGCCTGGGCGCCGGATTCCCAGTGGGTGGCCTACTCGGTGGTGGAACCCAGCCGCAACGGCCGCATCACCCTCTACAACCTGGCGACGAAGCAGAAGGTGGCCCTGACCGATGGCTTCTACGACTGCGTGAACCCGCGCTTCGACCTGGACGGCAGCACCCTCTATTTCCTCAGCTACAGCAACTTCCACACGAAGCTCGACCCCAGCCAGGACAACCACATCCAGTCCGTGCCGGTGCAGGTGATGGCCGTGAAATTGAAGGCCGGCGACGAGAAGGCCAGTGACTCGAAGGCGGGCACCTCCTCGTCGCCTTCTGCGTTCCGCGTGGACGTGGCCGGCCTGTCGGACCGCATCGCGCCCCTGCCCGTGAAGCCCGGGAACCTGTTCCACCTCAAGGCGGGCCGCGGCATCGTGGGCTGGGACGAGGTGGAGGGCTGGGACGACAACGTGGTGGAGGAGTTCTACGGCCCCCGGGGCGCGGACAAGTGGAAGGTGCACTTCTACGACGCCGCCGCCAAGAAGGACAAGGAGGTGGTGCTGACCGACACGGTGAGCGACTGGACCTTCGATGCCGAGGGCAAGCGCGTGCTCCTTCGCAAGGGAGCCAACTACCACACCGGCGAGGTCACGGCCCTGCTCGCCTCCAAGGCCCTGCCCGAAAAGCTCGACCTCGACCGCCTGACCATGACCGCCGATCCGCGGGCCGAGTGGAAGCAGATCTTCGAGGACACCTGGCGCTGGTACCGCGACTTCTTCTACGACACGAACATGAACGGCAACGACTGGAACGCCATCGGCGCCAAGTTCCGTGCCTGGCTGCCCGAGCTGAACTCCCGCCAGGAGCTGAACTGGCTGCTCAGCCAGATGGTGGGCGAGCTGAACGTGAGTCACACCTACGTGAGCGGGGGCGATTTCGGCCCCGGCCGGCCCGTGCCGAACCCGGTGTTCTCGGGCCTGCTGGGCGCCGATTTCAGCGCCGAGAACGGCGTCTACCGCTTCGCGAAGGTGTATGGGCCCACCCCCTACGCCCGTGACCTCAAGGCCCCCCTGGCCGATCCCGCGCCCAAGGTGAGGGAGGGCGAGTACCTGCTGGCGATCGACGGCAAGCCCCTGCGGGCCCCCGAAGCCCTACAGGCCCGCCTGCAGGTTATCAAGGGCCAGAAGGTGACCCTCACGGTGAACGGCAAGCCCACGATGGAAGGGGCCCGCACGGTCGAGGTGGAGCCGGTCAGCAACGACTGGAACCTGCGGTACGAACGCTGGATCGCGAACAACATCGCCGCCGTGGACAAGGCCTCCAACGGCCAGCTG
>JAFJUR010000020.1 GCA_017859995.1 Holophagaceae bacterium | reverse complement strand
GAGCTTCACGCTGCCGACGCTGCTGGTGACCGTCACGTAGGCGCCGTCCTTGATGCCCAGGCGCTCCGCCGGCTTCGGGTTGAGCCAGAGGTCGTTCTCCTTCATGAATTCGTTCAGCCAGACGTTGTTCGACTGGTTGGCGTGGGTGAAGTAGCCCACCCGGCCGAGGATGAGGCGGAAGCGGTCGCTGGGCGGCGGCACCGGCGCCGCGTAGACCGGAAGCGGATCCTGGCCTGCCTCCTGGAGGCGCTCGGAGAACAGTTCGATCTTGCCGGTCTTGGTGACGAAGCGGTGGTCGGGGTTGAGCGTCTTGCCGTAGCTGGGCTGGCCGCTGGCGGCCCACACGCCGTGCTTCTTCATGTGCTCGGCGGCCATGGGGATGGGCAGCTCCTTGAACTCCGCCTCCACCCATTGCTCGATGGTGTAATCGAAGTAATCGGCGAGCCCCAGGCGCTTGGCCAGGCCCTGGACGATCTCCAGGTTCGGCTTCGTATCGTGGATGGGCTTCACCACCTGCTGCCGGTAGACCACGGCGGGCCAGATGCCGGGCATGACCTCCACGGGGTCGGTGCGTTCCAGGTAGGCGCTCTCGGGGAACACGACGTCGGCGTACCAGGCCATGTCGCTCATCTGCACGTCGATGACGCCGATGAAATCCATGCCCTCGATCATCTTCAGGGTCTTGGCCTGGTCAGGCATGGCGTTCAGGGGATCCTGCTTGTAGACCATCCAGCCCTTGATGGGGTAGGGCTTCCCGCTGAGCACGTTCTCGCGGAGCTTCAGGTAGACGCCGTCGCCCTTGGCGGCCAGGGGGAAGTGCTTCTCGATCTCGTCCACCCGCGGGGCCTTGGGCTCGTCCCAGGGCATGAAGAGGAACTCGCCCTTGGGCAGCTTGGCGTTGGGCACCATGCCGCCGGGCTGGTCCCAGTTGCCGATGATGGCGTTGAGGATGGCCTGGGCGCGGCGCATCTGGAAGTCGTTCTGGTACCACGACGAGCGCCGTCCCGCGTAGTAGAGGGCCCGGGGCGCGGCGTCGGAGAATTCCCGGGCGATGCGGATGATCTCCTTCGCCGGAATCTCGGTCTCCTTTTCGGCCCACTCCGGGGTGTACGGCTTCACGTGCTCCGCCAGCTGGTCGAAGCCGGTGGTGTAGGCGGCCACGAAATCCTTGCTGTGGCGGTTCTCCTTGATGATCACGTGGATCATCGCCAGGATGAAGGCCAGGTCGGTGCCGGGCTTGATGGGGTACCACTCGTCGGCCTTGGCGGCGGTGACGGTGAAGCGGGGATCGAGGTAGACCAGCTTGGCCTTGCGCTCCATGACGCCGCCGATGAGGTCCATGGTGTCAGGCGTGATGATGCTCTCGAATCGGTTCGCGCCGGACATGATGACGAACTTGCTGTTGAGCAGGTCGAAGCTGGGCACGGTGCCAAAAGTCGCGCTGTAGGCGAGGTTCACCGAGGCCAGGCAGAGGGTTGGGTGGCGCACGAGGTTGGGAGAGCCGAACGCCAACCCCAGGTTCTTGAAGAAGACTTCCTGGAAGCCCTCGGTGGAGGACCAGAGCGTGGCTTCGGGGCCGTGCTTGGCCTTGATGTCGGCCAGCTTCTTGGCGGCGAAGTCGAAGGCCTCGTCCCAGCTGACGGGCTTCCATTTCCCCTCGCCCCGGGCTCCCACGCGGATCATGGGCTGCTTGAGGCGGTCGGGATCGTAGACCTGCTTGATGGCCGCGTTGCCGCGGGCGCAGAGCATGTCGCGGGACTTCGGGTTCTCGGGGTTGGGGTTCAGCTTCTTGACGAAGCCGCCCTGGACCACGGCGATGGCGGAGCACTTGTTGGGGCACAGCTCGCAGGTGGTGGGCACTTCACGGTTGTCGTCAGCGGCGGTGCGGCCCTTCTTGAAGTATTTCAGGCATCCCACCTGCGCGGTGGCGACGGCTCCGGCGGTGGCGCCCGCGGCCTTCAGGAAGAAGCGGCGATCCATGCGAGTGGTTCCCATCGTGGGTCTCCGGGCAGACGCGGCCCGGGCCGGGGGGCGATTCCCTCGGCCCGGACTGCGGTTGGACTAGAACTTCACTTCGATCGAGGCGTAGGTCGTCTTCACCGATGCGGGGAAGCCGTACTGCAGCATCGGGTTCTTGTTCAGGTCGTAGGCGTCTTCCCAGCTCTGGCCAGGCATGGCGGGCCCGGGAGAGATGTGCCAGCCGCTGAAGGCGTGGCTGTACTTGTAGTCGAGGATGCCGATGCGGAAGGCGGCGTTCTTGGCGAACTGCCAGTGGACGTAGCCTTCCCACACGTCGCCGCGGGTGCCGAGCTTCTCGGTGGCCTCGCCGCTGGCGGGGCTGTAGGTGAACCAGCGCGGGGAACCGTGGTTGAACTCGGCGCCGAAGCCGAGCTTCTCGGTGGCATCCCAGCGCATGCCCACGTAGTAGGCGCTGGCCGTCTGGCTGTTCACGGCGTCGCCCAGCAGGCCGCCGAAGCCCGCGAGCTGCACGGTCTCGCCGCCCATGGCCGGGGGCATGGTCCAGTAGGCGCCGTACTGGCTCATCTTGCCGTTGGGCTTGCTCTTGATGTGGCCGTAGCTGGCGAAGTAGGTGAAGGCGTCGCCAACCTTGTGCTTCCAGGTGAGGGTCCACTGGTCCATGTCGCCGAGGTTGTTCGTGGCGGTCACGTACTGGATCGAGGGCATGCCGCCCATGCCCGGCATGGCCGGCACGGGGAAGTTGTTGGTGCTGCCGAAGGGGATGTCGGTCATGTTCCCGAAGCGGTTGTAGCCCACGTAGAGGTTGGCGCTGTGGACGCTCTCGCCGACCTGGAAGAGCAGGGGCATGTCGTACATGGCGCCGAGCACCGTGCTGTCCTTCAGGGGACCGATGTTTGCCACCTGCATGGTGGCCGCCGCGGCGTTGGGGCCCTGGGGCGTCCAGTTCACGTTGGTGAAGTTGAAGCCCACGGGAGCGGCACTGGACTTGATGCTGCCGCCGCCACCGAAGCCGGACTCGTAGCCCACGCCGTAGCAGATGCCCAGCAGGGTGTTCTCGGGGAGGCCGATCTTGTCGAGCTGGAACTTGAAGCCGATGCCGTCCACCAGCGCGTTCACGGCCAGGGCCTGGGGCGTGGCCTGGCGCTCGCCGCCTTCGCGGACTTCGAACGGCGGGCCGTCGGAAGTGTTCTGGCGGCCGATGGAGAGGATGCCCAGGGGGAAGTCGTAGACCAGGCTGGCGCGCTCGACCCGCAGCACGTCGGTGCCGGGAACCTTGGCGCTGTTGAAGGAGTTCTGGACGGTGTTGGGCGAGCCGTTGAAGGTGGGCACGTCGGCGCCGCCGTGCACCTTGTACATCGTCAGGCGGCCCATGATCTTGGCGTGCTCGTTGATGGTGATGCCCATCTTGAGGCGCAGCCGGGTGGACCACTGCACGGAGTTGGTCCAGTCCTGGGCGGGCACGTTCTGGGTGAGGGGCATGAAGGGATAGGGGTAGCCGGGGGGCAGGGCCCCGGCGGGGGCGCCGGCGCTCTGGGCGAAGCCCATGAACTGCGTGTAGGGCTTGAAGTGCCACTCGCTGCTCTCGAAGCGGGTGCGGAGGTCGCCGCCCCACTGGATGTTGTCGCCGGCCACCTTGGTCTCGACCTTGACAAGGCGGGTGTCCACTTCCTGGGCGGCGGCGGCTTTCTCTTCCACCGCCTTCAGCTGCACTTTCAGCTGCTCGATCTGCTTCTGCAGGTCCTGATTGGATTGAGCGCTCAGAGCCGTGGGCGCCAGCATGGCGACGAGGGCGAGCGTGATTCGGGAGTTCATGGGAATGCCTCCGGGGCGTTCGATGCGGGAAGGGGAGGTTCGATGGGGAAGCGCGGATCAGCCGCCGCAGGTCTCAGGCTGCGGGGAGTCCGAAGCGTGGTTGACCAGGAAGGTCTGAATGTCCTTGACCTGCTCGGGCTTGAGGAGCGAATCCAGCTTCTCGGCGCCCTTCTTGTGCTTGCCGGCCGCGAAATAGGCCTTCCACTGGGCCTGGGTCTTCGAGAGGGGTGTGATTTCCTTGGCCGATCCGCCGGGGGCGTGGCAGGACTTGCAGGTCTTCTTGAAGAAGAATTTCCCCTTGGTGTCGCTGCCGCCCTGGGCGGAGAGAGGCACCGCGAGGGCGGCGAGAACGGCGAGGAGCTTCAAGGTGGTCCGCATGGAGCAGGTCCTTTCATGGAAGGGGTGGAACGGAGGGCGCCATGAACCATCAGCGCTTCAAGGGATGCTTCGGAACTCGGTCGGAGGGCGCGATCACGGCCTCATGCGATAGAGGATGAATGGGTGATGAACGAGGTCAAGTCGTTCGTGACTATCATCACGTTTAATTAAATAACCACCAAGTAATTTGACTCCAACCATCCTGTTTGGCACGGATCGGACCCATGGCAAAGGTCTGGTGGGCCCTGGTAAGGTGGGGGTTTCCGGAGCCGGACCTTGGACGTGCCCAGAGATCTGCCCAGCCCTGAGGCCGACGCGGCCGTCGCGCCGGTGATCAACCACGCACTGAAACGGCAGGTGCTGGTATGCACCGCCAAGAGCTGCGCCGCGAATGGATCAGAGGCGGTGCTGGATGCCTTCAAGGCGCGACTGATCGAGGAGAACCTGCTCTTCTACAAGGGCAACCGGCAGGGCGAGATCCAATGCAGTCACTGCGGTTCTGTGGGATTCTGCGCCATTGGGCCCGCTGTGCTCGTCTACCCAGACGGCATCTGGTACGCCCACGTGACGCCCGAGGACGTGCCCGAGATCATCGAGTGCCACCTGAAGGGCGGCGTCCCCGTGGCGCGCCTGGTGCGCAAGCACCTCGGATGACAGTGCGGAAGCACCTTGGATGACAGCGCGGAAGCACCTCGGATGACAGCGCGGAAGCACCTCGGGTGACAGCCTACCCACCGCCCTCGAAATCCAGCCGCTCCAGCGGCGTATCCACGTCCTCCCACTCAGGTCCCTGCGACGAAAGGGCCAGGTGGGGAAGGGCTTCCATCAGCCGCATCAGGGATCGCTCTGGCGTGGCGGCAAGAACTGGGCGAAGGGCTTCAGGCAGCCAGCCGCCTAGGGGCTGGAGGCGATCGCGGTGCAAGGCCACGACCCACTGCGCGCCCGCCGGGTCAGCCTGTTCGCATCGGCCCGCCCAGGTCGCGAGCCGCTCGGGTGTCCAGCGCACCTGATCGCAGGCGACCACCCACCAGCGGTCCACAGAGGTTGTTTTCGCAGAGGCCCAGGTCCGGAGGGCCACCGCAGGTCCCTCCCGGGGGTCGTCCAGGCGAGGCAGGTCGGGATGGTCCGGCAGGGGCGCCCCGAGCAGCTGGATGGGCGCCTCCGGGTAGACCGCCTTGAACACCCGCACCAGGTGCCCGCCCCAGGAACCACCCTCAGGGTGGGGCAGGGCATGCTTGGCTCCGCCCATGCGGTGGCCCGCGCCGCCGGTCAGCAGCAGCAATCCCACCCTCATCCGCCCACCTGCCACATGCCCTGGCCGAGCCTCGGCATGTCTCCCTTTCGCATGGGATGGCAATCCAGCTTCTCGGTGAGAGCCGTACGGATGAGATGGACGAGGTCCTCGTGGGAGGCATGGTTCCGGAGGGGCTCCAGCAGATCCACGGGCTGATTCCCGAAGAGGCAGGCCTTCATTTCGCCCCGGCTGGTGAGGCGTACGCGGTTGCAGCGGTCGCAGAAATCGGCGCTGAGGGTGGAGATGACCCCGACCCTGCCGTCGCTGCCAGGAATGCGGAAGATCCGTGCTGGGCCCTCCTCCAGTCCGAGGGCGGGGTCCTCCTCCAGCTTGATGCCCAGCCCTTCGTGAAGGGTTTGTAGGATCTCCGTGGCGGGCATGAACTGATCTCGGCCCCACCCATTGCCCAGGTAAGGCATGAACTCAATGAAACGAACATGGATGCCATCCCGCATGGCGAGGCGAGCCAGGGGGACGATCTGGTCTTCGTTCCAGCCCCGAAGCACCACGGCGTTCAGTTTGGTCTTGAGGCCCACGGCGCGGGCCGCTTCCATCCCTGCGAGCACCTTGCCCAAGGCGTCCTTCCGGGTGAGCTTCTCGAACGTGCCGCGATCCGCCGCGTCAAGGCTGATGTTGACGCCGGAGAGCCCCGCGTCGCGGAGGCCCCGGGCCCGGCGCGCGAGGTTGAGCCCGTTGGTGGTGAGGTGGACGCGACCCTCCACCTCGGGGCTGATGCCGGCGATGATGGTCTCGAGATCGCGGCGCAGCAGCGGTTCGCCGCCCGTGAGCCGCACCTTCCGGATGCCGAGGCTGGTGAACACCTTCACGAGGCGGACCACCTCATTGCGGCTCATGGCCGGAGGCGTGGAGCGCTCCGGCACTCCCGTGCGCGGCTTGCAGTACACGCAGGCGAGATTGCATTGCTCCGTCACCGACACCCTGAGGTAGGTGATGGCCCGGCCGAGGCCGTCCTTCAGGCCGTCCTTCAAGCGCAGCATGCGCGGCAGCTGGCTGGAGGGCGGGATGGGAAGGAAGGGCGGCACGGCGGCTCCGGGTTCCTCCAGGATGCAGGGAACCGGGCAGGGCATGGCGGGTTCGTGCCCAAGGTCACAGGGGCGCGGTCAGGGTTCCACGGGCATGAGGGGCAGCACCAGGCGGAAGGTCGCGCCCTTGCCGGGTTCGCTTTCGATCTGCAACTCACCCCGGTGGGCCTCGACGATGCTCTGGCAGATGGAGAGGCCGAGCCCCCAGCCGTGGGCGGCATCGCTGGGCCGAGTCTGCCTGAACGGCTGGAGGATTTCCCGGATCTGCGCCTCGTCCAGCCCGCGGCCGGTGTCCCACACGGCCAGGCTCCAGGTGCCGACCTCGTGGTTCACCTGGGAGCGGACGCCGACCGTTCCGCCGGTCGGCGTGAACTTGAGTGCGTTCTCGAAGAGGTTCAGCATCACCTGGTGCAAGGTCGCCGTGTCGGCTTCGATCCGCACCCGCTCGGTCTCCGGTGAAATCTCCAGTTTGAACGCGAGGCCCTTCACCTCGGCCTTCAGGCGGAGTACTTCCTCGAACCCCTCCGTCACTTCCGCGGGCAGGGTCGGCACCAGCTTGAGACCCTGGATGAGCGCCTCGGAGCGGCTCTGGTCGAGCAGGTTCCTGACCAGGCCCTCGATGCGATGGGCCTCCCGCTCCATGACGTCAAGGAACGAGGTGTTCTCGGGCACCATGTCGCGGAGGCGATCCAGGGTAAGCAGGATCGTGGTGAGTGGCGAGCGCAGGTCGTGGGTCACCATGTCGAGGAGCTTCAGCCGGCCCTCAAGGCTGCGCTTGATCTGTTCGTGGGCGTGTTCCAGGGCCCGGTTCTGCCGCGCCAGCATCAGGGTGCGCTGATCGATGGTCTCCTCGAGCGCGCGGGACCGCTCCGCGAGCGTGTGGACCCGTAGCCAGAGCACCCACCCCAGGATGCCGATGATCGCGAGGGCGAGGAAGCCGCGGACGAGCCACTGCTCGTGCCAGGCCGGAAGCACCTCGAGGAAGACCGGGCGACTCTCCTGCCAGGCGGCGCCATCCACCGTGCTGCGCAGGCGGAGCCGGTAGTTGCCTGCTCCCACATTCCGGTACTGGAGCGTGAGCCCCTTATTCACGGGCCTCCAGCCCGTGTCCACGCCCTGGAGGAACGCTTCGTAGCGCACGGTGGCCGCTGCAAGGGGTGAACCCGTGTCAAAGCTGAAATCCAGGAAATCGGGACGAGGCGGGATCTGGACCGATTCTGGCAGGGCCTTCGTTCCGTCCGGCCACTCAAGGCTCAGCACGGTGGGCGCGACCAGGTGGGCGTTTCGAAATCCCTTCACGTCCCTCAGGATGTTCACGCCGCCGATCATGCCGATCCAGAGGTGCCCGTTGGAATCCAGCAGTGCGCCGCTGTGGTTGGTCTCTTCGGAGACGAGCCCCTGGCCCTGGCCGAGATGGTGAAGCCGACGCCCCTCGATGAAGGTCACGCCCTTGTTGTGGCCGATGGCCATGCGGCCCTGCCCCACGTCCAGGATGAAGTTGATGCCCTCGTCCGGCAGGCCCTCCGCGATGCCCATGGACACCCACTGTCCATTCCTTCGGAGGAAGAGGCCCATCATGGTGCCCACCCACAGCCGCCCCTGGCTGTCCACGGCCATGGCCGTGACGGTCGCCGAAGCGAAGGGAGCGTCGGTATGCACCCGCTGGAGCCGCCCATCCGCCAGTTCCCAGATTCCCTGGCCTGTGCCCAGCAGGATGCGCTGCTCGTGCACGAGGATGTCGGAGACGATGTCGGTACCGGCGTCTTCTGAGAGGTTCAGGTGACGGAGCAGGCGGCCCTGGAGATCCAACTCGAACAGACCGAGGTCGGTGCCCGCCAGGATGCGGTTGTCCTTGCGGAAGAGCGTCAGGACCGCCGCGCGGGTCATCTCGGGGGGGCCTGCCGCTGAAACCCGGCCATTCTTCCAGCGGGCCAGACCCCGATCGGTGCCCACCCACACGCCGCCCTCGCCGTCGGCCAAAAGTCCCCAGGTTTCGTCGGCGGGCAGGCCCTCCCGCAGGGTCCACTGCCCCGTGATGCCCCGGCCCACGTCGACCTGGTAGAGCCCCGTGCTGGTGGCCAGGAGGAACCGGCCACGGCCAAGCTCCAGGATGTTCGAGATGGCCGCCAGGTCGCGGCCCAGGCTGCCGGAGTGGCTGTCGAGGGTGAGCAGGTCTGGCAGGGCCTGGGCAGCAAGGCCATCTCCGTCCGAGCCGACCCAGAGCACGCCGCGATGGTCGCGGATGGCGACGACGATGCGGTCGCGGGGCAGACCCGCGATGGCGTTCATGATCTTGGCGGGGCTCCCGGGATCCCGGATCAGCAGGCCGTCGCCGCCGAGGGCCACCATGTAGCCGTTGGTCTTCGGGTCGAAACTCAGGCTGGAGAACTTGGGCGGCCGGGACCACCGCGGCAGGGGCTCTTCCCGCCATTGACCACGCTCCATCCTCAGCAGGGCGTCTTCCATGAGGATCCAGGCCTGCCCGTGGGCGTCCATCTGGAGGCCCCGGATGCGACGGGCGCGGTGGGAGTCGGGCAGGGGGTATTCCTGGAGGCCCTGGGCGTCCCAGCGGGCCACATGGTCCCCGGCGTCCACCAGCCAGACGCCCCGGCCGCGGTCCCGGGCCACGAAGCGCAGGGGGCGGTCGGCCCAGGTGCCGGGCCGGGGGAGGGGCTGGAAGCGGGCGCCCTCCAGCCGAAACAGCCCGTGGCGGTTGGCCACCAGCACCCGGTTCTCCGCGTCCAGGGCGAGGTGATGGTTCGGGGCCACCTCAAGACCCTGCGAGGGGCCGTAGTTCACCACCTGGTCGCCCCGGATCTCGGAGACGCCTTCCTGGCTGGCCACCCAGACGGCCCCGTCCGGCGCTTCCATGAGGCCGCGCACGAACAGGGCCTTCAGGCCTTCCGGCGCCGCGAAGGTGTGGAACCCGGAGGCGCCCAGGCGGGCCACGCCGCCGGTGTTCGTGCCGACCCAGAGGAAGCCCCGGCTGTCTTCCAGCAGGGCGGTGACCTGGCTCTGGGGCAGGCCGTCCCGCAAACCGAACCGGCGGAAGGAGGGCTGCTGGCCGGCGAGGGGCAGGACAACTCCGGTGAGGCAGAACCAGAGCCAGATAGGTATCGAGCGCAGGGATCTCATGATGTTCAGCAGCTAGGACTTCATCGGCCGCGAGGCGCGATTGCGTGATATTCGAAGGCGAGGGCGGCCATGCGACCATGGAGCCATGCTTGTGGACGCGCATTGCCATCTCACCGGCTCCTACCTGGCCGAAGCGCAGGTGGAGGAGACCCTGTCGCGGGCGCGGACCCAGGGCGTGACCGGCTTTATCGCCGTGGGCACGGATCTCGCCGACTCCCGGGCGGTGCTCGACCTCGCCCGGCGGATTCCGGGCATCCAGGCCAGCCTGGGGGTGCATCCCCACGAGGCGAAGGACTGGTCCCCGCAGGCGGGGGAGGACTTGGCCACCCTTCTGGCCGACCCTGCGGTGCGCTTCGTGGGGGAGACCGGGCTGGACTGGCACTACGACCTGAGCCCGAGAGACGCTCAGGAAACCGCCTTCCGGGCCCAGATCCGCCTGGCCCGGGCGATCCGGAAGCCGCTCATGATCCACACCCGGTCCGCCCCGGAGGCCACCCTCCGCATCCTGGAGGAAGAGGGCGCCGGCGCGGTGCGGGGCATCATCCACTGCTTCAGCGAGGACCGCGCCTTTGCGGTCCGGGCCCTGGATCTGGGGTTCTACCTGAGCTTCTCCGGCATCGCCACCTTCCCCAAGGCGGCCTCCGTGCGCGACGTGGCGGCCTGGGCGCCGGCGGACCGCATCCTGGTGGAGACGGACGCGCCCTTCCTGGCCCCGGTGCCGTACCGCGGCAAGCCCAACGAGCCCGGATTCGTGCGCTTCACCGCCGAGGCCGTAGCAGCCCTGCGCGGCATTCCCGCCGCCAGGCTGGCTGACCTGACCACCCGCAACCTGGAGGCCCTGTGCGGCTGGACACCCGCTTCCTGACCCGGGCGGCCCTGGCCGCGGCGGGACTGGCCGGCCTGGGCCTGGGGGCCCAGGGGCGCCAGCCACTGGCCTGGGAACACCCCCTCCCCCTCGACTGGCTTGCCGGGCCCAGCCTGGCGGGAACCGCCGCGCCCTGGACGCCGGTGGCCTCCTCCGGCCCCCTGCGAGCTGAGGTATCTGGAGACGGCACCCTGCGGATCATGGATGGCCAGGGGATCGTCCGCCTCCAGGCCGGCCTGCCCGGGCGGCCCCTGAAGGCCTGGCGCGACGGGGGAGTGGTTCTTTCTGTTCCTGCAGGTACCTGGACCTTCCCGACGGAGACCCCCCTGGCCCAGGGGCTGGGCGGCATGGGCTGGTGCGCCGCTGATTTCCGCCCCTTCCTGCGGGGCCTGCTCTGGATCCTGGAGGACGGCGAAGGCTTTCTGACCGTGGTGCATCCCGCCACGGCCCGGGTGATCCACCTGCCGCTGCCGCCAGGCCGGGACCTGAGTTTGCGCTTCCTGGCGGACCGCCTGGAGGTCGCCGCTGGTGAGGTGGACCAGGGCGCCCCTCGGCAGTGGTCCCTGCCCTGGATGGGCCTTCTGCCCCGCCTGGTGGCCCTGGGAATGGCCTCCGACCCGGCGAAGGCCGGATCGGCCCTCGCCCCCTTTCCCAAGGAATGATTCGCGCCCCGGCAGAATCATTTGCAGTTGGCACGGCCTTGGCTGCCTGGTGACCGGAACCGACCCTTAAGGGGCGGCATTCACTCCCGCGGAGGGACCATGAACGCGACCTATTCCCACACCCGACTTGCCGCGCTCCTGCTGCCGGCGGCCATCCTGGGCGCGGCGCCGCAAGCTCCCCCGGCTTCCGCTCCCGCCGAGGATGAGACCTACCAGGGTGAAGCGCCTGAGCGCTATGCCATGGTGCGTGCCCTCGAGGGCGATGTCCGCATCCGCAAGGGCGACCTGGACGAGGCCCTGACCCGGGGTACGCCCGTGGGAGAGGGCGATGTCGTGGAAAGCCGCGGTCGTGGCGTTCTGCAACTGGGTGATGGCACCCGCGTGGCCTTCGCCGGTGCCACCCGCTTCACCGTGGCGGCCCTGTTCACCGATCGGAAGGGCGAGAAGCAGGTGCTGCTGCGCCTGGATTACGGCCGCCTGCGCGTGCTGCTGGGCGGCCAGTCCGATGCGCGGTTCCGCGTGGACACGCCCTCCGGCACGGCCACCTGCTTCGACAAGGGCGCCTTCACCCTCGAGGCTGAGCGCGACAAGATCGTGCGCCTCCGGGTGCACAGCGGCCGGGTGTCCTTCGCCAACGAGCGCGACGAGACCCGCATCGCCGCCGGCGACCGCCTGACGGTCTACAGCCCCCAGGACAGCCTGGACCGCGTGCGCAGCTTCAACACCTTCGACGGCGACGACTTCGACCGCTGGAGCGAGCGGGCCGTGACGGTGCGCCGCGGCGAGAGCTGGGAGCGCGTACCCTCCGAGATCCGCTATTACGCCGACGACCTGGATGACCATGGCCGCTGGGTGCACTCCGACGAGTACGGCTGGGTGTGGCAACCCAACGGCGTCGCCGAGGACTGGCGCCCCTACTACCGTGGCCGCTGGGCGCCCTACTCGGGCGGCATGACCTGGATTTCCGATGAGCCCTGGGCCTACGTGGCCTACCACCACGGCCGCTGGCACTGGAGCCTGGGGGTGGGCTGGTTCTGGATTCCCGGCGTCTACTACAGCCCCGCCTGGGTGGCGTGGAACTACACGCCCGGATACTACGGCTGGGCGCCGCTGGGCTACCACAACACCCCCTGCCACTGGGGCTACGGCGCCTGGGGTGGCGGCTACGCGTGGAACGTGGTGTCGGTGAACCACATCAACGTGGTGAACATCCACACCCGGATCTACACGGATGCCCATGTGATCCGCACCTTCGGCGGCGGCACCGGCAGCACCACCTGGACCGGCACCGGCGGCGGCCGCGACCTTCGTGCCCCCTGGCAGCGCTCACCACTCATCGTGTCGCGCACGGAATTCCAGAACCCCGGCCAGATGCAGACCGCCTTCCAGCGTGACGTGCACCGCGAGCGCATGGGCGCCTACGAGCGGCAGGCCCAGACCGCCACGGGTCGAACCATCTACCGCCGGGAGGCGCGGCCGGTGGGTGCGCCCGACCCGCGCGGGGGTTCTCCCGCCGCGGGCCCCGGCCGCACACCCTTCGAGGACCGCAGCCGGCTCCAGCCCGTGGAGCGGGTCGCCCCGCGTGAGCGGATGCCCGAGAACCGGCCTGTGGACCGGGGCCGGGACCCGCTGCCCGAGCGCTCGCCCAAGGACCGGACCCTGGAACGCACCCCCGAGCCGCGCCAGCGGACCGAGGAACGGCGCGTGGAGCCCCGGCCCCGCACCGAGGAACGGCGCGAAGAGCGGCGCGTGGATCCCGCTCCCCGTGGTTACGAGCCCCGGCCCGAGCGCCGGATCGAGACCCCCGCCCCCCGGGAACGGACCCCGGAACCTCGCCGCATCGACCGCGAGGAACGGCGCCCCGAGCCCCAGCCCCGCCCCGCGGAGCGGGAATCGCGGCCGGCCCCCAGGCCTGAACCCGCCCCTCGCGAAGAGCGCCGCCCTTCAGCCCCGGAGGCCCGGCCCTCGGCTCCGGAACCCCGGCCCGAGCCGCCCGCCCGTCCTTCCGGCGGCGGGGGCCGCGAGATCCGGCGCTAACCCCGACCGGACATGAAAAGGGCCCCGATCGGGGCCCTTTTTCTTGGGACGGAAGCGGAGGGTCAGGCCACCTCGATGGGGTAGCTGCCCTTCTGGATGAGCTCGGAGGCGATGCGGCCGCGCAGGCGGGCGCTGCTGGTGGGGTGGAATTCCGTGAAGGCCTTCACGCCGGCCAGGGCATGGCGCAGGGCCTCGCCTTCGACCACGTCCGCGCAGAGCATGCGGGCGTCGCCGTGGACCTTGTGCCAGCTCTCGTTGACGTAGAGCTCGGTGATGTCCCGGGCGATCTGGGCCCAGCGGTGGCCGGTCTCGACCATGCGCTCGGCGCGCACGATGGCGCTCTCCATGGCATAGATCTCCATGAGCATGTTGCTCATGCGCGCCATCACCTCCTGGTTGTCCACCAGCTTCTGGCCCAGGACCTGCACCGCCAGGCCGGCGGCCAACATGCACTGGCGCTTGCTCAGCTCGACGCCGTGCTTCAGGCGGGCGAGCGGGCCGGTGAAGCTCTCGGCCTTGATGGGATTCGAGATCTCCTTGGCCACCTGCTGTCCGAACTGCATGAGAGGCAGCTCGCCCTTCATGGCCCGCTTGAGCAGGGTGCCCGCGATGAGCAGGCGGTTGATCTCGTTGGTGCCCTCGAAGATGCGGTTGATGCGGCAGTCGCGCAGGGCCTTCTCGGGCGGGTACTCGGCGCTGAACCCGTAGCCGCCGTAGGCCTGCACGGCTTCGTCGGCCACGAAGAAGAGCGCCTCGCTGGCCCACACCTTCGAGATGCTGCACTCGATGGCGTACTCGTCGATGGCGGCCATCTTGTCGGCGCCCGCCGTGGGGCTGTCCCAGCTGGTGGCGTGGAGGGCGTCATCGAGGTAGCCGATGGTGCGGAAGTTCAGGGCCTCGCAGACGAAGATCTTGGCGGCCATGTCGGCCAGCTTCTGCTGGACGAGGCCGAAGGCATTGATGGGCTTCCCGAACTGCTGGCGCTCGGAGGTGTAGCGGATGGTGTATTCCAGGATGCGCTTCATGCCGCCCTGGCTGCCCACGCCCAGCTTGAAGCGGCCGATGTTCAGGATGCCGAAGGCGATCTTGTGGCCCTTGCCGATCTCGCCCAGGAGCCGGTCCTTGGGGATGCGGCAGTTCTCGAGGATCACGGTGCGGGTGGAGCTGCCCTTGATGCCGAGCTTCTTCTCCTCGGCGCCGGTGCTGATGCCCGGGTCGGTCTTCTCGACGATGAACGCGCTGAAGTGCTGGCCGTCCACCTTGGCGAAGATCACGAACACATCGGCGAATCCGGCATTGGTGATCCACATCTTGGTGCCGTTCAGCACCCAGCTGTCGCCGTCCAGCACAGCGGTGGCCTTGGCGCCGAGGGCATCCGACCCGCTGCCGGCCTCGGTGAGCGCATAGGCCGCCAGCCACTCGCCGGTGGCCAGCTTGGGCAGGTAGGCCTGCTTCTGGGCGGGGGTGCCGAAGTAGACGATGGGCAGGGTGCCGATGCCGGTGTTGGCGCTGTAGCTCACGGCGAAGCTGCCCTGCTTGCTCATCTCCTCGAGCACGAGCATGGCGGTCTTCTTCTCCACGTCCATGCCTTCATAGGCCTCGGGAACCTCGAGACCCAGCAGGCCCAGCTCGCCGGCCTTCTTCATGAGCTCGATGGTGAGGGGCAGGTCCAGCTTGTCGATCTGCTCGTCCCGGGACAGCACCTCGCCCTGGATGAAATCCTTGGCGGCGCGGGCGAATTCCTTGGCCTCGTCCCCGAATTCCTCGGGGGTGAACTGGGGCATGGTTCCGATGGGGGTCAGCAGGAAACTGCCTCCCTTGACCTGCTCTGCGGCGGCGATGGCCATCTTTGTCCTCCAGATTGGGTTTTGTTCAAGATGGAAGGGCGGGGACCGCTTGCCTAGCCTCTACCTTCGGTCAACGCCCTCCGGGGGGACCCCCTGCTCTCTGGTGTCGCGACGCCCCACCCGGCTTCCGCGCCAGGCCAAACCTGACCCAGGCGCCACGGGATGGATACTTCGGGTAAACCGGGCCATCTGGTTCAATGGAAGCTCCCGCGGAGGTTGGATGCCGGAAGGCAGGCAAGTGCAGCAGATGTTCTCGGCCATTGCCGGGAAGTACGACGTCCTGAACCACGTGCTCTCGGGTGGGGTGGACTTCTGGTGGTGGTGGCGCATGGCCCGGGCCAGCGGCGCCGGCCCCGGGAAGCGGTTTCTGGACGTGGCGGCGGGCACGGGGGACTCCAGCCTGGCCCTGGCCCGCCGGGGCGCGGAGGTGGTCAGTACGGATTTCACCCACGCGATGCTCCGCCTGGGGCCTTCCAAATTCGCGCGCAAGGGGCTGGCCCACCGGATCTGGGCCTCGTCCGACGCGGATGCCCAACAGTTGCCCTTCCGGGATGATTCCTTCGATGGGCTCACCATCTGCTATGGCATCCGCAACGTGGAGAACCGGGCCCGGGCCTATGCCGAGTTCCTGCGGGTGCTCAGGCCCGGGGGCCGGCTCACCATCCTGGAGTTCAGCACGCCCGTGGTACCCGGCCTGAAGGCCTTCTACGACTGGTACAGCCTGCGGGTGCTGCCCCGGATCGGCGCCTGGATCAGCGGGGACGCCTCCGCCTACACCTACCTCCCCGAGAGCATCCGCACCTTCCCCGATCAGCGGGCCCTGGCCGCCGAGCTGGAAGCCGCCGGCTTCCGGGGGGTGGGTTGGACGAACCTCACGGGAGGCATCGCGGCGCTGCACACTGCGGTGAAGTGATTACACGGCGCGGTGGCGCTCCTCCACCATGCGGTCGATGATCTGGACCACCGCCTCGCTGGCCCGTTCGGCGGCCTCGAAGTGCGTGAAGATGCGGTGCTGGATGGACGGATCGCTCTCCCAGTGTCCCTGGAGCAGATCCACGGCCTGGTGCACGTGCTGGTGCACGCTGGCATGGGGGGCTTCCAGGCTCTGGAAGGAGGGGACCTGGGAGAACAGCTCGGCGCCCTGGCCCTGGTAGTACCAGTTGCCCAGGCGGCAGCTCCGGTGGTCGGACTGGATGGCCTTGGCCTCAGCGGAGTCCGAGCCCTGATGGATGACCCGGTAGCCGTTCTGCTTGTAGAGGAAGTGGTCGACCTTCACCAGGGAGGCGAAGCTGAAATCCTGCGCCTTGTTGACCTGGAAGAGGGAGGTCTTGGCCGAGTCGGCGAACTTCAGCACCTGGGCGCGGAAGTCGGTGACGGCACTGCGGCTGCCTTCTGCGAGGTCCTTCACCTGCTCTGAATCCTCGATCATCCGGGCGGTGGCCCGCCCGAAGGATTCGATGGTGTCGGCGATGCTCGCGGCAGCGTCCTTCGTGTTCTCCGAGAGGGTGCGGACCTCCTCGGCGACCACCGCGAAGCCCTTGCCCACCTCGCCCGCGTGGGCCGCCTCGATGGCGGCGTTCAGCGCCAACAGGTTCGTGCGGTCGGCCACATCGGTGATGACCTGGACGATCTGCGTGATCTCCTCGCTCTTCTCGTGGAGGAGGGTGATCTGGGCGTTGGTCTGAGCGACCATCTCGGCCACCTGGTTGAGGTTCGCCACCAGGTGCTCGATGGTGGCGCGGCTGTCGTCGGCCTCGTGGGCGGTCTCCTTCGACAACTGCCCCACGATGCTCAGCTCCTGGGTCATGTTCATCAGGTATTCCTGGATGGACCGAAGGTTTCCGATGAGGTTGCCCGAGTTGAGGTCGGTGACCTGGGAAACCAGCTTCTCCTTGAGGGCCATCTGCTGCACCTGCCCGAGGCTGTCCACCGAGATGTTGATGCGCTTCATGGCGTCCTTGAAGGCCCCGTGCAGGCCCTGATCCACCGCCAGCCGGAAGGTCTGTCCCCGGGCGGCGTGATCGAAGGCGGAAAAGACTTCGCTGAAATAGGCTTCCTGCTGGTCGAGGAGGTCGTTGAGGGCCCAGGCCAGCTCGTGGGTGGCGGCGCCGTTCTTGATGCGTGTGATGCGCTGGCCGAGGTTGCCGTCGGCGGCCTGCTTGAGTTTCTGGGTCAGGTTGTCCACGGCCCAGAGGATGCGGTAGACGGTGTAGAGGGACAGGGCGACGACCAGGACCAGCACTGCGAAGGTCGCCCAGGCCGTGGCCGACAGGCGGCCGGCGGTCCCGGCCTGATAGCCGAACACCAGCAGGAGGGCCAAGGCTACTGCCACCAGGTAATGGACTTTAGAGCCCAATGACAAATTCTTCATAGGTCACGCCCTTCTGTTCGAGAACCTGCTGGAGGATGGCGGAGGAGGCCTTCATGCCGGCCTGCCCGTCACCGGCTTTGCGCTCGGCTTCGAGCATGGTGCGGTAGAGGGGGGCGATGGCCTGGATGGCCTCGGGGCGCGGCTTCCGGCGCACCGAGTAGTAGCCGATGGGGTTGCCGCTGGAATCGAAGGAGGGCGTGATGTTGGCGAACACCCAGTAGAAGCTGCCGTCCTTGGCCAGGTTCTTCACGTAGGCCCAGATCTCCCGCTTGGCTTGTAGGGTGTCCCACAGGAGCTTGAACACGGCTCGGGGCATATCCGGGTGCCGCAGGATGTTGTGCGGCTCCCCGAGGAGTTCCTGCTCGGTGTACCCCGAGATCTGGATGAAGATCCGGTTCCCGTAGGTGATGATTCCCTTCAGGTCGGTCTTGGACACGATGAAGTCGTCCTCGGCGAGGACGCGCTCGTGCTGGGTGGGCTGGGGCCTGGTGCTCATGGGGATCTCCACGCCGCTCTATCGGGTGATCCAGGGCACCGGTCTGAGTTATGAGTGAACCTTGAGCGCGGCCTAGGCTCGCGCGAGGGGATAACGCCCCTGTTCGACCAGAATGCGACTGATGGTCTGGCGCAGGGCGGACAGGGCCACGGGGGCGGGGGCATGCATGGCCAGGAGGTCGGCCACCAGGGTGTCGAGCACCGCGTCGGAGGCCAGTTCCGCAGCCAGCATGCGGGCCTCGGCCTGGATGCGGTTCCAGGCTTCCTGCGCGTAGACGGTGGCCATGTCCAGGGCCAGCCCGGACCAGCGGTGGCTCGCCTCGGCCATCCTGCGGGCCCGGATCACGGCCGATTCCATGGCGTAGATCTCCAGCAGGAGGTTGGCGATGCGGGCGGCGGCCTCCTGATTGTCGAGAATTTTCGGGCCGCGGTCCGCCTGGGCGAGAGCGATGACCTTGAGGGCCCGGGCCTTGGCCAGGGCCACGGTGCGGAGCAGGGCGTCCTGGGGCAAGTCGAGGGGGGCGGCGGCGGCCTCCTGCAGGGGCAGGCCCTCCGCGCCGCTGCAGCGCTTCAGGAAGGTGCCGGCGATGAGGAGGCGGTTGATCTCGTTGGTGCCTTCGAAAATGCGGTTGATGCGGCAGTCGCGGTAGATCTTCTCGGCGGGGTACTCGGCGCTGAAGCCCGCGCCGCCAAAGGTCTGCACAGCGTCGTCGGCGGTGGCGAAGAGGGCCTCGCTGCCCCACACCTTGGCCATGGAGGCCTCCACCGCGTACTCTTCGATGGCTTTCATCTTGTCGGCGCCGCCGGTCTCGCTCTCCCAGCTGGTGCGGGCCAGGGCCTCGTCCAGATAGCCGATGGTGCGGAAGTTCATGCTTTCGCCCACGAAGATGCGGATGGCCATGTTGGCCAGCTTCTGCTGGATGAGGCCGAAGGCTGTGAGCGGCTTGCCGAACTGGGTGCGCTCCCCGGCGTATTTCAAGGTGTATTCCAGCACGCGCTTGCCGGCCCCGGCCGAACTGGCCCCGAGCTTGAAGCGCCCGATGTTCAGGATGCCGAAGGCGATGCGGGCGCCCTTGCCCTTGCCGCCCAGCAGCCGGTCCTCGGGGATGCGGCAGTTGTCGAGGATCACCGTGCGGGTGGAACTGCCCTTGATGCCGAGCTTCTTCTCCTCGGCGCCGGTGCTCAGGCCGGGATCGGTCTTCTCGACGATGAAGGCGCTGAAGTGCGTGCCGTTCACCTTGGCGAACACCACGAAGACATCGGCGAACCCGGCGTTGGTGATCCAGGCCTTGGTGCCGTTCAGCACCCAGCAGCCGTCTTCTAGCACGGCGGTGGTCTTGGCGCCCAGGGCGTCGGACCCGCTGCCGGCCTCGGTCAAGGCGTAGGCGGCCACCCACTCGCCGCTGGCGAGCTTCGGGAGGTACTTCGCCTTCTGGTCGTGGTTGCCGAAGTAGACGATGGGCAGGGTGCCGATGCTGGTGTGGGCGCCGTAGCTGGTGGAGAAGCTGGCCTGCTTGGCCATCTCCTCGAGCACCAGGAGGGCGGTCTTCTTCTCGAGGTCCAGGCCGCCATAGGCCTCGGGCACCTCGATGCCCAGGATGCCCAGCTCGCCGGCCTTGGCCAGGAGCTCCCGGTTCAGCTCCAGGTCGAGGTGGTCGATCTCCTCGTCCCGGGGCATGACCTCGCCGGCCACGAAATCGCGAGCGGCCTCGGCGATGGCGAGGGCTTCTTCGCTGCTCTCCTCCGGCGTGAACTGGGGAAGCGAGCCTGTGGCATGGAACAGGAAGCTGCCGCCGCGCACCAGCTGGGTCTCGTCCATGACCATGGAGGCCTCCTCCCAAGAATCATCTACCCCGGGTCAGAGGTGCTCCAGATCTATTGAGGAGAATTAGGTCACAAAAGATTCTCAGACCCGGAACATGGCCACTTCAGTGCGGATGCTCTCGGCGATCCGGGAGAGCTCCCCGGCCGTGCCGGCCACCTCGGTCACCGTGGCCGACAGATGGTGGCTGGCGGAGGCGTTTCTGGCCACATCCTCCGACACCTGGCCCACCAGGGAGCCCACCTCCCGGCTGATCCTGGATTGATCCGCGGCGGCGATGCCGATTTGGGCGGCGGTCCTGACCGTCTCCGACATGTGGCTCTGGATCTGCTGCAGGGCTTTCGTCGTGGCTTCCACCGTCACCGTCCCTTTGCCGAGGGCTTCGTCCGTGGCGATGATCAGCTGGTTGATCTGGTTGGTGGCATGGGCGGACCGTTCGGCGAGTTTCCGGACCTCATCGGCCACCACGGCGAACCCCTTGCCCAGCTGCCCGGCCTTGGCGGCCTCGATGGCCGCGTTCAGGGAGAGCAGGTTCGTCTGCCGGGCGATGTCCTGGATGACCGACACGGCCTTGATCATCTCGGCGGAAGCGTGGCTGATGTCGTCCATCGCCCGCGCTGTGTCCTGCCCGGTGGTGATTCCGTGCTGGATGGCCTGGTCGGAGGCCATGGAGTGCCCGCGGGAGGCCTCGGCCAGGGCGGACACCTCGTCCAGGGAGGACGCCAGGGCGCTCATGGCCTTGGACATGCCTTCGGCGTTGGCCCGGGTGGTCTGGGTCAGGGTGTCCAGCTGCCGCGCGGTGCCCGAGAGGGAGTCGGCGGTGGCCGAGAGCTGGGTGGAGCCGCTGGCGACTCCCTGGGAATGCAGGCCCAGCCGCTGGAAGAAGCGCTGGTAGAACTCGGTCAGCGTGTTGGCCTTCTCGGCGATGGCGCAGATCTCGTCGGCGCCGGTGACCTGAAGCCTCCGCGTCAGGTCGCCCTTCCCGCTGGCCAGGCCCGCCATGGCGGCGTCGAGGTCCCCCAGCCGCCGTTGCAGGCTCCGGATGGCGAGGAAGAGCAGCGCGGTGCCAAGGGCGCCCGCGAGCAGGCCCACCCCGAGGGCCAGGCGCAGCGCCCGGTCCTGGGTTTTCATGGAATCGGCTTTGATGCCGCCCATGATCTGCTCCTGCTGCTTGATCAGGGTCAGGAGCCGGTCCTTGATGCTCCTCCAAGTGGGCGTCGCCTCCTTGTTCAACAGGGCGACGGCCGCGGCCTGGTCGAGGGTGCGGTCCCGGATGGGTTCCTGCATGCGGATCAGCTGTTCCCATTGCTGGCGGATCTCCCGCAGGGCCTGCTGGCGTTGCGGAGTGTCCGCCGTAAGGGCGAGGCCCGTCTGCAAGGTGGCGTTGAACTCCTTCTGGGCGGATTCATAGTTCTGGAAGGCCTTCGGGTTCGACGGATCCAGGACGATGTTGCGGATGGCCTGTCCGGTCTGGAGCCCGTTGGCATACAGCTGGGTGTACATCAGCAGTTCCGGGGCGGAGTCCTCGGCGTAGGACTGGAACGTCTTCTGGCCGGACCGCAGTCCGCCCAGGGCCACGAGGAGGGAGCCGAGGAAGACCAGCCCCGCGACTCCCGTGGCGGCGAACAACCTGGTTCCGATGGTACGGCCTGCTCGGAGCACACGTCCTCCCTGGATGAGATCATCCCCAGACGCGGTGAATCGGAAGACCACCTCGAACTCTTTAATAGTCGCCTCAGATGAGGCGCTTCTGGCCCTTGGGATGGTTCAGCACCACTTCCTTCACCCGCTCGATCCAGGTGGGGCGGGCGCCGGGCTCCAGGCGCTCGTGGGGGATATTCCGCTCCTGCAGCAGCTTGTCCACCAACTGGTCGACCGCCTCGGCGAAGAAGGTGTCCGTGTCCCGCACGCCGTCGGCGGCCAGATGGCCGCTGAAGGGCACCTTGAACAGCAGGTCGTAGCTCTTCATCCAGTGGTGCATGAACCGCTCGATGGGCAGCTGGCGGCCGAAGGCCAGCATCATGTAGGCGTAGTTGTCGAGCACGCTGCGGTCGCAGACCACCACGTCATGCTGGCTGCCGGAGCGGATCTCCTCGGCCATCTGGGTCATGAAGATCCAGGTCTGGGCCTCCAGCGAGGTCTTCTGGTTGATGGGCAGCGGCGAGAGCCGCGCGACTTCCTTGACGATGTCCACGTGGACGCCATCCCGCTTGAGGGCCGCGGCCAGTTCGTAGCAGAGGGTGGTCTTCCCGACCCCGTGCGTGCCGATGAAGGCGATCTTCACGAATCTTCCCCCTCGTCCTTCCGGGCGCGGCGCGCCTGCATGTCCTCCCGGAAGCGCCGCGCGCAGTCGGGGCAGACGCCATGGGTGAAGGTGGCCTCGGT
>JAFJUR010000124.1 GCA_017859995.1 Holophagaceae bacterium | reverse complement strand
AAGCAACCACTTCCGCAGGATTCAGGAAGCGACGCCGTGTGATCTGCTGGGTATGCAACCGGATGACTGAGACAGTGGACGATTTCATGGAAACCCTCGGACGGAAGACTCTGCCCGGTGAGCCAGGTGGGTGGTTTCAATCCGATCCGCCAGTTCTTTTTAGATGCATATGCACTTTGTAGAGAACAACTGCACCTGATTGGAACTTACGTAGGGATGTTTCTGCGTGGGCAGGGCAAGTGTCCGACCCTTGCCCTGCACGTGAAGGCAACGGGTACCGACCGTTGCGCACAGTGGTGGATAAAATTTCCTTTGTGGTGAACCGTCAAAGGTACTCAGAGGAGCCCCCTGGTGCAGGGGCTCCCCCTCAGCCACCCACCATCGGAACAAACCGCACGGGCATCACCGCCTGGGTCTCCAAACCTTTCGGGGTCTTCCGGAGGAGAATCAGGTCCTGGACACCATGCTGGGGCCCCACCGGTACGATCATCCGGCCACCCGGCTTGAGCTGCTGGACGAGGGCCTGGGGCACCTGGTCCGGGGCGCAGGTGACGATGATGGCGTCGAAGGGGGCCGCCTCCGGCCAGCCCAGGTAGCCGTCGCCGGCCCGCACCGTCACGTTCTGGTAGCCAAGCCGCTTCAGGTCGGCCTTGGCCCGCCGAGCCAGGGGCTCGACGACCTCGATGCTGTAGACCTCCGCCACCAGGCCCGACAGCACGGCCGCCTGGTATCCCGACCCGGTGCCGATCTCCAGCACGCGATCACCGGGCTTGGGGTCCAGGCAGGCGGTCATGAAGGCCACCACGAAGGGCTGGGAGATGGTCTGCCCGTGGCCGATGGGCAGGGGGCCGTCCACGTACGCCGAGGACCGCTGGCCGGCCGGGATGAATTCGTGCCGGGGCACCCGGGTCATGGCGGCGAGCACCCGGGTGTCCGTGACGCCGCGCGCGACGATCTGCTCCCGCACCATGGCCACCCGGGCAGCAGCCAGCTCCGCGTCGGACGGGGCGGATTGGGCAGGTCCGGGGTCGCAGCCCCCCAAGGTCAGCATCAAGGCCACTCCCAGATGCGCTCGCATGGGTACGAAGGTACCCCCTTCCCGCCTTCATGCCAGCGCCCCGCCGGAAAGCCGGAGGGGCGCATGGGATTTCAGGCCCTTCAGAGGTCAGCCGAGGGTCAGCTCCAGGCTTCCGGCGATCCCGCCGGTCCAGGTGCGCAGGCGCCACACCTTGATCAGCGTCTCGGCCCGGGCCGCTCCGCCGAACCCCCGGCTGAAGGTGGCGGATACCACCTGACCCCGGCCATCCACCGTCAAGGTCAGCACCGTGCCGGACGGAAGCCCGGAAAGGGCGGCCACGAGGGCCGGGTCCATCAGCCGGGCCTCGAGCTCGCGCCGCAGCGAGGGGAGGTCCGTCGTGCGGGTGATGCCGGAGAACGCGAGGATCCTGGGACCGCGGACCGCCTTGGCCTTCTCCTGCCGGGCCGCGTGGTCATGGACCGCCTGCTCCTGAACCGCCGTCGCACTCGCCAGCTTCCTCCTGGGCGCCGGGGCGTAGGCCGCCGGGCTGGCCACCATGCCCCGCGACAGGCCGCCCACCGCCGCGTCGGACACGCCTTCCGGCAGGGGCAGGGGCTGGGTCACCGTGGTGCTGCCGCCGGTGGCGCGGACCTGGGTGTCCACCGCCACGAAGGAGGTGTGGGCGGTGAGCAGGCTGTAGGCGAGGCCCAGGCGGGTGACCTCGGCCTTCCGGCCCGCATCCTCACCGAACTGGTCGTAGTCCGAGAGCATCTGGATGCGCTGGCGGGCCCAGAGCTGGCGCAGCGCCGGGTGCTGCCGACCCTTCACCTGGCCGACCTCGAAGGTCTGGCTCCAGGGTCCCGCGCCGCTCACGCCGCTGAGGGTCACCGTGCCCTGGGCCGCGCCGGTCCACTTGCCGAGGCAGATCACGGGGCGATCGGCCAGCACATCGGGCAGCTGGATAGGCTCCAGATCCTGGATGTGGAAGCCGTGGGTGGTGAGCTTCAGGTTGGTGAGCACGGGCGACGACACGTACGCCCGGAACCGCTCGGCCTCGGCGGCCGCCTGCTCGGGCCGCGTGATGACGAAGGCCTCGCCCTGCCCCGCGTGGGCCATGCCCTCGATGAGGTGACGGTTGACGGAGGTGCCGATGCCGAAGGTGAAAAGGTTGGCCGAGCCCAGGTTCTTCCGGATGATGTCGAACACCTGGCCGTCGGCGCTGATGTAGCCATCCGTGGAGACCACGAAGGTGCGCGAGATGCCCGGCACCCGGGGCAGGCCCAGGGCTTTGCGCATGGCGCTGCCCAGCTCCGTGCCCCCGCCCCCGCTCTGCGACCGCACGAAAGCCAGGGCCTGGCGCGCATTCTCCGGCGTGGCGTGCAGGGAGCCCGAAGACGACCACAGGGCGGCGCTGCCCTCGAAGACCATCACGTTGAAGAGATCCTGGGGCCGCAGGCCCTGGATCATCTCCTTCATGAGCTCCTTGGACATCTCGATGGGGAAGCCCATCTGGCTGCCGGAGACATCCATGATGAACACGTATTCGCGGGGCGGCAGGTCCTTGGGCGTCACGCGCTTCGGCGGCTGGGCCATGAGCAGGAAGGTGTTCTCGCCGCCGGCCGAATCGCGGGCCTGGTCGAGCAGCAGGCCCGACTGCACGGCACCGCCCGCCAGCTGGTACTTCACGATGACGTCGCGGTTGCCGCCGTGGGCCTCGGAGGGATCGAGGCGCAGCGTGGCCTCGGCCCTGCCGTCGTAGGCGATGGAGGTCTTGTGGGTGTCGCAGGCCATGCGCTGGATGGGGAGGCCCGCCGACAGCTTCAGCTCCAGGTCGAGGGTGGTGGCCGGCTTCTCGCCTGCGTGGGTGTACGGGTTCGCCACCCAGGGCTCGCCCGTGGCCGAGTCGGTGCCGGCCCTGCCGGCGTACCGGGGGCCCACCACGGTGGGGTAGACGAAGGCGTACGTGCCGTCCGTGGGCACCAGCAGCTCGGTGTAGGCGAGCTCCACCCGGATCTCGTCGCCGGGCAGGATGTTCGCCACGTTCATCTGGAAAACGTTGGGCCGCTGCTGCTCCAGCAGCGAGGCGCTGCGGCCCTGGGCCTTGGCCTGCTCGTAGTCCGCCCGGGCCTGGCCGCGCTCCTTGATCTGCGCCTTCAGCACCCGCTGGCCGATGGTCATGGTCATGCCGTGGACCGCTGACCGCGTCGAGCCCGGGAACACGTAGATCGCCTCCAGCGCCTTCGTGCCCGTGTTGCGGTAGACCTGGGTGACCTTCACATCGGCGATGACGCCGGCGATGGCCACCTTGGCCGAGGTGGACTTCAGCGGGAGCTGGTCCACGGCGGTCCCGTCGCCCTTCACGAAGAAGTAGGGAGAGAGGGTTGCATCTGGTGATTCACCCGGGCGGGCCACCTCGGGGCGCGCCACCTGCGGGCGGCTCCGGGCCTGGGCGTCCCCCTGGACGCACACGGCGAGCCCGGCGCAGCAGGCGAGAAGGGCGGTGGTGGAGCGGCGCGACGACATGGGTTCCTCCCGGGTGGGCCGCGCCGGGATGGCGCGGTTCAGGAGGGAATGTCCCGGGCCTCAGGTTCCTTTCACCGCTCCGGACCTTTTTTCGCCGGAGGGTGGATCCGGGCCCGGTAGCCATCCACGGGGCCCGTTTCCGGCAGGCGCGCCGGGTCGGCTACCGGGGTGTCCAGCAGGTAGAGGTCCAGCGTGTCGCCCGCCGCCAGGCGCACCTGGGCCACCCAGACCGGAGCGGCCCCCCGCGCCCCGGGGTCGATCTGCGGTCGGATGACCTCGATCCCCGCGGCACCCCGTTTCAGGAGCAACGGCTGCGGACGCCCCGGGGCGATCACGGTCACGCGGGTCCGTCCGTCAGGGAGGGGTTCCAGGGTCCAGGTGGGCTCGGCGGGCAGCGACGCCTCCTGGCTGGTCACGGCCCTCGCGGCCTTGAGCTTTTTCGCCGGGGAGGCGGCCTCCGCGGCAGTGCCGGGCGCCGGGGCCACAGCCGGAACCTGGGCCGGCGCCGCGCCGCCGATCAGCCCCGCGACCACCGGCACGGGCCGGGGCGCCTCGGCCTTCCGGGCGAGGCGGTCCTGGGCCTCCACCCGCCGGGCATCGGCGACCTTCTCCCGAGCGGCTTCTTCCCGCAGGACGGCATCGGAGGCGAGGCCGGCGGCCATCGCGGCCGGGGGCGCGGGCGGGGCGGCCGGCTCGCCAGGGAGCGCGCGCGTTCGCACCGCTTCCGGCCTGGGTTTGGGAGCCTGCGATGGCTCGGAGGCCGTCGCGACTGCGGGTGTCATCCCAGACTTTGGCGCTGACTCAGGTGCTGATTTCAGCGCGGGCTTCGGTTCCGACTTCGGCGCCGGAGTCTGCTCCTGCAAGGCCGGCGTTCGTCCAGCGTCGGGGCTGCGCAGGTAGGCCAGGCCCGCGGTGGCGGCCACGATCAGGGTGGCCGCGGCGCCCAGGACGCCCGTACGGCGCCAGAAGGGCACCACCCTCGGCCGTTCGGATGGGGCCAGGGCCGCCAGCAGCTGGGCCCGGGCGGCCGGATCCGCCAGCAGCTCCCGCAGGGCTTCTTCGTCCATGAGCGCGTCGAAGACCGCCTGGTGCTCCAGGGCCGCGGCGAACAGGGTCTGGCGCTCCGCCTCCGTGAGGGTTCCGGTGGCGTGGCCGCCCAGCAGGTTTTCGGCGTCGATCCGCTTCATGGGGCCCCCCTTCCGCTGGCGTCCCAGCGTCCGCCCAGCGCGTCGAGCAGCTGCTTCCGGCAGCGGTGATCCCAGGTGTAGACCGTGTTCAGGCTGCCCGCGCCCAGGAGCGCCTGGATCTCCGGGAAGCTGCGGCCCTGGAGCTTCAGGCGGAACAGCTCGCGGCAGCGGTCGCCCATGCGCGCGATGCCCCCCAGGAGCGCCGCCAGCAGCTCCTTGCGCTCCAGCACCGCGGCTGGGTCCGGGGCGTCCGAGGCCGGGGGGAATTCGTCCACGTCCACCGCGTCGAACTCGCCCCGGCGCGCGGCCTTGCGGCGGTGGGCCGCCAGCTTGAAGCGCAGGATCTGGAAGGCCAGGGGCACCAGGTCCTCCAGCCGGTCGAGATGCCCGTACTTCTCGTGGATCAGCACCAGCACCTCCTGGGCGAGGTCCTCCGCCTGGGACCCTGCATACCGGGATGCCGCGAACGCGACAATCCTTTCACGGAGCCGGGCCAGGATCGCCGCCCGGCCCTCCCCGGCGGACGCGACGCCGGCCTCTCCCTCGGGGAGCGGCAGGGCGGAGGTCAGCGGAAGGTGGGAATCCATGGCACTTCGGAGTGAATTCCATCCTGCCAGCGAATGCCCTCCCCGGGCACGGAGTACACTGGCCCCATGTCTGAGCGCCTGATCCTTCTCACCAACGACGACGGCCTCTGGGCACCGGGCATCGCCACGCTGGCCCGGGTGGCGTCCCGGTTCGGCAAGGTCGTCACCGTGGCCCCCGACCGCAACCGTTCGGCCATCTCCTCGGCCCTGAGCCTGCACAACATCCTGCGCCTGAACCAGGTGGGCGAGGGCCGCTTCGCCTGCGACGGCACCCCGGTGGACTGCGTGCTGCTGGCGGTCTGCGAAGTGCTGGGACGCCGGCCGGACTGGGTGCTCTCAGGCGTCAACCACGGCTTCAACCTCGGCGAGGACGTGTTCTACTCCGGCACCGTGGGGGCCGCCTTCGAGGGTCGGCTCCAGGGCGCGCGGGCCGCGGCCTTCTCCATCCACCCCACCGGCTCGCTGGACGGGGCGGAACCCTGGATCGCCCGGTTCCTCGAGTCCTGGGAGGCCATGGACCTGCCCGCCAACCGCATCTGGAACGTCAACTTCCCCAAGGGCGAACCGAAGGGGTTCCAGCTCACCGGCCAGGACAGCCGCGCCTACCACGACCTGGTGGAGCGCCGCACCGACCCCCGCAACACGCCCTACTTCTGGATCGGCGGCGACGCGGGCCCCACGTACGCCAAGGCCCCCGGCAGCGACGCCGAGGCGGTCTTCCACGGCTTCGCCAGCGTGACGCCGCTGCGCCTGGATCTGGGCTGCCCGGAAACCCTCGCCCGCCAGGCCGATTTCAACGCCGCCTTCAACGGACCCGTCCGCAAGGGGTAGGCCATGCAGATCGCCTTCCGCGTCCAGGGCGCCGTGCAGGGGGTGGGCTACCGCCGCTTCGCCGCCCGGGAGGCCCAGGCCCTCGCCCTGGCCGGCTGGGTGTGGAACGAGCCGGATGGCTCCGTCGCCGGCGAGGCGGAGGGCCCCGAGGCGGCGCTGGCGACCTTCCGGGCGCGCCTGGCCGAGGGACCCCCCTTCGCGGCCGTGGCACGACTGGACTGGAAGGCCCTGGATATGCGATCCTCCCTTCCCTTTCCTTTTGAGATCCACAGGTAGCCATGGCCATTCCCGCTCCCCTCACCTCCTACGTCCGCGACGTGCCGGACTTCCCCAAGGCGGGGATCCTCTTCCGGGACATCACCCCCCTGCTGGCCAACGCCGAGGCCTTCGCCGAGGCCGTGGCCGCCATGGCCCAGCCGGTGCTCACCCTCCAGCCCACCCACGTGCTGGGCCTGGAATCCCGGGGCTTCATCTTCGGCAGCGCCCTGGCCCAGAAGCTCGGCGTGGGCTTCGTGCCCGCCCGCAAGCCAGGCAAGCTGCCCATGGCCACCCACTCGGAGGCCTACGGCCTGGAGTACGGCAACGACGCCCTGGAGATCCACACCGATGCCTTCAAGGCCGGCGACCGCGTGCTCATCGTGGATGACGTCATGGCCACCGGCGGCACTGCCGCCGCCGCCCAGCGCCTGGTCCAGCGCACTGGCGCCCAGCCCGTGGCCCTCACCGTCTTCATCGAGCTGACCTCCCTGCCCGGCCGCGAGAAGGTCGAGGGCCTGCCCGTCTTCAGCGTGCTTCGCTACTGAGCTCGAAGCCCATCTCCCGCAGGCTGGCCCGCAGGCCGGCTTCGGGGTCGAGGGCGGGCGACCAGCCCAGGTCCGCGGCGCGCCGGCTTGCCACGCGGCGGCTCTGCCGCAGGAAGGCCAGGAGGCCTGGGCTGATGCGGCCCTGGGCCTCGGCCCAGGCCACCTCCGCGGGCGCGGGCAGCCCCACCAGTCGGGCCAGCCGTCCCGTGAACGCCGCCAGGGTCTCCGGGTGGCCGTCCGTCAGGTTGAACACGCCCGTCACGGGAGGCTCCAGCGCCGCCAGGCAGGCCGCCACCAGGTCGTCCACGTGAATACGGTTGCCCGGGCCCGAATCCTCGGCCCGGAGCACCGGCTCGCCGCGCTGGAGGCGGTCCAGGGGCAGTCGGTGGGGGCCGTAGATCGCCGGCACCCGGAGGATCACGCTGCGGGCCGCCCGCGCCCCGCACCACCGCGCGGCCTGCCGCTCGGCATCGAGCCGCTGGCGCGACCGCGCGTCGCCGGGCGCCGTGGGGCTGGCCTCGTCCACCACCGCGCCGCCCGTGTCGCCATACACGCCGGTGGTGCTCAGGTAGAGCAGCACCTGGGGCCGCCGGTCGCCCAGGGCGGCCAGGAACCGGGCGAGGCGGAGGTCCGTCTCGCCCAGCCCCTCCGGCGGCGCCAGGTACGCCACCGCGTCGAAGGGACCGAGATCCTCCAGGGAGGCGGCCGGCGCGTCGAAATCCACGCTGCGGGCCGGAATCCCGGCCGCGGCGAGGCCTTCCGCCGAGGCGGCGCTGCGCACCAGGGCCAGCACCGGCCCCCGGGCCGCCAGGCGCCGGGCCAGGCGCGTTCCCACGTACCCGCAGCCCGCGATGAGGCAGGTTCCGCCAGCGTCTCTGGTTCCTTCACGGTCCATGGGGCCAGCATAGCGGTCCCCCGGCCCCGGGGCATGAGAGGCTGTCGGCAGGGGGTTCTCGCGTGTCACCGCTGATCAAGCTCGTGCTGCTGGCCTGGGTGGTGCTGGGCCCGCTGGGGCTCTGGCTCCGGCGGAGGCGGCGGGCCTGATCGCCTCCGGTTCGCCCCGGGTCAGTTTCGGGTCAGCTGCGCCCGGCCTTGGGCAGGATGAGGCTGAAGCGGCTGCCCGGCTCGCGGGGTTCGTAGCGCGCGTCGCCGCCGTGATCCTGGGCGATGCGGCGGACGATGGCGAGGCCCAGGCCCGTGCCCTTCCGCTTGGTGGAGAAGTAGGGCTCGAAGAGCCGGTCGCGGTCGCCCTCGGGAACCCCCGCCCCACCGTCCACCACGTCGAAGCGCAGGTACTCGCCCTCCTCGTCGAGGGACAGCTGCACGGCGCCCTTTCCGCCCTCCAGGGCCGCCACGGCGTTGTCCACGTAGTTGATGAGGGCCCGCTTCACCATGTCGCCGTCCCAGAGGGCCGACACGGACTGGCCGGGCAGCCGCAGGTCCCAGCGGATGTCGGGGTGGTTGGGGCTGTAGAGCGCCGCCACCTGGCGGAGCAGGTCCGCGGATCCAGGCGGCCTTCCCGGTTGCGGCGCAGCAGGCGCTGGGCCGTGAGCTGGATGGGCGTGAGGGGGTTCTTCACCTCGTGGGCCATGCGCCGGGCCACTTCCTGCCAGGCGGCGCGCTTCTCCGCCTGGGCCAGCAGGGAGAGATCCTCCAGCACCGCCAGCACGCCGCCGCCCTGCAGGGGCTCGAGGATGGCCCGCACGGGCCGGCCCTCGCCCTCGCCGCCCAGCCGCAGTTCCTCCTGCACGCCCCGGCCGGATTCCCGCACGGCGGCCAGCAGGTCCGGCAGGCGGCCCAGGCGCGGCAGGGCCTCCACCGTGGCCCAGCGGGCCTCGGTGGGATCAAAGGCTTCCAGGCCCAGCCAGGCCCGGGCCGCCGCGTTGAAGGTGCGCAGCTCGCCGTCCGCCCGCCAGCTGAGCACGCCCACGGGCAGGGCCGCCAGCAGCTGGTCGAGGTAGGCCCGCTGCTGCTCCAGCCGGCTGGCCTGGGCCTGGATGGCGGCCTGGTTGGTCTTCAGATCGCGGGTCATGGCGTTGAAGGTGCGGGCCAGGAAGGCCAGCTCGTCCTCGCCCAGCTCGGGCAGCTGCACATCCAGGTCGCCGGAGCCCACGCGCTGGGCCGCCTTGGCCAGGGCGCGGATGGGCTCGCTCAGCGACTTGGCCAGGGCGAGGCCCGACCACACGGCGAAGAACAGGGTGAGCATGGTGAGGAACAGGAAGGTGCTCTGGGGCAGCGTCTGCAGGGTATCCCTGGCGGCGCGGATCTGCTGGCTCTCCTTGAACCGCTGCTCCAGCGCCTGCACCCGGTCCACCGTCGCCCGGGGCGTGAAGACGCCCACGGCCCAGACCCCGTCGCCCCGCGGCACCGCCCGCAGCAGCCACAGGCCCTCCGGCGTCTCCTGCCGTGCGTCCCCGGCCAGGGCGGCCAGATCCGGCGGCGCCAGGTCCGGCGCCAAGTCCACGGACCGGACGCTCTCGCCCCGGACGCTCTCACCCCGGGCGCCGTCGGTCCGGGCGCCCAGGTGGGCCACGAGGTCGAGGCCCGAGGCGGCGCGGATGGCCTGGGGTTCCGCCGACGCCGAATCCAGCAGGCGCCCCGTGCCGAAATCCAGCCGGGTCATGGCGGCGGCGCGCAGGTCCTCCGCCAGCTTCTGGCCGTCGCGGATGGCCACCTCGGTCTCGGGGCTGAACCAGCGCTCCACGTTCTTGTTGATGAAGTTCCGGCCCACCAGGAAGAGGATGAGGCTGGGCACGATGCCCACGATGAAGAGGGTCAGCACCATGCGGGTGCGCAGCCGGGAACCCAGGATGCCGCTCTTCCGCTCGAAGTAGAGCTTGGCCAGGCTGCGGGCCACGATGAAGAGCAGGGTGCCGATGGCCAGCACGTTGGCCAGACCCAGCGCCACCAGCGCCCACCGGGACGGCGCGTCCAGCCCGCCTTCCGCGATGCGGTTCCCCACGGTCTTGTAGGCCAGGATGATCATGGTGATCACCACGCCCAGGCCCACGGCCACGTAGAGGCGCGTCAGCTCGGGGTGGCGTTTCGGGTGGGGGGTCGGCATCCCCAGCAGGCTATCCTGGATGTTCCAGGAAAGGCAGGCGGAAGCGGATGGGAACGGACGGTGCGGAGGCGGTGCGGCGAAGCTTCCTCACGGGTTTCGTGCCCCGGGCCGACGACCCGCTGCCGGAGACGCCCCTGCCCGAGCCCGCCTGGGACGCGGTGGACGCCGAGGGCGGCCCCTACCCCCGCCTCTCCGCCGAGTTCTGGACCTCGCGGCAGCGCCAGGCCGCGAACCTGCACGAGATCTCGTACCGGGCCTGCTACAAGCCCCAGCTGCCCCGGCACTTCATCGAGCGCCTGACCGGCCCCGGCGACCGGGTCTACGACCCCTTCAGCGGGCGCGGCACCACCGCGCTGGAGGCGGCCCTTCTCGGCCGGCGGGTGGCGGCCAACGACGTGAACCCCCTGGCGCGGATGCTGGCCGAGCCCCGCCTGACGCCGCCGGAACCCGCCGAGGTCGCCGCGCGGCTCGCGGCCATCCCGAAGGCCGGCGCCAGCGACGGCCTGGACCTCGGCATGTTCTTCCACCCGGACACCGAGGCCGAGATCCTCGGCCTGCGCGACTGGTGCCTGGCCCGCGCTGAGAGCGGCGAGCTGGATCCCCTCGACACCTGGATCCGCATGGTCGCCACCAACCGGCTCACCGGCCACAGCCCCGGGTTCTTCTCCGTCTACACCCTGCCACCCAACCAGGCCGTGAGCGCCGAGAAGCAGCGCCAGATCAACGTCCAGCGCGAGCAGTCACCCGCCTACCGCGACACCCACGCCCTCATCCTCAAAAAGACGAAGCAGCTGCTCTCGGGCCTGCAGGCCGACCAGCGGCGAAACCTCGCCTTCGCCGCCCAGGACGCCCGCTTCCTCACCGGGGACGCGCGCCGGACCGTCACCCTCATGGACGGCTGCATGGCCCTCACCGTGACCTCCCCGCCCTTCCTCGACGTGGTGGACTACAGCGGCGACAACTGGCTGCGCTGCTGGTTCACGGGCCTCGACGCCGAGGCCATCGGCCGCGGCATCAGCACCCCCCGCACCGTGGCCGCCTGGTCCGAGACCATGGCCGACGTCTTCGCGGAACTCCACCGCGTGACCCGCCCCGGCGGTTTCGTGGCCTTCGAGGTGGGCGAAGTGCGCCGCGGCAAGGTGCGCCTCGACGAAGTGGTGCTGCCCCTGGGCCTCAAAGCCGGATTCCGCGCCCACGGCGTGCTCGTGAACGCCCAGACCTTCACCAAGACCGCCCACATCTGGGGCGTCGGCAACAACGACAAAGGCACCAACAGCAACCGCGTCGTGCTGTTCGAGAAGGCATGACCTTCAAGACCATCAGGCCATGCATGAGCGCAAGCAACCCAACCAGAGGCCCCAGCCAAGACCCACGCACGACCGATGGTTACTGCAAAGCAAAGGCCCGGCTCAGCCGGGCCTTTGCGCGGGGGTCCGGGGGTGTGCGCGCCAGCGCGGAACCCCCGGAGAGGATTAAAACCGATAGCCGACACCGACGCCGTACAGCATCGGGTCCACCTTCACCGTCGTCACCTTGGCGCCGGTGGCGGCGACCTTCACGTCGCTCTGGATCTGCACGTACTTGATGTCCAGGTTGATGGTGCAGTTCGAGGCCACCTTGAAGTCCACGCCCGCCTGGAGGGCGGCGCCGACGCTGCTGCTGTCGAGGTCCAGCGTGCCGCCGGCCAGCTTCACATCCGAGATCAGCGTGAGGTTCAGGCCCGCGCCCACGTAGGGATTCACCGTCTGGCCGGGGAGGAAGTGCCACTGGGCCGTGAGGGTGGGGGGCAGGTGCTTGAAGGTGCCGATCTTCGTGCCATTCAGCGTGACGTCGTGCTTCTGGGGCACCGTGAGGATCAGCTCCGCCGCGAGATTCGGCGTGAAGAAGTAACTGAAGTCCACTTCCGGAATGGTCTTGTTGCTGACGTGGATCGCATCGGCGGGGATGCCCGGCGCCGCGTCCGACGTGTTCGCCGGCTGCAGCGACACCGCGCGCAGGCGGATCATCCAGGGGGTTTCGGCCTTGAGGCCCGGCGCGGCGAGGGCGGCGGCGAGCAGGGTGAGGGAAGCAAGGGTCTTCATGGAACGCATCCAGAAAAAGCCTCCGGGATCTCCCGGAAGCGGGTTGAAAGGCAGGGGCATCCCGACCGGCGCGGGTCCGGCAGTCATGGGCGTTGGCAGGCCCCGCGTGGGGGCGGAAAAAGGGCAGAGCTCATCCCGCCGGCGCGAAACCGGCAGGCGTGGGAACGTGGCGAGAGGCGGAAAGGACCCGGGGACGCCGGGTCAGGGGGTGGAAGATCGCGGGTGTGGCGGTTTGCGGGCGTCGGCGGCCCGCTGGCCGTGGGCCGCCTGGTGTTCCGGCGAAGCGCCCACCAGGGTGTCGAAAGTCACGGTGGCCAGGTGGCGCTGCAGCAGGTCCGTGGCATCGCCCCAGGCCTTCTGCACCAGGCAGCCCTGGCTGAACACGCAGGGCCGGCCGCCTTCCTGGCAGGCGTTGAGCACCACGCCGCCCTCCACCGCGTTGAGGATGTCCAGCAGCGAGATCTCCGAGGCGGGACGCGCCAGGCTGATGCCGCCCCCGGTGCCGCGCACGGTGTGGAGGATGCCCTCCTTCACCAGGCAGCCCACGAGGCGCCGGGTGAAGGGCGCGGGCAGCAGGCGGGTCTTGGAGATCTCGGCGATGGAGACCCGCGTGCCCGGCGGCAGGCAGGCCAGGTGCAGCACGAGCCGCGCCGCATAATCCGTCTGCCGGGAGATGCCGATCATGGGACTCCAAAGGTGACTTCGGATATAACATTACCCAAAGCGTAACCTTGGTCAAGACCCATTGGTCATGAATCTAGAAGCGAGACGGGACCTGCCCTTCAGGCCAGGGCGGCCGCGGGGAGCTCGCAGCGGTGGGAGCCCCGCACCCGACCCGTGGCCTGCACCCGCAGGTGGGCCGGCTGGTGCTCCGAGCTGCGCCGCGCCAGCGCGTCGAAGCGCACGGAGGTGAGGTAGTCGTCCAGCACCTGGGTGGCGTCCACCCACACGGACTGCACCGGGCACTGGGCGGCCAGGGGGCAGACCCGGCGATCGCTCACGCAGTGGTTGAGGGCGATGCCGCCCTCCATGGCGTGCACCACCTCGCCCAGCGAGATCTCCGCCGCGGGCCGGGCCAGGCTCACGCCGCCGCCCGAGCCCCGCGAGGTGGCGAGGATCCCCGCCTTCACCAGGTCGCCCACGATGCGCCGCACGAAGTCCAGCGGCAGCATGCGGTGCCTGGCGATGTCGGCGATGGGCACCCGGGCCCCCGGCGCCAGGCAGGCCAGGTGCAGCACCACGCGGGCCGCGTAATCCGTCTGTCGGGAGATGCCGAGCATGGAGGCCACCGAAAATCCAAATATGAGTGAGCCGGTCCTATTGGTCAATGCATGGAAACCCCCAGGTCAACAATGCCCACTGGGCCTGCCGGAGCCGGTCGCGATCACGGCTGGCGCCTGCCCTCCGCCTCAGCGTGAGGCCGGCCTCCACTGGTACAGGGCCGCGTCCTCGCCGTCGGCGTAGTAGCCGGGGCGCCGCCCGCAGGGCTCCCAGTAGCCGGAGCGCCGCCCGCAGGGTTCCCAGCCGCAGGCCCGGTAGAGCTGGATGGCGGCCTGGTTCGACACCCGCACCTCCAGGTAGAGCTGCGTCAGCCCCTCCCCGGCCAGGTCGCGCTGGCAGGCCTCCAGCAGGGTGCGGCCCAGGCCCCGGCCCCGGTGGGCAGGATCCACGGCGATGCGCAGCAGCTCGGCCTCTCCGGCCGCCGGAATGCAGGCCCAGCGGGCGAAGGCCACCTCGGGGATGAGCCAGAGGGCCTCGTGGTCGGCGGGATCCTTCCAGGGCGTGCCGAAGGCCGTGCGGTCGAGCCGCGTCACCCAAGACGGCAGCGCCTCGCCCGCCTCCAGCCTCCAGACTCCGGATTCCAGATGTTCCTTCATCGGGCTGCCCATGTGGCGCTCATCGCGCCGGATGATGCCTCACTCATCGCGCCGAATGATTTGGCGCTCATCGCGCCGGATGATTTGGCGCTCATCGCGCCAGGCCCTTGCGCAGCGCCTCCGGCAGGTGGGCGGCGGCGTGGGGGAAGTTCACTTCGGCGTCGGTCTCCCGCAGGTAGAAGGGCACCAGGGG
>JAFJUR010000019.1 GCA_017859995.1 Holophagaceae bacterium | reverse complement strand
TCCATACCGGTCATCGCTGGCTCCTCACAGGTTCCGCTTGGTCAGCGCCACGGCGCCGATCATGGCCGCCAGCAGCAGAAGGCCCGCCACTTCGAAGCCAAGCAGGTGGTCGGCGAAGAGGGTGGCGCCCACCGTCTGGAGGCTCATCGCGGGAGGCATGGCGGCACCGCTGACGCCCAGGGCCTTCAGGCCGGGCGAGGACTGCACCAGCCGCACCGCGCCAAAGGCCAGGGCCGCAACCAGGATCACCGAACCCCAGCGCTGGATGGGCCGCCGAGCCAGAGCCTTCTCTTCCTCGTGGCTGTTCAGCATCATGATCACGAAGAGGACCAGCACCTAGACGATGAGCTGCAGGGCGGCGGCCACGGGGTTGGCCAGCAGCACGAAGAGGCCCGCCACGCCGAAGAAGGTCGCCACCATGCAGAGGCCCGCCACGATGACGTTCTTCTGCAGCAGCATCCCCAGGGCGCCCAGGAGCGTGATGAGGGCAAAGGTGATGAACATGGCCTCTCCTACATCACGATCGTGCGGCGCGGCACGGTGGGGGTGGGATCCTGGCTGATGCGCTCCTTGCCGTCGGCGTCGGCGTAGGTGTTCATCAGGTCCCACTTGCCGAACTGCATGGACAGACGGTCGTAGGCGGCCACCTCGTAGTTGTTGCGCAGCCAGATGGCGTCCTTGGGGCAGGCTTCCTCGCACATGCCGCAGTAGATGCAGCGGAGCATGTCGATCTTGAACGAGGCCGGCCGCTTCTCCTCGAAGCCCTGGGTGATGTTCAGGTCGCTGAACTCCTCGGCCTCGATGCTGATGCAGCGGGCCGGGCAGGCCTCCTGGCACATGAAGCAGGCCACGCACTTGATGGCGCCGTCCTCGAACCGCTTCAGCTCGTGGAGGCCGCGGTAGCCCGCGGGCATCTCATGCCTCATCTCGGGATACTGGATGGTGTAGCGCTTGGCGGTGGTGGTGAAGAGGTTCCGGATGAAATGCCCGAACGTGATGGACATCCCCTTCATCACCGGCCAGACGTAGGTGCGGTCCAGCCAGCTCAGTTCGACCTTCTTGACGACGACGCCCATCGCCCCTCCTCAGTGGCCCTGGCTCATGCGCCAGGCGTGGAAGACCAGGTTGGTCATGGACAGGGGCAGCATGACCTTCCAGCCGAGATGCATGAGCTGGTCGTACCGGAACCTCGGCAGGGTCCAGCGGATCCACACGAACACCCAGGCGAAGAACAGCATCTTGAAGAGGAAGCAGGCCACGGACAGCATCACCGTGGGGTCCTTCACGAAGGGCACCTGCCAGCCGCCGAAGTAGAGGGTGGCGATCAGGGCCGAGGCCGTCATCACGTGGGAATACTCGGCCAGGGCGAGAAGGCTGTACTTCATGCTGCCGAACTCGGTGTTGAAGCCCGCCACGATCTCGCTCTCGCCCTCGGCGAAGTCGAAGGGCAGGCGGTTCGTCTCGGCGAACATGCAGGTGAAGAACACGATGAAGCCCAGCGGCTGGCGGACGATGTTCCAGGCCCAGGGCAGGTGTCCCTGGGCGCCGATCACTTCGGACGGATCGTAGCCGCCGGTGGTCATGAACACGGTGACCACCGCGAGGCTGAGGCCGATCTCGTAGCTCACCATGGTGGCCGAGGCCCGCATGCCGCCGAGGATGCCCCACTTGTTGTTGCTGGACCAGGCGGCCACGAGCACGCCGTAGACCGCCATGCCGCCGATGGCCAGGGGGTAGAGCAGGCCCATGCCGTTGCCGGGATCCAGCACGGACAGGTGGTAGGTCACGCCGCCGCTCACGAAGCTCTTGCCGAAGGGGATGACCGCGAAGCCGATGAGGGCGGGCACGAAGGCCAGGAAGGGCGCGATCCAGAACAGGCGCTTGTTGGCGTCCGCGGGGATCAGGTCCTCCTTGAAGAACATCTTGATGCCGTCGGCGAGGATCTGCGCCAGGCCGATGATCCGGATCTTCCCGAACAGCGCGGCCCGGTTGGGGCCGATGCGGTCCTGGATCATGGCGGAGCCTCGTCGCTCAACCCAGGTCCAGATGGCCGCCAGCGTCATGACGCCGGCGAACACGATGATGACCTTGACCACCATCCAGGCGATGGCAGGCGTGGTGTGCAGCAGGCTCGCAAGCTTGTCCATGGGCGGCTTCCCGGCAGGGCCACCCGCGGGGAGGCCCAACCCATCGAGCCTATCAGAGCCGCGCCCTTCTCGGCACGAAGGGAAACCACCCCCCGGGCCGCGATGCGACCTGGGTCACAGGGCAGAACCAAGCCCCGGGCCCACCGGGACCCGAAAAACCCGTTCCAGCCAGTGGGGCGCTGCGGAGTCGGGGCCCCGGCGCGGAGGGAATCACCTCACTGCTTGGCCTCGATCTTGGCCCTCCCGACCGCCGGGTGACGCAGCAGAGTCCGGGGGGCCCTGCGGAGTCGGGGCCCCGGCGCGGAGGGAATCACCTCATTGCTTGGCCTCGATCTTGGCCCACGAATCCTTCAACCCCACCGTCCGGTTGAACACCGGCTTGCCGGGAACGCTGTCCGGATCCACGGCGAAATAGCCCGTGCGCTCGAACTGGAAGCGCTCGCCGGGAGCCGCCGCCAGCAGGCTGGGCTCGAGCCGGGCGTCGGCCAGCACCTCGAGGCTGCCGGGGTTGAGGAGGGCCTTCCAGTCCTGGCCGGCGGGCACATCCATCGGGTCCGCCTGGCTGAACAGGGGCTCGTAGAGCCGCACTTCGGCCCGCACCGCGTGGGCCGCGCTCACCCAGTGGAGGGTGCCCTTGACCTTGCGGCCGTCCGGAGCGTTGCCCCCCTTGGACGCGGGGTCCCACTCGCAGCGCAGCTCCACCACAGTTCCGGCGGCATCCTTCACGACCTCGCGGCAGGTGACCAGACAGGCCCCCCGCAGGCGCACCTCGGCGCCCGGCGCCAGGCGGAACCACTTCTTGGGCGCCTCCTCGCGGAAGTCGTCCTGGTCGATGAACAGCTCGCGGGTGAAGGGCAGGCGCCGGGTCCCCATGGCGCCATCCTCAGGGTGGTTGGCGACCTCCACCTCGAAGGCTTCCGCGTCGGTCATGTTGGTGATGACGACCTTGAGGGGCCGCAGGACCGCCATGCGCCGCGGGGCGCGCGCCTCGAGGTCCTCACGGATGCAGTACTCCAGCAGGCCCACGTCGGCCACCATGTCGCGCTTGGCCACGCCGACCCGCTCGGCGAAGGCCCGCACGGCCTCCGGCGTGTAGCCCCGGCGGCGGAGGCCGCAGATGGTGGGCATGCGCGGATCGTCCCAGCCGGCCACGATGCCGTCCTGCACCAGCTGCAGCAGGCGCCGCTTGCTCATCACCGTGTAGGTGAGGTTCAGCCGCGCGAACTCGATCTGCCGCGGCAGGGGCCGCTGGAAGAAGCGGCCGTCCACGTCCTGCTCCAGGAACCACTCGTAGAGCGGGCGGTGATCCTCGAACTCCAGGGTGCAGATGGAGTGGGTGATGGTCTCGATGGCGTCGGACACCCCGTGGGCGTAGTCGTACATCGGATAGATGCACCAGGTGTCGCCGGTGCGGTGGTGGTGGGCCCGCCGGATGCGGTACATGAGCGGGTCGCGCAGGTTCATGTTCCCGCTCAGCATGTCGATCTTGGCCCGCAGCACGCGGGAGCCGTCCGGGAACTCACCGGCCTTCATGCGCCGGAAGAGGTCCAGGTTTTCCTCGGGACTGCGGTCGCGGGTGGGGCTGGCCTTGCCGGGGGTGTGGAAGTTGCCCCGGTACTCCCGGATCTCCGCCTCGGTCAGGTCGCAGACGTAGGCCTTGCCCTGCTGAATGAGGTATTCCGCGTAGTCGTAGAGGAAAGGGAAGTAGTCGGAGGCGTAGTGCTCGCCCTTCCACTGGAACCCCAGCCACTGCACGTCCTCGCGGATGGAATCCACGTACTCCACGTCTTCCTTCACCGGGTTCGTGTCGTCGAGGCCTTCGCCAGGCCGAAGTTCAGGCAGATGCTCTTGGCGTGGCCGATGTGCAGGTAGCCGTTGGGCTCGGGCGGGAACCGGGTGAGCAGGCGCCCCCCGTGCTTCCCCGAAGCGCGGTCGGCCTCGACGATCTCCTCGATGAAGTGGAGGTTCTTGGGTTCGGCTGGGGACGGGTCGGCGGACATGGGAACTCGCAGGATGCAAAGCTCCAAGATACCCGGGCTCCGCGGCTCCCACGAACGCCAATCGAGACGCCGCCCGGGGAATCGCCCCTGGGCCAGCCCCGGAACCTGCCCTACCGTCGGACCACGGCGATGTCGAGCGCCTGGGCGTGCTGGGCCCCATTCGTCAAGGCGGTCGGCGTTCCGTTCTTCCAGGTTTTGGCCACCCAGACAGCGCCATTCAGCTCGGCGCCGCACACGTAGACATCGGCGCCACATACGGCGATGCCCGTGGCGATGCTCTCCCACGGGCCGTTCGCCAGCCTCATGGGTGTTCCGTTCTTCCAGTAGGTGGCGATCACCACCGATCCGTTGTTCTCATACCCGGCCACGTACACGTCGGAGCCCACCACCGCGATGGCCTTCGCCACGGCGCCCTTCGTCGTGGGCGTGAGGGTCACTGGAATGCCGTTCTTCCAGACCTTCACAAGGTAGGGGGCGGAGCCGTCGACTTCCTCTCCGGCTTCGAACCCGGCCATGTAGACATCCCCACCCGACACCGTCACGGCCGTCAGCACGGCGGTGTGGAGCCCGTCGGACAGCGCCACCGGGGTCCCGTTCTTCCAGTAGGTGGCCACGGGGGCGATGATGTAGCTGTTGGGGCCGATCGGCGTGTAGCCGTAGACGAACCCCACGGCGTAGACATCCTTCCCGGCCACCGCGATGCCCCACACCGTGCCCCCGGCGGTGCCATCGGTCAGCGTCACGGGCACGCCGTTCTTCCAATACTTGACGAGGTTGCCCTCGCCCCCGCCCAGGTAGACATCACCGCCGGACACGCAGATGGCATTGACCCAGCCGTGCTGGGTTCCATCGGTCAGGGCCACGGGAGCCCCGTTCTTCCAGAAGGTGACCACCGCGCCGTCCTGTCCGGCGACATAAAGGTCGCTCCCGGACACGGCGACGGCGGTGGCAACGCCTCCCGCGGGTCCGCCGGAGGTCAAGTCCCGTGAGACGCCGTTGGTCCAGACTTTCGCCACATTGGGGATGCCGCCGCCGGCATCCACACCTGTGGATTCGTAGCCGGCCACATAGACGTCATCCACCGGCGGCGGCGCAGCGTGGTGGCCGCCGCCGCAGGCCAGCAACCCGAACAGGCCCAGGGCGACTGCCCATGGACGAACGATGGGCCGGCCCTCGGGTTCAAAGGTGATGCTTCTCCGAGTCATGGATCCGCCTCATCACGTTGGAGATAGGTTAACCGGCTCAGGGAGTGAGCGTCGGAGCCATGATGGGAACGGGTTGATTTGTCTTTTTTTTCCATTACGAATCCCGCCACGGCGTGATTCACATCACCTGGCCCTACCCTGCCTCCGCCTTGGGGAGCTAGGATCAAGGCAACGTTCGAATCTTCGGCATCCCTGCCCGGCCCCCGTGGCGCGGGTCCACCCGAGGGGTACGGCATGTCCATGCGCGCCATCCTCCCCACCCTTCTCCTCGCCCTGGTCCTGGCTTGTGGCGGCGGTGGCGGCGGTTCCGCTCCGCCTGTTCCGCCCTCTGGCCCGCCAGCGCCCACCCATCTCACAGTCACCCCGGAAGGGACCAACACCATTCACCTGGCCTGGCAGGCACCCTCGGGAGCCTTCGATGGGTACGAGCTGGAAGCGAGGATCGCGAACGACCCCTACGAGAAACTCCACACCGGCCTGATTCCGAATGACTACATCGCCCTGAACCTCACGTTCAGCGCGACGGCCCCCGACAACACCACGTACACCTTCCGGCTCCGCACGGCCCGGGGAAGCGAATTCAGCGCCTACTCCAACGAGGCCTCTCACGCCCGCGGGCCCAACGCCCCCGGCCAGCCCACCGCGACCTATGACTGGGGCCAGGCCGCCATCCTGCTCACCTGGAACCGCAACACCACCGGTTCGGACGGCCTGCGGATCGAGCGGGCCGAGTGCACTTCCTACGGCTCCGTCACCGGATCGTGGACCTCGCTGTCCGTCCCGGACCCCCTGGCGTCCGCCTACCTCGACCGCAGCGTCGCCTCTGGCCTCTACTACACCTACCGGCTCACCAACCTCAAAGGCGCCGTGGCCAGCCTCGCCAGCACCCAGTCCGCCCCCATCTTCGCCGGGCTGGAGGCGGTGCTCTACATCACCGCCAATTACGACGCCGGCGCCAGAGGGGTGCAGGTGTCCTGGTCGTCGTCCAGCCAGGCCGACGGCGTCCTTCTGGAACGTACGGACTGCGACGCGAACGGAACCCCCCTCGGGGTTTGGACGCCCGTCGCCCTGCCCGCCGGGTACCGGACTTCGTTCCTGGATCAGGGCGTCCAGGAGGCCAGCGGATACGCCTACCGCGTGTCCAATCTCCGGGGCCAGGTCACCAGCGCCGCCATCCAGACCGCCTATGCCGTCTGGATCCCGCTGTTCGCACCGGTGGGCCTGACAGTGGCCCCCATCCCCGGCGGCATGCAGTTGACCTGGGAAAACCGGAGCCTCGCGGCCACACAGATCGTCATCCGACGGGCACCTTCCATCAGTTCCAGCAGCGAGGTGGCCATCCTGTCTCCAGGCACCACAAGCTACGTGGATCCGGTCACGGCGCTGGGATATTACACCTACACCGTGGTGGCGAAGACGAGCTCCCAGGAAGCCTCAAGCACCCCCGCGGCCGCATCCACGCCGAACCCGCCGGGCGCCTTGTCGCTCAACCCGACCCCGCTGGCCTTCCCCGGCCTGGCCGATGCCGCCCTGACGCCCGCGGGCACCTGGGCCTGCGCCACCTCTCAGCCTTTCGGCCTCCTGTCCAATTCGGACCCCTGGCCAGCCTACTTCCCGGGGATCGCGGCCCGTTCAAGCAGCCCGATCGTGCAAGTCGACCGCCAGGGCCTGCCTCATCTCATCTATGCGAGCGCCACGCCGGGGGTGTCTGGTTCGTACACGCTCATCCATGCCTGGTTCAACGGCACCGCCTGGAACGCGGAGAACATCCTCACCGGCCAGATCCCCTGGACCAGCGCCAACCCTGGATGGACTTTCCGGCTCGACGCCGCGGGCGTCCCCCATCTGCTGGTCGACCGGGCCACCACCGAAGCCCCCTACGGAGGGACCACCTCCAGCCTCCTGTATGTCCACAAGGCCGGAAGCACCTGGATGCAGGAATCACTCAGCAGCGTCTCCCCGGCCCTCAACAACGTGGGAACCTTCCACCTGGCTCTGGATGCTTCCGACCAGCCCCGCATCCTCCTGGGTAACGGGAACAGCGTGGTGGACTGCACCCGCACCGCGCCCAACACCTGGACGGCCACCACCCTGCCGACCGGCGCGGTGAGCGCGGGGTGGTACGACTACCTCGACGCCCTCTGGGCGGATGCGTCCAATGGCTGGATCTTCTACGAAAGCTCGCTTGCCGGCAGCAGCGTGAGCTATGGCCTGTGGGTCCTCCAGATGAAGGATGGCGCCTGGCAGGCGCCCCGGCTTCTGGGCGCCCGGGATCAGGACGGCTCACAAACCTCCGCGGCCGCCGCCATCTCTCCGAACCTCAGCCGGGTGGCCATCGCCTACCGGACCACCGCGGGCGTCAAGGCCTACCACCAGGCCCCTGACGGCTGGCACGAAACCCTCGTGGCACCTCCGATATCCGGCGTCATCCGGCAGCTCGGATTCGACAGCCAGCAGAAACTCCACATTCTCCTGCCCGCGACCAACGGCTACACCGACTTCCACGAGTAGGGGGGGGCATGCAGCCCCCCCGCTCGCGCCACTCAGCTCACATCAGCCGAGCCCCGCGGCCACCTGGGTGGCCCGCTCGATGCCCCGGGCGACCACGGAGCGGATGCGGCCATCCTCCAGGGCGAGGAGCCCCGCGATGGTGCAGCCGGCCGGAGTGGTGACCTCGTCCTTGAGGGCGGCGGGATGGCGGCCCGTCTCCAGCACCATGGACGCGGCGCCCAGCGTCATCTGCGCGGCCAGTTCGAGGGCCACGGCCCTGGGCAGCCCGCACTGCACGCCGCCTTCCGCCAGCGACTCCAGGATGATGAACATGAAGGCCGGCCCGCTGGCACTCAGGCCCGTGACGGCGTCCATGTGCTTCTCGTCCAGGTCCATCACCCGGCCCAGGGGCTCGAAGAGCGCCCGGGCCTGGGCCAGCTGGGCCTCGCTGACGCCGGCACCCGCGGCCAGCACCGTCATGCCCCGGCGGATGGCGCAGGGCGTGTTGGGCATGGCCCGCACCAGGGGTGTGCCTTCTGGCGTGTTCGCGGTGAGGAACTCGAGGGTGGTGCCCGCGGCGATGGAGACCACCAGGGGTCGGTGGTCCAGGGCGCCTTCGGCCCTCAGGCCCGCCAGCAGTCCCTTCAGCTCCTTCGGCTTCACACAGAGCAGCACCACTTCCGCGGCCTTCACGGCCGCGGCGGCCTCGCCGGACAGCTGGATGCCCAGCGTCTCGGCCCGGGCCCGGGCGGCGGCGGGGTGGCGCGTGGCGGCGTGGATGCGCCCGGCCGGATAGCCGGAGGCCTCCACCAGGCCGGCGCTGATGGCCTGGCCCATGGTGCCGAAGCCGAGGATGGCCAGATGGGGATGGCGGCTCATGGCGTGCTCCCTGAAACAAAAACCCCCGCCAGTCGGGGCGGGGGTGGATGCCGAGGACCTGGATGCAGGTCAGCGTGGCGTGCGACTCCCCCCCGCACTGGACGTGCTAGGGCGCGGGTGGACGGCCAGAATGGGATTCATGCGGATCAGCATAGCGGGATCAGGGGGCGGAGGGGAGAAATCCGGCCACTTGCCGAGGGTCAGACCGATTTCGAGCCCTTGGGCATTTCCCAGGCAAGCCGAAGATGCTTGTGCGTGGCCGCGCACTCTCGAAGATAGAGATTGATCAAGGTTTGGTATGGGATGGTCATTTCCAAGGACAAGTTCTTGAAATACTCGAGCGTTGGTTCGTCGAGACGAATGGTGACCTGACGCTTGAGGAGCTTGGCGTAGGGGTTGGGTTTGGCGTTAGAGAAGTCGTAGCTTTTCCTCATGATTTGAATCTCCGGAGGTAGTCTTGGCGTTCCTGACGATCAGCCTTTTGAGCCGAGATGATTCGAATGACACCGCCTTTCGACCGGTAGCAATGACAAACAATCAAGAGCCGAAGGGTCGAACTGAGCCCCAAAAGGATGAAACGATCTTCTTCGTCGGAATGATCAGGATCGACAATCAATAGGCCGTTCTCATCGAGAAATACAGTGGAGGCCTCTTCGAAGGAGACCTTGTGTTTCTTGATGTTGCTGATGTTTTTTGAGGGGTCCCACTCGAATCGGACACTCATAAACTACATTGTAATGCATCCCCGGGCAGGCGCCAGATGCCTAACTGCGCCTATCTGTGGCGATTGCTTTCAAGGCTTCGCAACTCGATCCCCGCATCCAGCTACTGATCTCGCCCCTGCCCCAGCGTCCACCACAGGCAGTCCTCCAGGTCGGAGACGACAAAGCCCTGGCTCAGTTCGGAGATGCGCTGGACCTGCGTCTGGACCGCCGTGTGCAGCCCCGTGGTGATTTCGCCGGGTCCGGTCTTCACCCCGAACAGGAACTCGGACTGGTCGAGGCCCAGGCGCAGCACCGCCTCCTGGAGCGCCGTGCGGTGGTCGAGCCCTTCGGGGATGCCCTGGATCACCTGGACCGTTTCATCGGCGATGATCGTGGGCGCGTAGGACGCGGCCCCTTGTTCCTCCAGGACGGCGAGGGTGAGGTGGGTGAATTCCTGAAGGTTCATCAGATCCAGCGCTCCAACCGCGCCGCGACCTCGTCCCGGCCCACGAGCATGAGCGTGTCGAAGATGCCGGGGCTGACGGGCTTGCCGCACAGGGCCACCCGCAGGGCCTGGGCCAGATCCTTGGTTTTGAGGCTGTGCCGCTCCAGGATGGCGGTGAAGGCGGCCTCCAGGGCCTCGTGCGTGTAGTCGGTCAGGCCATGGACCTCGCGGAGCGCGGGCTTCACGGCTGGCGTCATGAACTTCTCCACGGCCTTCTCGTCGAAGGTGGCGGGGCGTTCGAAGGCGAAGCGCAGGGCCTCGGCCATGTCGGTGAGCGACTTGCCCTTCTGGGTGCACTGGATGGCCTGGGCCTTCCAGTCATCCGTTTTGGCGGCCCAGGCGCCGCGGGATACCTCCGCCACGAAGGGCCGGAGGTGCGGCTCCAGTTCCTGCCAGGAACTCCGCTGGATGAGCTTCTGGTTCAGCCACTGCAGCTTGTCCATGTCGAAGCGCGCGGCGCTCTTCTGGCAGTCGGCCAGGTCGAACAGCTGGATCATCTGCTCGTCCGTGAGCAGCTCCTCCTCGGCGCTCTCCACGGCCTTGCCGTCGATCTTGGGCGTCCAGGAGAGCCGGGCCAGGGCGAGACGCACGGCGGAGGGCAGCAGGCCCATGGCCTGGTACTCGGTGATGCTGGTGGCGCCGTGGCGCTTGCTGAGCTTGGCGCCGTCGGCGCCCAGGATCATGGGCACATGGGCAAAGGCCGGCAGGTCGTAGCCGAAGGCCGCGAAGAGGGGGATCTGCTTGGGCGTGTTGTTCAGGTGGTCGTCGCCGCGGATCACGTGGGTGACCTGCATGTGGGTGTCGTCCACCACCACGCAGAAGTTGTAGGTGGGCACGCCGATCACGCCGGGGCCGTCGCCGGTGCGGGCGATGATCCAGTCGTCGAGGCTGTCCGCGGGGAAGTGGGTGTGCCCCTTGATGAGGTCGGGCACCACGATGTCGCCTTCCTCGGGCATGCGGAACCGGATGGCGGCGGGCTCGCTGGCGTCGTGGCTCGCGCCGGCGCAGCCCTTGCCGCGATCCATCCCGCGGTTGTACTGGAACACCTTGCCCGCGGCCTCGACGGTCTTGCGGCGCGCCTCGATGGCTTCCCGGGAGCAGCGGCAGCGGTAGGCCAGGCCCTTGTCCAGCAGCTCCTGGATCTTCGCCCGGTACAGGTCCATGCGTTGCATCTGGCGGTAGGGGCCGTGGGGGCCCTTCCACTGGCCGGGATCGCCCACCACGGGGCCCTCGTCCCAGTCCAGCCCGCACCAGGCCATGCCCTCTTCGATGATGCGGATGTTGTCGTCGGTGCTCCGGGAGAGATCCGTGTCCTCGATGCGCAGGATGAAGCGGCCACCGTGCTTCCGGGCGAAGAGCCAGCAGAAGAGCGCCGTGCGCACGCCGCCGATGTGGAGCATGCCGGTGGGAGAGGGGGCGAAACGGGTGACGACCTGGCGGGACATGGGGGACTCCGGCGTTCGGCTTTCCAGCTGTCGGCGCTCAAAAAGAGGGGCGCCGCGGGGCGCCCGACAGACAGCGGAGAGCTGACAGCCTACCTAATATACAGCTTCAGCTTGATCTCGACCGGGTTCTCCCCGTTGAAGAGGCTGCGGTCCAGCACCACGGGAACCTCCACCACGCTGCTGTGGGGCATGTGGGTGGCCGCCGGGGCGTGGGTCGTGGGACCGGACTCAACGGGGATCTCCTCGATCTCCTCCAACAGCTCGCCGGCGGAGAGCTCTTCCACCTCGAGGGGCTTGGTGGATTCCACCGACCTCGGAGGCGGGGGCGGGGCGCCGCCCAGGAGCACGGCGGGCTCTTCCACGACGCCGCCGCCGTATTTCTCGGCCAGGCTCTTCAGCACCAGCTTGGCCACGCCGGTCAGCGTCTCCTTCACGCCCTCGCCGCGCATGGCGCAGGCCTCGAAGGTGGGCGCGTTGAAGAGGTTGATCTCGCGGTTCAGGGTCTCCACGGGCAGGGCGTTGGGCGTGTCCCGCTTGTTCCACTGGATCACGTGGGGGATCTTCTCCAGCTCGGCGCCCTGGTCCTTCAGGTTGACGATGAGGTTCTGGAAGCTCTCCTTGTTGCTCTCCAGGGCCGGAGCCTGGGAGTCCGCCACGAAGACCACCGCGTCGGCTCCGCGCAGCACCAGCTTGCGGGTGGCGTCATAGAAGACCTGGCCGGGGACGGTGTAGAGCTGGATGCGGGTCTTCATGCCCCGGATGGTGCCCAGCTCGATGGGCAGGAAATCGAAGAACAGGGTGCGGTCTGTCTGGGTGGCCAGGGAGAGCATCTTGCCTCGTCCGTCCCCCGGCAGCGTGTCGTAGACATGCTGCAGGTTGGTCGTCTTCCCGCACAGGCCGGGGCCGTAGTAGACGATCTTGGCCGTCAACTCCTTGGTGGCCGCGTTGAAAAGCACCATGCCTGCACCCGTTTCTTTCCGGAAGATTGGCGGGTCCGCCGCACCCCGTCAAGAAAGAACCGAGATCCACGACCTATCCCCGATGCGGCGGGGATGCGATACACTTCCGGCCATCCCACCATCTTCTGAGGACCTCCATGGCCAAACTGCTGGTGCACGAGAGCGCAGGCGTCCGAGAGTTCGAGATCATCGACAATGAAGTGCATCTGGGCCGGGAGCTGGACAACACCCTCCGCCTGCCCGATCCGAGCATCAGCCGCCACCACTGCGTCGTCCGGAAGGTGGGCGGGGGCTACGAGATCCAGGACCTGCAGAGCAGCAACGGGGTGCTGGTGAACGGCAACCGGGTGCAGTCCTCCCCTCTCCGGGACGGCGACCGCATCACCCTGGGCCAGGTGCAGCTGACCTTCCAGGATCCCCGCGCCGAAGTGGCCGCCACCGTAGCCATCAGCGCCCAGGAACCTCCTGCCCCGCCCCTCGGCACCGTCCGCATGTCCGCCGATGAGCTGGCCGCCATCCACACCGGCAAGCCCGCCGAGGCCGCAGAACCCCGGATCCAGATCCAGGATCAGGTGGCGACGGGGCCTGTGGCCACCCCGGCCGCCCCCCTCCCCCCGGCCAAGCCCCCCATGCCGCCCGTGGCCCCCCCGCCAGCGCCCAGACCCGCCGCGGCCACGGGCGCCAGCCAGCAGTCCTTCCTTGGCTCCCTTCTGCCCTCGATCCCTGATGACGCCCAGTCGTTGGGGGAAAGGGGCGACCTCGGGACACGACTCGTGGCAGTGCTGATCGATATCGTCCCCTCCTTCCTCATCTCGATCGTCTTGATGGTCGCCTCAATCGTTCCTTTCCTTGGGTGCATCCTGTTGCCCCTCAACTTCGTCGCTCAGCTTGGCTACTACTTCTTCTTCGTGCCTTGGACGGTCTCCAAGTACGGCGCCAGCATCGGGAAGAAGATGATGAAGCTGCGCGTGGTGCCCGAAGGCAACCCCACTGGCCATATCGACCTGGGCCCCGCCATCCTCCGCCAGCTAGGCAACTTCTTCTTCCTGAACCTCATCGTTCTTGCCATCAAGGGAGACGAGCGCATCAGCCTCAGCGACATCATGGCGAAAACGGAAGTCATCAAGGTGGACCGCTGACCATGGCCTGAACCTCGAAGCCGGCGCCCGCATCTGCGGGCGCCTTCGCTTGGGAGACACGATGATCCTCACCGGCAGGCAGATCCTCGAATCGAAGGCCCAGGGGCGCATCCGCATCGAGCCCTGGCAGGACAGCCAGCTCAATCCGAACAGCTACAACCTGCGCCTCGGCGAGGACCTGGCCGTCTACACCGAGCCGGAGCTCGACATGGCCCGGCCCAACGGCATCGAGTTCCTGAAGATCCCTCCCGAGGGGCTGCTGCTGCAGCCCGGGAAGCTCTACCTCGGCCGCACGCTGGAATACACCGAGACCCACGGCATGGTGCCCATGCTCGAGGGGCGCAGCAGCGTGGGCCGGCTGGGCCTCTTCGTCCACGTCACCGCCGGCTTCGGCGACATCGGCTTCTGCGGCTACTGGACCCTGGAGATCAGCTGCATCCAACCCGTGCGCATCTATGCCGGCGTGGCCATCTGCCAGATCTTCTACCACACCGTCAGCGGCGAATACGACAGCTACGAGTCGGGCAAGTACCAGCGCAACTCCGGCATCCAGCCGTCGATGCTCTGGAAGGATTTCGTGAAGAGCCCCGATCAGGCCTGAGTGCGCAGCACCCAGGCCCAGTTGGCGAGCAGGAGGGCCAGGCCCAGCGTCAGCGCGATTCGGCGCTCGACGGCGCTCAGATCCCAGCGGAGCGACCGGCCCGTGACCAGGCGAAGGCCCAGCCAGATCGCGCCCAGCACCAGCCCCGCAGCCACGAGGGGATTCATCCCCAGGGCGTCCAGCCAGGCGCCGCGGGCGAACCCCAGCACCACCCGCGTGCTGCCGCAGGTGGGGCAGGGGCGGCCCGTGAGGCGATGGAGCAGGCAGGTCTCAAGGGTCGCGGCGCCCCGCTGTTCAAGCAGGACGCCGAGCGACACCAGCAGCAGCCAGCCGCCCGCTAGGATCAGGGCCCACACCGGGGGCCGGGGCACCCGGGTGGTGCGTTCCCAGCGGACCTTCACGCAGAACCTAGCTGCGCATGGCTCCGAGGGCGGCGAGGCCACCGAAGAAGACCGCCCAGAGGATCGACAGAATGGCCAGCACACAGCCGATGATGCCGAGGATCTTGGCCGCCTTGGTGAGCCCCTCGCCACTGGGATCCATCTGCCCGGCGGCCATGGCCTTCAGGTCGTTGCCGCCCATCACCCAGGCGAGGATCGCGAAGATGAAGCAGCAGATGATGCCGAGGATGCCGAAGATCAGGAGCATCACGCCCCGGTGGGCCTTGATGGGGGCGGCAGACTGGAAGTCGTTCATGGGTGGCTCCTGGGAGCGGCTCGGCCGGGTTTCGACCCGGAAAGGTGGGGGATGGGCCCAGTGTAGGGGCGCCGTCACGCAATGCATAGTGGGCAGAAACACCTACTTGGAGATCTGCACCCCGGTCTGCGCCTCGTGGGTCCAGAGCACCTCGAAGGGGTGCACCTCCTGCTCGATGCCCTTCAGGGCGAAACCGGCGAGGGGCTTCAGCTCCGCGTCGCCAGCCAGGTCCGCCGTGCGGGGTCCGACGACGATCTGGCCGGGCTTGGCCACGCTGCTTTCCAGACGAGAGGCCAGGTTCACGGTGCTGCCCATCACCGTGTAGTCCATGCGCTTCTCGCAGCCGATGTCGCCGGCGAAGGCCTCGCCGCTGTTGATGCCGATGCGCATGCGCAGCTCGGGGTAACCCTCGGGGCGGGCCGCGTTCAGCGAATAGAGCGCCGCCTGCATGGCCACGGCGGCCTCGATGGCGTGCCGGGCGTGGTCGGGATCGGGGTTCGGCGCGCCGAAGAAGGCCATGATGGCGTCGCCGATGTACTTGTCCAGGGTGCCGCCGCGGCTGAAGATCTGGTCGGTCATGGCCTCGAAGGTGCGGTTCAGGATGCCCGCCAGCACCAGCGGCTCCATGCCCTCGCTCATCCGCGTGAAGCCCGAGATGTCGGCGAAGAGCACGCTGATCTCGCAGCGCTGGGCCTGAAGGGCCGGCGCCTCCTTGTTCTGGCTGGACTTGAGGATCTGGTCCACCACCTGGGGGCTGTGGTACCGCTCCAGGCGCTGACGGAACTTGGCCTCGCGCTCGCGCTGGATGCCCACGGCCGCGAAGTTCGCCATGGCGCTCAGCAGGTGCTCGTCCTCGCGCTTGAAGCTGCCCTTGCTGAGGCTGGTCTCCAGGTAGATCACGCCCAGCGACTGGTTATCCACGATGAGCGGGGCGCAGAGGGCCGAGGTGATGCCATGGATCTTGATGCTCTCCCCGGCGCTGAAGCGGGGATCCATCCGCGCGTCGGTGGTGAGGATGGCCACGCGGTCCTTCATGGCCGTGCGGGCGATGGTGCGGCTGATGGGATTCGGATTCGAGTTGGGCTGCTCCTCCCAGACCAGCTCTGGCACCAGCTCGCCGGCCGGGTCGGCCAGGAGGATGAAGCCCCGCTGGCAGGGGATCTGGGAGGTCACGAGGCCCATCACCGATTCCAGCAGCTCCGTGAGGCCCGCGGCCCGCAGCAGGGTGCCCGCCATGCTGGCGAGGCGCTGGAACAGTGTCACCGCCTCGCCCGCCGGGTGCTGGCCGCTGGCCTGGGCCAGCATGGCCTCCAGGCTGGCGTGGGGCACGAGGATCGAGCCCGAGGCGTCGAAGGCGCGATCCTCCAGGGAGATCTTGGAGGCCACGGACCGGGGGGCCAGGGTGAGGTTCAGCCCCGTCGTGGGCGCGGAGGGACCCTCCTCGGGCACCCACATCAGCATGGCCTCGCCCAGCAGCACCGTGTCGCCGGGGCGGAGGGGCGCGGGCTCGGCCAGCGTCAGGCCGTTGAGGCTGGTGCCGTTGAGGGACTTCATGTCCATCACGTAGGGCACGCCATCCTTGAGGAAGATCTTGGCGTGGACACGGCTGACGGCGTTCGCCTGGATCTTGATGGTGGCCTGGTCGCCGCGGCCGATGGTCACGCCCTCCGCCGTGAGGGTCACGGGGTGCAGGGCACCGTCAACCTGGAGGGTGATCTTCATGGCATGTCCGAGGGGATGGTGAGTTTAACACGCGGTGGAGACCTTATCGGCGCGCCGTTGTATTCTATGAGGTTCACCCCGGACGGGGTCGGGAGCGCCGTTGACCAAAGTCGGATTCATGTCCCTGGGATGCCCCAAGAACCTCGTGGATTCCGAGGTGATGCTGGGACACCTGCGCCTCAAGGGCTACCAGATCACGCCCGTCCTGGAAGAGGCCCAGGTGCTGGTGGTGAACACCTGCGGCTTCATCGACGCCGCCAAGCAGGAGAGCGTCGAAGCCATCCTGCAGGCCGCGGCCATGAAGAAGGACGGCGCCTGCGAGAAGCTCATCGTGGCGGGCTGCCTGGTGGAGCGGTACCGCGACGAGCTCATGGCGGAAATGCCCGAGATCGACGCCTGCCTGGGCACCCGGGACATCGAGCAGGTCGCCGAGGTCATCGGCGCGGGCGCCGCCTTCGAACTGGACGCCAACCCCGACTACCTCTACACCGAGGTCAGCCCCCGGATGCTGACCACGCCAAAAGCATCTGCTTACCTGAAAATCAGCGAGGGCTGCGATCACGCCTGCGCGTTCTGCGTCATCCCGCAGCTGCGCGGCGCCCAGCGGAGCCGCAGCATCGCCAGCGTGGTGGCCGAGGCGGAGAACCTCGTGGCCCAGGGCGTGCTGGAGATCAGCCTGGTGGGCCAGGACACCACGGACTACGGCCGCGACTTCGGCGACCCCGACGCGCTGGAGAAGCTGGTGCGGGCGCTGGGGGCCGTGGAAGGCCTGCGCTGGTTCCGCATCCACTACGCCTACCCCAACCGCCTCACCGACGGCCTGCTGCACGCCATGGCCGAGACGCCCAACTGCGCGCGCTACCTGGACATGCCCCTCCAGCACGCGGACGCCGCCATCCTCAAGGCCATGGCCCGGGGCGGCAGCCGCGCCCAGTTCCTGAAGCTGCTCGAGAAGGTGCGCCGCATCGTGCCGGGCATCGCCATCCGCTCGAACTTCATCGTGGGCTTCCCGGGCGAGGACGAAGCCGCCTTCGAGGAGCTGAAGGCCTTCGTGAAGGAGGCCCGCTTCGACCACGTGGGCGTGTTCACCTACAGCCCCGAGGAGGGCACCTCAGCCTATGCCTCGGGCGATCCCATCCCCAAGCGCACCAAGGAGGCCCGCAAGCGGCGCATCCTCGAGCTCCAGCAGAAGATCGCCCGGGAGAAGAACCAGGAGAAGGTGGGCCAGGTCATCGACGTGCTGGTGGAGGGCACCCACGAGGAGACCGACCTCATCGTGAAGGGCCGCCACGCCGGCCAGGCCCCCGAGATCGACGGCAACGTGCTGCTGGTGGACGGCACCCCCCTGGTGAACACCATCCAGCGGGTGCGCATCGTGAAAGCCCACGCCTACGACCTCGTCGGCGAAGTCGAGGAGGGCGGGCTGGAAGCCAGCACGGCGGCCTATGAGGCGGCCTTCCGGGCCCGCAAGGGCTGAAACCTGACCTGAGGGGCTAAACGGGGGTGCGAAAGTCCTCGTAGGCGAGGGGTCCAGCCACCTGGGGATCTTTCATGCGCCTGCCAGCCACGGTTTTCGCCTGCCTGCCCATCCTGGCCTCGCAGTCGCCCAATCCACCCCACCTGCAGATCCCCCGGCTTCCCCAGGCGCCTTCCATGGCCTGGGACGCGGACCTGTCCACCTGGGCCGGGGCCGCGACGATCCAGGAGTTCGGCCTCTTCATGCCCGACGACAAGGGACAGAACCAGTGGCCCACCGTGGTCCACGCGGCCTGGGGACCCGATGCCCTCTACATCGCCATCGTGGCCACCGACCCCGAGCCCTCGAAGATCCACGTGGCCCGCCACATGCGGGACACCAACCAGGGCGACTTCGACTTCGTGGGCATCGACCTGGATCCTTCCGGCAAGGGACAGAGCGCCCTGCGGCTCTTCGTGACGCCCCTCGGGGGTCAGATCGACGAGATCCTCACCGACAGCACCGGCGAGAACGCCTCGTACGATTGCCTGTGGGATTCCACCGGAGTGCTCACCCCCACCGGCTACGTGGTGAAGATGCGCATCCCCTACAGCAGCCTGCGGCGACGCCCCGGCGACTGGGGCCTGCGGGTGCTGCGCATCATCCCCCGCGAGCGCCGCTTCGGCATCGCCTGGCCGCCCATGAGCAAGGACATCCAGTGCGACATCTGCCAGATGGCGCGGGTCTCGGGCGCGCCCGTGGACCATCCGGGATCGCCGTTCCTGCTCATCCCCTTCGCCACCTTCAACCGCACCCGGAACCTGGAGGCAGATCCCAACGCCCCGGCCCGGAGCCAGTCGCGGCTGGGCATGGACCTGCGCTACGCCACCACCGCCCTCACCCTGGAGGGCACCTACCGGCCCGACTTCGCCACGGCCGACGCCGACGTGGATCCGCTGCAGATCAACAGCCGCTTCAAGGTGTTCTACCCCGAGCGGCGCCCCTTCTTCCTGGAGGGCATGGACCTCCTGGGCGTGCAGGGGGCCCAGCGCCAGTTCTTCAGCCGCTCCGTCCAGAACCCCCTCTATGGCGTGAAGGCCTCCGGCCAGGCCTCGCTCGCCAGCTGGACCGTGCTCCACGCCAAGGACACCGATGGCGGGATGCTGCTGGGTGCCAACGGCGCCGTGGGCGTGGACCACCTGGCCACCCGCGACACCGCCGCCGCCGTGAAGTTCGGCACCGACAGCCGGGGCTCGGGGTTCTCCTTCCTGGGCACCGACAAGACCCTGATGGGCGGCCCCGACCGCGTCGGTGGCCAGAGCGGAGGCCTCTACCTGGATCAGTACCTCGGCACCGAATTCCACGTGATCGCCAGCGCCATGAGCGCCACCTCGCACCTGCCCCAGGCCGATGGCTCGCTGACCTCCAAGCGGGGCACCGCCACCTCCGCCGAGCTCGACTGGAACACCCGCAACTGGGCCGCCTGGTTCCAGGCCCAGGCCACCAGCCCCGACCTCGCGCTGCTCTCGGGCTTCACGGACCTCCCGGGCTACCGGCGCCAGGTCGCGGGGTTCGAGTGGCGGAACAACTGGAACGAGGGAACCATCGCCTCCGCCAACATCTCGCCCCGCTGGCGGAAGCTCACCTGGTGGAACGGCGACCCGATGGAACGGATCCTGGGCGTCGACGCCTCCTTCGAGACCACGGGACGGCTGAGCTTCTTCCTGAACTGGGACGCGGCCGGCCGCATGTGGGCCGAGGACCGGGTGCGCTCCGTGGCGACCCGGGCGCTCACCCTGGGCGGCAACTGGCGGCGCCTGGCCACGGCCCGCTTTGGGTGGAACGCCACCGAGGGCCGAACGCTGGATTTGTCCTCCGGCGAACCCGCGCGGTTCCGCTCGGCCTCCCTCTTCTTCTACGGCACCGTCAGCGCCCTGTCCTACAACCTGACCGCCAAGCAGTCGGGCCTCGACCGCGAGGACGATCACCTGCACCTCATCCGGGCCCGTCAGCTCGCCCTCACCGGCAGCTGGCAGTTCCCCCACGCGTTCTACCTGAAGACCCAGGCCTTCGTGGTGCGCTACGACGGCACCCTGGCGGAGGGCGTCGACAAGTTCCTCAAGGGCTTCCTCGGCTGGCAGCCCAACGCCTTCACCAACGCCTACGTGGGCTGGTCCGGCCAGCGCCGCCGCGATCCCTCCGCGGTGGTGGCCAGCGAGCGGATGGTGGAACGGGGCCTCTTCGCGAAGGTGGCCTACGCCATTCAGTTCTAGAGGCAGTTCCAGGGGCAGTTCTAAGACTGGCCCCAGGGCGAAGGCCGTTCCCCGGGCCGCTGGGATGAACCGCGAGCACCGGGGGTCGGCAGGGGTGGGTTGTCACGGCACGCGATCTGAAAATCCACAGTCTGGACGGCGCGGATCGTCCGGCTGGGGAGATCCACATGCGTCATCCGGCCCTGACCTTGCTCTGCCTGCCCGCCCTGGCGTCCGAGGCGCCGAACCCTCCCCACGTGGCCATTCCCCGCCTGCCCCAGGCCCCCTCCATGGCCTGGGACGCGGACCTGTCCACCTGGACCGGGGCCCTGAGGATCACCGAGTTCGGCCTGTTCATCCCCAACGACAAAGGCGAGAACCCCTGGCCCACCGTCGTGCACGCGGGCTGGGGCCCCGATGCGCTCTACCTCGCCGTCGAGGCCCTGGATCCCGATCCCTCAAAGATCCACGCCGCCCGCCACATGCGGGACACCAACCAGGGCGACTTCGACCTGGTGGGCGTGGACCTGGATCCCTCCGGCACGGGCCGCAGCACCCTCCGGTTCTGGGTCTCGCCGTTGGGAGGCCAGATGGATTCGATCGTCACGGACAGCGCTGGCGAGAACCTCGCCTACAACTGCCTGTGGGACGCCACGGGCGTGCTCACCCCCACGGGCTACGTGGTGAAGCTGCGCATCCCCTACAGCAGCCTGCGGCGCACGCCCGGCGAGTGGGCCCTGCGCGTCCTGCGCCTCGTCCCGCGGAACCGGCGCTTCGGCATCACCTGGCCGCGCATGAGCCGGGACATCCAGTGCGACCTCTGCCAGATGGCCCGGATATCGGGCGCTCCGGTGGAGAAGCCCGGATCTCCCTTCCTGCTCATCCCCTTCGCCACCTTCAACCGCACCCAGTCCCTGGGCGCCGATCCCGGCGCCCCAGCGAAAAGCCAATCCCGGCTGGGCCTGGATTTGCGCTATGCCACCACGGCCCTCACCTTCGAGGGCACCTACCGCCCCGACTTCGCCACCGCCGACGCGGACGTGAATCCGCTGCAGATCAACAGCCGCTTCAAGGTGCTCTATCCAGAACAGCGCCCCTTCTTCCTGGAGGGCATGGAGCTCCTGAGCATCCAGGGGGCCCAACGCCAGTTCTTCAGCCGCTCCATCCAGAATCCCCTCTACGGCGTGAAGGCTTCGGGCCAGTCCTCCTTCGCCAGCTGGACCCTGCTCCACGCCGAGGATTCGGATGGCGGCCAGCTGCTGGGGGTCCTGGGCGCGGTGGGCGTGGAAGGCCTGCCCACCCGCGATACGGCCGCCGCCGTGAAACTCGGCACCGATGACAAGGGCTCGGGCCTTTCCTTCCTCGGCACCGACAAGGCCCTGATGGGAGGGCCTGACCGCACCGGCGGCCAGAGCGGCGGCCTCTATGTGGATCAGTACCTGGGGTCTGAATTCCACGTCGCCGCCAGCGCCCTCAGCGGTACCTCCCACCTGCCCCGGGCGGACGGAACGTTGACGTCAGCACGGGGTAACGCCACCTCGGCACAGGTGGATTGGACGACCCGCAACTGGACCGCGATGTTCCTCACCCAGGCCACCAGCCCCGACCTCACGCTGCTTTCGGGCTTCGCGGACCTGCAGGGTTACCGCCGCCAAGGCGCGGGCTTCACCTGGCGGGACAACTGGAACCGGGGGCGCCTCGCGACCGCCAGCATCACGGCCCGCTGGCGGCGCCTCACATGGTGGAACGGCGACCCCATGGACCGGGCCTATGGCCTGGATGCCGCCATCGAGACACCGGGGCGGCTGCTCTTCTCCCTGAGCTGGGACACGGCCGGCCGCACCTGGGCCGAGGATCGCGCCCATTCCGTGGCCACCCGCGCCCTCACCCTGGGCGGAAGTCTGCGACGCTTCTCCGCCGTGCGCCTCGCCTGGAGCGCCACCCAGGCGCGCACCCTCGACCTGGCCTCTGGTGATCCGGCCCGGTTCCGCTCCGCATCGCTTTCCCTCTACGGCACCGTCAGCGCCCTCTCCTACAACCTCACGGCCAAACAGTCAGGCCTGGACCGTGAGGACAACGACCTGCGCCTCATCCGGGCCCGGCAGCTCACGGCGTCCGGCAGCTGGCAGTTCCCCCGCGCCTTCTACGTGAAGGCCCAGGCCTTCGTGGTGCGCTACGACGGCAGCGAAGCCGATGGCGTGGACAAGTTCCTCAAAGCATTCGTGGGCTGGCAGCCCAACGCCTTCACCAATGCCTATGTGGGCTGGTCGGGCCAGCGCCGCCGCAGCCCCTTCGCCGTAATCCCTTCCGAGCGCATGGTCGAGCGGGGCATTTTCGCGAAGCTGGCCTACGCCCTGCAGTTCTAGGAGCCCTTCCCTACGCGGGCCAGGGGCCTACCTTCTCTGGCAGGGGCCACGACCCAGAGCAGGGAGGCGTCCATGCGAATCACCCTTCCCATCGCGGTCTACCTGATGGCTGCAGGCTTGAGCGCCCAGGACGCCGCCATCCCTGCGCCAGGTGCCCTGGTCCTCCGGCGCGCCACCACCCACCCCATGGCCTACCGGCTCTCGCTCCCAGAGGGCTGGAAGCCGGGAGGAACATGGCCCGTGGTGATGGTCATCGAGGCCGCGGGCATGGATTTCGCCGGCCTAGCGAAGGCCTTCATGGCCGCCCGGGGGGATCGGCCCTACATCCTGGTGGTGCCCCACAGCCTCACGAACGGGTCCAGCCGGTACCGCGAGGCCACGAGCTTCACCTACACCGCGGCCGAGTGGGCGCAGGTGGACCGCCAGGGCCGCTGGGCCTTCGACGAGGCGGGCCTGCCCGCGGTGCTGGCGGATGTCCGGCGCCTCTACGGCGGGGAGGCCCGGGCCTACCTCACCGGCTGGGAATCCGCCGGCCACACGGTCTGGGGCATGACCCTGCGGCATCCCGAATGGTGGCGAGGTGTCGCGGCGGTCTCGACCAACTACCAGGGACGCTACCTGGACGAAGCCAACTCGGAAAGCCGCTGTGACGAACCCACCCGAGTCTCCACCCGCGCAGATCGTGCCGCCCTGCCCGTGAAAGCCTTCTTCTGCGACGTGCTTCCCCCGCCCGAGGAGGCGCCCCAGGGGCCCCACGAGCGCGCCCGGCAGGCCCTGCTGGCCCAGACCCGCGCCGCCATGGCGCAGGCGGCCCGTCACGGCTTCGGGGCCATTCCCCTGGAGGTCCAATCCGGACGAGGTCATGGGCCCATGCCGGAGGTGGTGCTGGCCTGGTTCGACACGCTGAGATCCTCCGCCCCAGCCAAGCCCTGAGCCACGGCTACACTGGGGCGATGCTGCAGCTCTGCAACCTGACCCGCGCCTATGAACTCGGCGGCGAACGCGCCGGCGTGTTCGGCGTGTCGCTGGCGGTACCGAAGGGCTGCCTGGCGGTGCTCGCGGGGCCCAGCGGCAGCGGGAAGACCACCCTGCTCCAGCTCGCGGGCCTCCTCGACACGCCCGATGAAGGCGAGGTCCGCCTCGGCGGCGAGCTCGTCTCCAGCCTGCCCGAGAAGGCCCGGTGCGACCTGCGCCTGCGGCGCCTGGGCTTCGTCTTTCAGGCCTTCAACCTGGTGCCGGTGCTCACGGCGCTGGAGAACGTCATGCTGCCCCTCCAGCTTCAGGGCGTGACCGAAGCGGAGGCCCGTCCCCGCGCCGAAGCGGCCCTCGACCGCGTGGGGCTCGCCGATAGGCGGCACCACCGCCCGGGCCAGCTCAGCGGCGGCCAGCAGCAGCGGGCCGCCATCGCCCGCGCGCTGGCCCCGGATCCCCTGCTGGTCCTCGCCGACGAACCCACCGCCAGCCTGGATCACGCCCACGGGGGACCGCTGCTCGATCTCATGGCCGAGCTGGCCGCCGAGCGGGGCGCCACCTTCCTCGTGGCCAGCCACGACCCCGCCGTGATCGCCCGGGCCCACCGGGTCTTCCGCCTCATGGACGGGATGCTCGTCGGGGAGGAGCGGCCGTGATTCTCGCCCGCCTCGCCCTCCGGAACCTGCTGCGCCAGCGACGACGCACGGCCCTCACGCTCATGGTGGTGGTGGCGGGCTTCCTGGCCCTGAGTCTGGCCGGGGGCTTCATGGCCCAGACCTTCCAGGGCCTTTCCGACGCCGCCATCCGGGGCGGGCTCGGCCACCTCCAGGTGCTGCCGCCGGGCGCCGCAGAGGGCGACGAAGCCCAGAGCCTGGAGAAGTCTCTGCCCGACGGCGAGGCCCTGGCGGCGCGGCTCCGCACAGACCCCGCCGTGGCGGAGGTGCTCCCCCGCATCCAGTTCATGGGCCTGCTCTCCAGCGGCGCGAAGAGCGTGGCCTTCCTCGGCACCGCCGTCGACCCCGTCCTCGAGCCGAAGCACATGGCGACCACCGAGGCGCTGACGGGCGGAGCCCGCGCCGCCGGCGGCGCGGGCTCCCGCTGGCTGTCCCCGGATCCTTCCCTCCGCGAGGTGATCCTCGGCACCGGCCTGGCCCGCGCCCTGGGCGCCTCCGTGGGCAGCTCCCTCACCCTGATGTCCACCACGAAAGACGGCGCGCTCAACGCCGTGGATGTCGACGTGGTGGGCCTCCAGGACCTGGGCCTCCGCGAGCTGAACGACCGCTTCCTCACGGTGAGCCTCGCCACCGCCAGCCAGCTGCTGGACGCCGGCCCGGCCCGGTCGAGGCTCTCGGTGGTGCTCCGCCGGCCCGGGGACACTGCCGCGGAGCAGGCGCGGATCCAGGCCCTGCTGGCCGAAACCAGCGTGAAGCCCTGGTTCGAGCTGGCCTCCTTCTACCGGCAGGTGAAGCTGCTCTACTTCGCCATCTTCGGCTTCATGGGCCTGGTGCTCTTCCTGGTGGTGCTGCTGGCCACCGCCAACACGCTGCTGATGTCGGTGATGGAGCGGGTGCGCGAGTTCGGCGTGCTGCGGGCCATGGGCCTCCAGCCCGGACAGCTGCTGAGGCTCTTGCAGTGGGAGGGCGCCTTCCTCGGGCTGCTGGGCAGCGCGCTGGGCCTGGCCGTCACGCTGCTGCTCCGCGCCGGGCTGAACGCCCTGCACCTGCAGATGCCCGCCCCGCCGGGCACCAGCCACGGCTACGAGCTGAACATCCACTTCGTGCCGCTGGTCTACGCCATCGTGGCCGCGGGCCTCCAGGCGACGATCCAGGTGAGCGCCCTCTTCCCGGGCCTGAAGGCCGCGCGGCTTCGCATCGTGGAAGCCCTGCGGCACGTCTGAGCCACGCTGACATTCACCCGGAGACACCATGGCATCCGCCGCCAATGAGACTGAGCGCAAGGCTCCGCGCCTAGCCCCGCGGCTGGCCTGGTGGCTCGCCACGGGGTTCGGCAGCGGCCACCTCCGCCCCGCGCCAGGCACCTGGGGCAGCCTGGCGGGGCTCGCAGCCTGGCTGCTGCTGGTGGCCGGGCTGCGGCGCACGGGCAGCCCCCTCGCGCCCTGGGCGCTGCTGGCGGCGCCCCTCCTGCTGACGCTGCTGGCCGTCTGGGCCGCCCAGCGGGTGGTGGAGGAGACCGGCCACAAGGATCCCTCCTTCATCGTGATCGACGAATGGGCGGGCCTCTGGTTCGCGCTCACGCCCCTCCTGTTCACGGCCACGCTCCAGCCGCAGCCCTGGTCGCTGTGGACCGCGCGGCTGGTGGCGCCCTTCATGCTGTTCCGGCTCTTCGACATCTGGAAGCCGGGCCCCGTGGATCACGCCCAGCGCCTGCCCGGCGGCTGGGGCGTGGTGCTGGATGACGTGCTGGCGGGCCTCCTGGCCGCCCTGCTCGTCTGGCCCCTGGACCAGTGGCTGGGGGGGCCTATGCTGGAGGCCTCCTCCCAAGGTGGACCATGCGCCTGCTCGCCTTCCTCCTCGCCGCCACCGGGCTGATCGCCGCCCCGCCCGTGCAGGTCGTCACGGCCTCGGCCCAGGTCACCCTCGGGCCCGGCGTGGAGCCCCGCCCGGGCGACCCACCGTTCCGGACCCGGCTCGAGGCCCAGTTCACCCTGAGCGGCCTGCCCAAGGGGGCCCGGCCCACCTTCCGCTTCTGGCGGGCCGCCCCGGCGGCCGTGGCCACGCTGCGTCCGGGTCGCCCCATCGCCAAGGGCGGATCGGGGTTCACGCCGGTGGTCGGCGAGGTCATCCCAGTGGCCCAGGCCAGATCCTTCCTGGTCAAGGCCCAGGTGCCCGGTGCCTGGACAGGGCCGGAGACCCTGGTCATCGAGGTGCGGAACCGGGGGCGGCTGGTGGCCCGGGGCACCGCGGCCATCGTGGAGCGCAACCTGCCTGGCACCGTGCGGCGCGAGGGGATGGAGCCCTGACCATCTAGCCGGCGGTCTCTTCCA